>JBATDH010000225.1:0-5804 GCA_049663365.1 Albidovulum sp. | reverse complement strand
ACGAAACTATCCAAACTGAAACATGATCGCAGGCAGATGATCAGCCGTGCCCGAGCTGTCCGGGAATTACCGAAACGGCTGTCCGGAAATTAGCGTAATCGCTGTCCGGTATTTCTGAAATCCGCACGCTGGACGTGCCGATAGTTTCGCAACCGCAAACCGCACACAACGGCCTTGCGTACTTGCTGCCCGAACGACAATGTGAGTTCGTTAGTCTTCTGACGGCTGAAATCGCTCGAAAGCACATCTTTGAAACGCGACATCGACCTTCCGCTCCTGACAGCTTTGCCTGCCTTCGAGGCCTCCGCGCGGTTGCGAAGTTTTACGAAAGCGGCTGACTACCTGAATTTGACGCAATCGGCGGTGAGCTTTCAGGTCCGCAAGTTGGAGGCGGAGCTGGGCCTGCCGCTTTTCACACGCGGCCAGCGTAGCCTGATTTTGACCCCCGAAGGCGCACGTTTTATCAAGGCGGTAGAAGCGGCGCTCGAGATTCTGCGCGCTGAGCGTGTAGCCCTTACAGCCGCCAACATCCGACCACAGCTCGTGATCAGCGTGTCGTTTTCGTTTAACAGTAGGTGGCTGGTCCCGCGGCTTTTGCGCCTGCAGGAGCTTTTGAAGGAAGTTGATCTGCGTATCGACACCAATGATCGCACCGTCGACCTCGTGCGTGAAGGCGTTGATGTCGCGGTCCGGTATTGTAATGTTCCACCCCAAGGATTGCAGTCCGAAAGGCTATTGCTTGATCACGTCTTTCCTGTCTGCACTCCAGCGCTGCGCGACACCCTACGACCTTCTCCCTCGCCGGATCGGCTGGGTGCCATAACGTTTCTACATGACCACATGACAGATTTCGATTGGCCAAAATGGCTGGCCTCAATCGGGATCTCTCTGCCATTGGCCAATCGCGGTCCGCGGTTCAGTCATACAGCCGGCGCGATCGAAGCGGCTATTGGCGGGCAGGGCATCGCGCTCGGACGCCCCGCTTTGGTGGCTGACGATCTGGAAAGCGGGCGGCTGGTGCGCCCCTTTGATCACGTTGCGGTGTCGGACTTTGCCTATTTCGTGCTCTGGCCGCATAAACCGCGCCGCCCTGATCTGACGGCGATAGCACTCGACTGGCTGCGCTTTGAGGCGAAAAGGACTGAAGCTAACGTTTTCGGATCGAGTATGTCCTGATCCTTCAAGATACCCAGCATTGAGCGGCAACCCGCGCGAAATTGCCGCCAAGAACGCCCCCGATCTCGGATTTCGACAGGCCCCGCGCCTGCATCCCGGCAACCAAATCTGGAATCGCCGACGGACCCGCGTGGCCGATGTTTGGCGTATCATATTGCTGACCGGTGGGCCAATAGTCCGGCCGCGCGCGTAGGATCGCGCCAAGATCGACTGTCACATCCGGTGTATAGTCGAACCCAAGTCCAACATGAGCGGGTCCCGCCAGATCGATAAGACGGAACAGATGGCGCAGCAGCGTTTCGCCGCTTGTGTCATTGTCGCCCAGAAAGATGCCGAGCCCGTTCAGCCCGACCACGCCTCCTCTGGCAGCGCAAGCTTTGATCTGATCATCCGCGATGTTGCGTTGATGTGACCAGGCGGAGCTAGGATTGGAATGCGAAAACACGACCGGCGTACTCGAGCGTTCGATCAGGTCCATGCTTGTTCGGTAGCCCGCGTGGCTGGCATCTGCAATGACGCCCACGCGGTTCATCTCTGAAAGGATCTGGTCGCCAAACCCGCTGAGGCCGGTATCCGTATCGTGACACCCGCCGGCGGCAGCATTGGTCAGGTTGTAAGCGAAGAGCATTTGTCGGACGCCCAATGCATGATAGGCCGCGATCATGTTCACATCGCCACCAAGCGCGTTCATGCCTTCGATGTCGAAGCTGACGGCAAGACGGTCGGACTGCCGGGCCAGGGCGACATCCGCCAGCGTCCCTGCCAGGACGAAACGGTCAGATTGCGCTAGAACCCAACGCCGATAGGCCGCGAGTGTAGCGAGCGTTTCATCCCGCGACATGACGTCGAAGCCGACATTGATACTAATGTAGTCGACTCGATTTTTGTGCCAATCATCGAGCACGTTCAGATCCATGCCGGGCGAGGGAAACAAACCGGCATGTGCATCCCAGATGATGCCATTCAGACCTAAATCCGTCATGTTGCACCGATGGCCGTGTTGAGCACACCGTCCATGATCTTGCTGGCAACGCCGCCGACTTGCAGGCGCGTTATCCGCCCCTCGGTCGTCGCGATCCGGCTGGTCACCTTGCTCGGGCGGCCGAGTTCCAGCCCCTGCTCGGACCGCACCGTAACGGCACCCTCCGCATCCGCCTGTACGCGACAGTTGCGCAGAAGATAGCCAGCGAGGGCCGCATTCGTGGTGCCCGCAGCGGCGGACTCCGCCACCCCGACAGCCGGGCAGAAGTCACGCACATGCAAGCTATGGTTTGGGTTGACGACTTCGGTCGAGAACGCTGCAACTGTTTCGATACCATTCGCAATGCAGAATGCCGCCAAATTGGCGAAATCGGGGCGTAGAGCCGCCATGGCCTTCAGATCGCGCATTGGAAGGCAGAGGTGAATGAAATCGGCTGTTGCGATTTCAGGGGGTAGGTTCATTGCATAGTCGGAGGTGTCAACGCCCAAAAGCCGGGCTAGCTCGGCGAGGTCCAGATTGGCAGGTAGGAACCGCGCGGTGGCGACATCCAGCATCACCTCCGTTCGGCCGGCCGAGTTGCGACGGTACTCGACGGTCGCCTCGCCTTTGGGCAGGTCGAGAATGGCAGCATGCCAGCCGTCACCCCGGAAAGGCAGGAGGCCTAATTCGACCAGCCGGGTGATCAGACAGACCGTGCCATGCCCGCACATCGGCAGTTCCATGATCGTCGAAAAGAACTGTACCGTGATCCGGTTTCCGCTGACGGCATTCACAAATGATGTCGCTGGTACGCCGATCTCGCGCGCGATTCTGACCCGGCCTTCCTGAGATACGGCCTTCGCGTTCAGCACGATCGCCGACTGGCTGCCCGAATAGGGAACGTCGGTAAACGCGTCATACATGGCGAAGGGAAGATCGGTTGCCGAGCGGGCTGGCTGATCCTGCACAGTCATCGCCGAACCCTTGCCTTCAGACCGCGGTCATCCGCAGAAACAGAATTTGACGATACATGTTTCATGTGAGGTTCCTTGCGCATTTGTGCCAACCGTTAATTTTGCGGTAACCTTGGTTCACGATACGCACCAAACTGCACCCTACAAGCGAGTTGTTCTTGCATGATGTGCAAAAATTACGCGTGCTATCTGAGAACTAGACGGAAATCGCAAGTTCATGTGCCGATCGGCGCTGCACAAAATTCACTTGTGGCATCGAAAGAAACACTCGTTTGCTCAGGGAGAACATTTGAGCCTATCGTGACAGATGGATCACACTACACCGCCTCTCGAACAGTCTACGCGCCGCACCCGGGCAAGGGTCGGAGTTCTTGTGCCCTATACCAACACCAATATCGAACCCGACATGGCGTCGATGGCGCCGGCGGGGGTGTCCGTTCATGTAACGAGGATCGGCGGCTATCCGGCCGAGGATGTTCCGGGTTTCGCGGAAATGAAGTCCATGGCCTCGACCTCACTCGAAGAGGCGGCGAAGCTTCTGGCAGGTGCCCGCCCGGATCTAGTCCTCTACGGATGCACCTCGGCGACGCTCTCACTTGGTGTAGTTGGGGATGCAGCTTTTGCCGATGCGCTCGCCCGCGATGTGGGTTGCCAAGCCATCACCACGTCGGGATCCATCTTGGCCAGCCTCAACAGGCTTGGCACCCGGCAAGTGTCGTTCGTGACGCCCTACGATGGTCCTTTGACTAGGGTTGGCGCGGATTTTCTAACAGACGCCGGGTTCAGAGTCGTAGCCGAGACCCATCCCGAAAAAGATCTGACGAGCCTGCAACAGGGCGCGCTGACGCCGGACCAGATCGTCGAAATGATTGTGACCAAGGATCATCGGAGTGCCGAAGTGCTAGTGCTCAGCTGCACCGACATGCGAGCAGTAGAGTGCATCACTCGATTGGAACGCGAAACCGGCCTGCCGGTTGTCACCAGCAATCAGGCGCTGTTTCATGAGGCCCTCCTGCGACTGGATCTGCCTGTCACCGGAGTACCTGGCCGGTTGGCAAATCGTGGTTCACATCCATCCAAACTAACGCCGCCCGCAGAAAAGACGGCGGCATTTTGACATCAAATGGGAGACTGCAATGAATAAGCTGATCACACCGAAACTGGCGCTCAATCGTCGTTCTGCACTGACGCTGATGGGCGGAGCATCTATTGTGGCACTCGGGACCGCACTATTTGCGGGCCGCGCGCAAGCTCAGGCGAAAACCGGAGGCACCTTGACCATGGCGGTCAGCGGCGGCAGCACGACGGACACTCTGGATCCGACCACTTTCATCGAGATCTATATCGGCGCGATCGGCTACGCCGTTGCCAACAACCTGGTCGAGCTCGGCCCGGACCGGAAGCCCATTCCTGAACTCGCTACCAGCTGGGAAAGTTCCGACAACGCCAAACGTTGGGTCTTCACCATTCGCGAGGGTGTGACCTTCCACGATGGCAAGACCCTGACACCAGCGGACGTCGTCTACTCGCTGAACCGCCACTTGGGCGAAGCGTCGACATCGGTCGCAAAGGGCGTGATGGCCGGGATCACATCGGTTACGGCCGAAGGCAATACCGTTGTCATCACACATGAGACGGGCGATGCCGACATTCCGGTGCTCCTTGGTGATTATCACCTGCAGATCGTGCCTGAGGGTTTCAGCGACTGGAACAAGTTGATCGGCACCGGCGCGTACATGGTCGAAGAATTCGAGCCCGGCGTCCGTTTCCGTGGCAAGCGCAACCCCGACTACTGGAAGGAAGGTCGTGGCTGGGTCGACGAGGTCGAAATCCTGTTCCTGACAGATCCGACAGCGCGGACCAATGCACTGATCAGCGGAGAGGTCATGATCATCGACCGCGTCGAGACGAAGATCGTCGACCGGTTGAAGGGCATGAACAAATTCCAGATCGTCGAGGGCCTGGGCGGGCGCTATGAGACCTCGGTCATGGATGTACGTTCAGCGCAATTCGCTGACAAGAACGTCCGGCTTGCAGTGAAGTATGGGATCGACCGGCAGTCCATCGTGGACCGGGTATTCCAGGGCTACGCTGACGTCGGAAATGACCATCCTATCCCCGCGGTTGATCCGTTCCACCATTCCGAACTCGAGCAGCGCGCCTATGACCCGGACAAGGCGAGATTCCACCTCAAGGAAGCCGGGCTGGAAAGTCTCGACATCAGCCTGAGCACCGCCGACGCGGCCTTCCCCGGCGCGGTTGACACGGCCGTTCTGATGAAGGAGGCAGGCCAGGCCGGTGGGATCAATATCGACGTCGTGCGCGAGCCCAATGACGGCTACTGGTCCAACGTCTGGATGCAGAAGCCATACTGCATGTCGAACTGGACCACGCGACCCACGCCCGGGCTGATGTTCTCAGTCGCCTTTGCGTGCGGAACTCCATGGGCGGAGGCCTTCTGGTGCAACGATCAGTTCGAACAGCTTATGGTCGCGGCCAAGATCGAGACGGATTTCGAGAAGCGCAAACAGATGTACTGGGATATGCAGGAGCTCGTAAATCAGGATGGCGGCAACGCGATCTTCGCGTTCCCAACCGAACTCGATGCCTATGCCGAGGCTGTGCAGGGGACCGCTGCGGATGGCGTCGATCGCTTGATGGGCGGTCGCGCAATCGAACGCGTATGGCTGGGC
>JBATDH010000224.1:0-7069 GCA_049663365.1 Albidovulum sp. | reverse complement strand
GGCCTATTCAGTGGCGCTTTCCAGCCGCAACCAACACTTGATCAGCGCCATGCACCTTATGGGTGACAATCTGGAAAATCCGCTGGGGATGGAGGAAATTGCCGACCGCCTGAACATCTCGCGGCGGCAGGTCGAACGCCTGTTCATGCAATATGTCGCGGTGACGCCAGTGCAGTTCTACCTGCAACTGCGCATCGCACGTGCCTATTCATTGCTGAGCGAAACCAACCTTTCAGTCGCCGAAATCGCCGCCGCCACCGGCTTTGGCGATGCCTCGCACCTGACAGCCCGGTTCAAGAAGCGCTATGGCAAATCGCCGCGATCGTTCCGGCGTAGCTGGGGTGACGGAGAGGGGTGAGGACAGGCGGGCAGCCGGTAGAAAACTCTGCCCGACAACCGCCAAAACCACCCGCCGCCCCGAGCAAAGGCGCGACGATTGACGGCGGGGGGCGCCCGCCCATAAAGCGGCGACCACTGATGTTGCAGCGGTAGCCCACGGTCAGACGCTACCCTCTGCCTGACCCAATGCCTTTTAGGGCCGATTTCTTTCAAACTCAAACCGTTTCGATCGCCTTGCCGACACGCGCCGCCACGTCGCGCCCGCTTTGATAGGCCCCGTGCGCCGTCGCCTGCCATCGTCGCGAAAAGGCCTCGCCCGCGAAGGCGACACTGCCGGTATCGACGGCGATCATGTCATGCCGGTCCTTGGTATGTCCCGGTTTCGAATAGCTGTAGGCACCCTGAATCAGCGGGTTCGCCTGAAATCCGGTAATCGCCGAGGACAGGATCAGTTTGCGGAAACCTGATCCGAACGCGGCGGCCAGCCGTTCCAGGGCGAAATCCACCATCGCGGGCTTGCCGCCCGCCAACACATCCCGCGCCAGGCCGCCCGCCATATGGGCAATCATCTTCGGATGCGCCCCGCCCGATATCTGAAAGTCGGAGGCCCCTTTGCCCGCGCCCGCATCAATCCAGCAAAACAGTTCGGTCGCAATCTCTGGCGGCAGGTGACGCAGCGCCAGGGCGACCTTTTCATAAGTCCCGCAGGGCACATATTGCACCTTGTCGAGCAGGTCATTCGCCGGTCCCGGCCCGAACCCGATGGAACCAGAGTTCAGCACATTGGTGGATACCGTGACAATCGCCGCCCTGGCCGCGATCGTCCCCTCAGACGTGGCCACCCGTACCCCGCCTGCGCCTTGCTCGATGCGGGTGACTGCCGTGCCAAGCCGGATCGGCAGCCCCGCCGCCATCCGCTCGATCAGATCGCCGTACCCGGAACTGACGATCCAGTTGACGCCGGTATCGTCGTAATCCGCATAACCCTTCGCAGAAACCCTCTCGGGGTCATCGCTGGCCAGCAGTTGCAGGATATGGCGCACGGAAGGTGCCCATTGGCCCGCCTCGGGAATGACCTCGGCAATCGGCACATCGTCACCCCGCCCGGCGGTCTGATAGATGGCGTCGATGGCCGCATGAATGGCACCGCGCGACGCGCCGTTCTCGGCGGCATCGGCCCAGTGATCGCGCGACCACAAAAGCGCGGCCTCTATCCGGTCCTCATGTTCATAGACCGTCCCCAGCCGGTCGGCCCAGGCCACCAGCGGATTCTGGTCGGCACAGTGAAACCACTGGCATCCCTGATCCCACTGCCCCGGCAGCGATACCCGGTCGGTAAAGGCCCGCCCGCCGACACGGGGTGCCGCCTCCAGAATGACGAAGGGAATACCGCGTTCGCGCAATTCCAGCCCTGCGCCCACACCGGCCGCGCCCGCGCCGACGATCACCACATCCGGATTTGTCATGTCTTGCCTGTAACCGCAGGCCCGCCGGGATGGCGCGCCTCACCTGCGCTGACAGGTGCCATAGCCAAAGGCCAAGAGCAATGGCTGCACGAGATCGGACGCATCCGGGCCGGGAATGCCAAACCGAATTGGAATACCGGGCGCGATCGGGGTCTTTCCCGAAACATTTTGGCGGGCAACGCAAACGGCGATACCTCAGGATGGCTTTCCGCCGGGGCTTTGCCGATAGAATTCGAAGAGCGCTTGTATGCCCTGCTGGCCTCCGCCGTCCCGTGCGAGGCCGCGATAGAGGTGTCGGCAAAGTTCTGTGGTGGGCAACCCGGCGGCCTTGCTTTGGGGGGCCTCAAGGGCGATGGTCAGGTCTTTGACGAAATGCTCGATGCTGAAGGTGGCGGCGGTGTCACCGGCGATCATCTTCGGGCCGAGACGCTCCATCAACGGGCCGCCAGCCGTACCTGTCCGCAGAACATCGAGCACCCTGTCCACCGCGATACCCGAGGCTTCGGCAAAGTGAAGCGCTTCGGCCAGACCGAGGAGGATGCCGGCCACCGCAATCTGGTTGCTGGCTTTGGTGGTCTGGCCGGCACCGGCCGGGCCCATCGCGAATATCCGTTTCCCCATCGCCTCCAGCATCGGGCGGACCGACTCAAGTGCCGCCGTCTCGCCGCCTACCATGAATGTAAGCGTTCCCGCCTCGGCACCCGGTACGCCGCCGGTGACCGGTGCATCGAGGGTCGAAATTCCCCGAAGCTCTGCCGCAACGGCGATCCGGCCTGCGAGATCGGGCGACGAGGTGGTCATGTCCACCAGGCAAGAACCGCGCGGGCAGGAAGCGATCAGGCCGTTGTTGCCGAGATACAGCGCCTCGACATCGGCCGGCCCGCCGACGATGGTGAAGACCCGCATTGAACGGCGGGCAAGGGCTGCGACGTTTTCCGCCCAGATGGCACCGGCCTTAAGAAAGGGGTCGGCCCGGTTCCGATTGCGGGCATGAACATGGACCTGAAACCCCGCCGCTAGCAGACGGCGCGCCATCGCGCCGCCCATGACACCCAACCCGACAAAGCCTATTGTTCCTTGCTGCGACACTGCCCCTTGCCTCCTTGCGGGCGCAGATGCGCCTGACCCTCGTTACCGTTTCGGAAAGGCCTTGAATCGCGTCGGCCAATCTGAATTTCGCTACCGTTGGCGATGTCCGTTCCCTACAGCGTTTCGGCTTATTTATGAACCACCTTTCGCTGCCTGAAATCAAAGATTTCAACGCGATAGGTGATAAGTGATGTCTCAAAGTAAAGTCGAAACGCTTTATGCGACAGCAGTGTCAGCCGAATGGCCATATTCCGCTATCGTGTCTAGAACATGCGCTGGCGCATTCGACCCGAACGTGCAACCCGGTGCGAGAATGAAGTTCTGCCCCTTGGTCACGGCAATCGCTGCGTCGATGTCCTGGCGTATCTCGGGTCTGGACTGCTCGATCACCTTTGCCTGGTTGATGCCGCCCATGATGCATTTGTTCGTGCGCAGGCGCATGTCCGCCAGCGAGGGACAGGTCGGGTCATGGTCAGCCCAACTCAGTACTTCATGCGGGTAGTCCATGACCCGATCGAGTTCGAGATGGTTCTTGCAGGCATGCAACATGCGCACGACACCCTTGGTTTCTTGGAGAATGGCGATGTCATAGGGGCGAAGCAGTTCCTCGTAGGCATCCTGTGCAAAGCCCTGAACGCAAGCCTCGGTCGACGCAGCGCGGGTCGAATAGAACACCCCATCGACACCGTTCGCTGCCAGTGCGCGCATATAGCGAATGACGGTCTCTGTCGCTGCCTCAAGCATCGGCTTGGCTTCACGCGGGTTATCGACGATCAGGCGCAATGCCGAAAAACCGGCATGGCGCAGGACTTGCTGGATCGGATCGAAGGTGGTGTCGATCACCGGCCAATCCTCGCCAAGCTCGGCCCTGATGCCGTTCAAGAGCGCGATCTGGTTGGCGTAGGTGGGATGGTCCATCGACTGAACAGTTATACGACCCATGTCCGCCGTTGTGGTGATCGTTTCCATCCCATCGGGGAATGGATAGCGATAGTCGCTGACCGCCTTGGCCAGATCCCAATCGTATTGCCGGAAGAAATCACAGTGGCGTTCCGCTGCCTGACGACCCGTCATGTAGGGTGTCACGAAATGCATCCAGACCGACAGTGGCGGCCGATCGACTGGCGCGCCTTCGACAGCCGCATAAAACCGTTCCCGTTTATTCATTCTTGTTCTCCGATAAAGTTGAGCTGCCATCAGGGGCGGGCCTGGCGATCAGGCGGGGTCAGTCCTGAAGCACCGCCATGTTCGAGGCGTCCCATCCCAGCCAGACATTGTCCGGAATTTCCCGGTCGACATAGGCCTTCAGGGTCGCTGATCTTGCGTCGCCGACGCGGATATCCACTGCCGTCCGGCTGCCTTTGAATATGCGGTTTACGACCGTACCCTGAACCGCATTGCCGGTTTCGGGCTTTTTGTCGAAGAACCCGATCTTCTCGAGCCGAAGTGCGGCTGTCACCATATCCCCTTGGCGCGGCGTGTGGTCGAAGGCTTGCCCCTGCACCGGCATCCCGAACCAGTCGATTTCGACCGCTCCCTTGTCGGCGTGCCTGACCTTGTCGCTCAGTAGGTTGGTCTCTCCGATGAACTCCGCAACGAAACGGCATTTGGGGCGCAGGTAGAGATCTTCGGGCGCGCCGTCCTGTTCGACCCGGCCTTGGTTCATGACGACAATCCGGTCGGACATGGTCAACGCTTCGTCCTGATCATGGGTGACGAAGAAAAAGGTTTTGCCGGTGCGGCGCTGGATGTCTTTCAACTCAATCTGCACCTGTGCGCGCAACCGCGCGTCAAGCGCGCCCAGCGGTTCGTCAAGCAGCAAGAGCTGCGGATCGGGCGCAAGCGCGCGCGCCAATGCCACCCTCTGCCGCTGTCCGCCAGAGAGTTGATCGGGAAATCGGTCACCGAATGTGCCCAGTTCAAGGAACGACAGAAGCTCTTCCACCCGTGCCGCGATCTGCGACTTTGTCATCCGCTTGAGTTCCAGCCCGAAGGAAATATTGCGCGTGACCGTCATGTGCGGGAACAGTGCATAATCCTGGAAGACCATGTTGACCTTGCGTTTGTTCGGCGGCAACCGGGTGACATCCATGCCGCCAAGTATGACCCGTCCGGCATCGGGCTGCTCAAAGCCGCCAAGAATACGAAGCGTCGTTGACTTGCCGCAGCCTGAAGGACCAAGGAAGGTGACGAATTCACCGGCGTTGATCTTCATATCAAGCTTTTCCAGCGCGATCGTCTTGCCGAACCGTTTGGAGATACCCTCGATCTGGACGACCGTGTTATCGGTGTTTGACATGGTTCAGGATCCTTTACCCAAGCGGCGCATCGAGCGTTCGGCCCAGATGCCCAGCACGGCGGTCATCAGCAATACAACGGTGGCGATGGCGTTGATCTCCGGCGACATTCCGGAGCGCAGCTTCGAGAAGATCAGGACGGGCAACGTCGGCTCATAGCCACCAAGAAAGAACGACCGCACGAAATCGTCGAAGCTCAGCAACATGCAGAAGATGCCGGCCCCGATCAGTGCGGGCTTCAGATAGGGCATGGTGATACGGAAAAAGCTGATAAAGCCGTCCGCACCCAGGTCCATCGCCGCTTCGGTATGGCTTTTGGGCAGGGTCGCAAGGCGGGCAATGACCACCAGGGCGACGAACGGGACGTTGTGTACCGCGTGCGCGCCGATGATTGCGAACATTCCGGTCGGGATGCCGAGAAGGTTGGCATAGATGCGGAACGAAATGGCCGAGATGATGCCGGGAATAACCGCTGGCAGGACGGTAAGTCCGAAGATTACGACGCGGCCGAAAAAGGGCCGTCCGGCAAGCAGCACCGATATCCAGGTGCCGATGGTCAGCGAGATCAGCGTGCTCGAGATCGCGATGATCGTCGAGTAGACAAAGACGCTCATCACCTCGGAGTCCTTGAACACGCCGGTATACCAGTCGAGCGTCCAGGACTTGATTGGAAAGCCGATGAAGTTCGAATCCTTGAACCCCATGATGATCATCAAGAGCAGCGGCACGAACAGGTAGACCACAAACGCCCAGTAGATGATCGACATCAAAATGCGGGTTTGACGTGTCATTTCTGGGGTCCCCTAGTCAGTGAGCCGAGCAGCTTCATGAAGGTTCCGGAAAGGATCAGCGCGGTCAGCAACATGATCGACGAGAACGCGGCACCGGTTGGCCAGGTGTCGCCCGCGACGTGGAAGAAGCCGGCGATGGTCTCGGAAAACAATGTCGTGCTGGGGCCGCCCAGCAGGATCGGCGTGGCGTAAAGACCGGTCGAGATCAGGAAGACCAGTGTGCAGCCCGAGGATATGCCTTCAAGCGACAGCGGCAGCGTCACGCGACGGAACCGTGTCAAGGCACCGGCGCCAAGATCGGCGGCTGCCTCGCTGTAGTTGGCCGGGATCTTCTCTAGCGCGGAATAGAGCGGCATCAGCATGTAGAGCGATGTCAGGTAGACGATCCCGAAGCTCAGCGAAAAGCCGGTGTACATGAAGGGGATCGGTCGGTCGATCAGGCCCAGCGTCTTGAGGATCAGGTTGACCGCCCCGGTGTTGCCCAGAAGGATCATGATCGCATAGGTGCGCACGATCTCACCAACCCAGAACGGGATCAGCAGCATCAAAAGCAAGAGCATTTGGTTCTCGCGCTTGACGTGGCGCGCGAGGAAATAGGCGACCGGATAGATCAGGACCAGCGTCGCCAATGTCAGAGACAGCGAAAACATCAGGGTGCGGAAAAACGGCCTGATGAAGATGTCCTCGGTGAAGAAGCTCTGCCAGTTCGCCAGCGTGAACTGCGGCGTATGATCGATAGCCGGCGGATAGGAATCGAGAAAACTGACCCGGACCATTTGCAGGATTGGTCCCAGATGCGCGAACAGCACCCACAGGACGGGGAAAGCCGCCAGCATGATAAACTGCCTGCGTGTCGAACCAAATATATAGTCGGTGACGGCGCGGTAGGGTCCGGCATGCGACAGCCACCCCCAAAAGGTCGCGCTGTCTGCACCGCGTAGCGTCCGTCGCTTGGTGACAGTTTTGACGGTACCTGGCTCTGGTGTTGTAGGCATCCGCGTTCCTAGCTGGTTGTGCTCAGAGAAAAAAGCAGGCCGATAGCGGCACGAATACGTGGGGTGACCTTCGCCAATGAGTGGGGCGAAGG
>JBATDH010000223.1:0-1753 GCA_049663365.1 Albidovulum sp. | reverse complement strand
AATATAGCCGGCCTGAAGGATGATCACGCCCGCGCGGCGGTGTTGGCCGAGGCGCTGGCCGATTTGAGCGCGGGCGAGGTTGCGCAGGCCACCAATATGGTGTTTTTCACCCCCACGCACGGAACGGCGGCACTGCGCGCGGCGTTGGCGGAACAGGGCGTTCTGATCGGCGGGCAGTCGCGCCGGATACGCATGGTCCTGCACCGCGATGTGGATGATGCGGCGCTGGCCGCGGCAATTGAGGCGTTTCGTGGCTTTTACGGGGAGTGATCCCTTGGCCGCGGCTTGCCAAGGTGATTGTTCCCGGCGGCGTTTCCCTCTAAACCGGCGCAAACCGACCATGGGGCACCGCCTTTGACCGACCGACCGAAAACACCGACGCTGGACCGGGTGAAGGTTCCCGCCGATCTCAAATCCCTGAGCGACCGCGAACTGAAATCGCTGGCCGACGAGCTGCGCGCCGAAACCATCAGCGCAGTATCAGTGACTGGCGGACATCTGGGGGCAGGGCTGGGTGTGGTGGAGCTGACCGTGGCGCTGCATGCCGTCTTTGACGCGCCCCGCGACAAGATCATCTGGGATGTCGGCCACCAGTGCTATCCGCACAAGATACTGACCGGGCGGCGCGACCGCATCCGCACGCTGCGGATGAAGGACGGGCTGTCGGGCTTCACCAAACGGTCGGAAAGCCCCTATGACCCTTTCGGGGCGGCGCATTCGTCGACCTCGATTTCGGCGGCGCTGGGCTTTGCCGTTGCGCGTGATCTGGGCGGCGATGCGGGCGATGCGATTGCGGTGATCGGCGACGGGGCCATGTCGGCGGGCATGGCGTTCGAGGCGCTGAACAACGCGGGGCACCTCGGCAAGCGGCTCTTTGTCATTCTCAATGACAACGAGATGTCGATTGCCCCGCCGGTTGGGGCGATGTCGGCCTATCTGACCCGGCTTTATACCGAAGGCCCGTTTCAGGATTTGAAGGCGGCGGCCAAGGGCGCGGTCAGCCTGCTGCCGGAACCGTTTCAGGAAGGCGCGCGGCGGGCCAAGGAAATGCTCAAGGGCTTGGCGGTGGGCGGCACCCTGTTCGAGGAGCTGGGTTTTTCCTATGTCGGCCCCATTGACGGCCATGATGTGGAGCAGCTTCTGGCGGTCTTGCGCACCGTCAAGGCGCGGGCGACCGGGCCGATTCTGATCCATGTGATCACCCGGAAGGGCAAGGGTTACGCCCCCGCTGAACGGGCCAGCGACAAGGGTCATGCGACGGCGAAATTCGACGTCATGACGGGGGTACAGAAAAAGGCCCCGTCAAATGCGCCCTCCTATACCAAGGTGTTCGCGCAAAGTCTGATCAAGGCCGCCGAGGCCGATGACAAGATCGTGGCGATCACGGCGGCGATGCCCGATGGAACCGGATTGAACCTTTTTGCCGAACGCTTTCCCAAGCGCTGTTTTGACGTGGGCATTGCCGAACAGCACGCGGTGACCTTTGCCGCCGGATTGGCGGCGGGCGGGATGAAGCCCTTCTGCGCGCTTTATTCGACCTTTTTGCAACGCGGTTACGATCAGGTCGTGCATGATGTGGCGATCCAGCGCCTGCCGGTGCGGTTCGCCATTGACCGGGCGGGTCTGGTCGGGGCCGATGGCGCGACCCATGCCGGGGCGTTTGACGTGGCCTTTCTGGCCAATCTGCCGGGCTTTGTGGTCATGGCGGCAGCGGATGAGGCAGAGTTGGTGCATATGGTCGCCACCGCAGCGG
>JBATDH010000222.1:0-10800 GCA_049663365.1 Albidovulum sp. | reverse complement strand
GTCCTGGCCAGCCCCGTGACCTCGACCGCAGGCGGCAGCCGATACCGCAGCACCCGCACCGGCGACGGCCGTTGGTTATTCTCCGCCGTCAGCGCCAGAACCTCATGCCCGCGCGCGGCCAGCGCCGGGGCCAGATGCAGGAATTGCCCCGGAAAATTCTGATGCACGAACAGGATTTTCATGACGCGCTGGTGGCCAGATGGTCGCCAAAGGCCGCCGCCATCAATTCGCTTGTATAATCGGTCTGCGGCGCATCGAAAATCACCTGACTGTCGCCTGCTTCAACGATGTCGCCCTGTTTCATCACGATGACCTTGTGGGCCAGCGCCCGCACCACCCGCAGATCATGGCTGATGAACAGATAGGCCAGCCCGTATTTGCGCTGCAATCCGCGCAACAGATCGACGATCTGCACCTGCACCGTCATGTCCAGCGCCGATGTCGGCTCGTCCAGCACCACCACCTTGGGCCGCAGGATCATGGCGCGGGCAATGGCGATGCGCTGGCGCTGGCCGCCGGAAAACTCGTGCGGATAGCGGCCCATGGTGGCCGGATCCAGCCCGACCTCGCCCATGATCTCCGTCACCATTTCGCGCCGGTCACGCCCCGGCTCCACCCCGTGCACCGTCAGCCCTTCGGCAATGATCTGTTCACAGGTCATGCGTGGCGACAGGCTGCCGAAAGGGTCTTGGAATACAATCTGCATGTCGCGGCGCAACCGGCGCAATTCGCGCGGTCGCCAGGTCGAAATATCCTGCCCCAGATAGACGATCGGCCCCTCCGACGCGATCAGCCGCATCACCGCCAGCGCCAGCGTGGTCTTGCCCGACCCGCTTTCCCCGACAATGCCCAGCGTCTCGCCCGCCCGCACCGAAAACGTCGCCGCATTGACCGCCTTCACATGGCCCACGGTCTTGCGCAGCAATCCCCGCTGGATCGGGAACCAGACCTGCAAATCCTTGGCCCGCACAATCTCTTCGGCCCCCTGCGGCACCGGATCGGGGCGGCCCTTGGGTTCAGCGGCCAGCAATTTGCGGGTATATTCATGCTGCGGATTGGCGAAAATCGTTTCCACCGGCCCCTGCTCGACAATCTCGCCGCCCTGCATCACACAAACCCGGTCGGCGATACGGCGCACAATCCCCAGATCGTGGCTGATGAACAAAAGGCTCAGCCCCTCGCGCTCCTTCAACTCGGCCAGCAGGTCGAGTATCTGCGCCTGAATGGTTACATCCAGCGCCGTCGTCGGTTCATCCGCGATCAGCAACTCCGGCCCGTTGGCCAGCGCCATGGCAATCATCACCCGCTGCCGCTGCCCCCCCGACAACTGATGCGGATAATCCGCCAGCCGCCGTTCGGCATCATCAAGGCCGACCTTCTCCATCAACTCGATGATCCGCGCCCGCGCCGCATCACCGCTGAGCCCCTGATGCAGCGCCAGACTCTCGGCCAGTTGCTTTTCCAGCGTATGCAGCGGGTTGAGCGAGGTCATCGGTTCCTGAAAGATGAAACTGATGTCATTGCCGCGCACCTTGCGCAGCAATGGTTCCGGCGCGCCGATCATTTCCTGCCCGAGATAGCTAACCGACCCGGTGACCGTCGCATTGTCCCCGAGCAATGCCACCGTCGACAGCGCCGTCACCGATTTGCCCGACCCGCTTTCACCGACCAGCGCCACGGTTTCGCCCTTGCCCACGCTAAAGGAAACGTTCCGCACCGCCTCAATGCGCCGACCTTCCTGACGAAACCCGACCGACAGCCCCCTGACCTCCAGCACCACCTTCATCGAAAGGTCTTTCTGGGGTCAAACGCATCGCGCACGCCCTCGAAGATGAAGACCAGCAGCGACAGCATGATGGCAAAGGTGAAGAACGCCGAAAACCCCAGCCACGGCGCCTGCAAGTTCGACTTGCCCTGCAACGACAATTCGCCCAGCGACGGCAATGACGACGGCAATCCGTAACCCAGATAGTCCAGCGCCGCCAAACCGCCGATCGCGCCGGTCACGATGAACGGCATGAAGGTCAGCGTCGCCACCATCGCGTTGGGCAGGATATGGCGAAACATGATCACCCGGTCCGAAACGCCCAGCGCCCGCGCCGCGCGCACATACTCAAAGTTCCGCGCCCGCAGAAACTCGGCCCGGACCACACCCACCAGCGCGGGCCAGCCAAAGAGGATGGTCACAAAGACCAAAAGCCCGAAACTGCGCCCCAGAATGGCAAACAGGATGATGATGACGTAAAGCCCCGGCGTCGATCCCCATATTTCCAAGAGCCGCTGGAACACCAGATCCACCCAGCCGCCGAAATAGCCCTGCACCGCCCCGGCGGCGATGCCGATCAGGCTGGAAATCGACGTCACGATCAGCGTGAAAACGATCGACAGCCGAAACCCGTAAATGATCCGCGCCAGCACATCGCGGGTGGTATCATCCGTGCCCAGCCAATGGTCGAGGTCCGGTGCCGACGGCGCGGTGCCCACATTGTTGATGGTCTTGTAACTATAGGGAATCGGCGGCCACAGCATCCAGCCTTTCTCAATCCCCTGCCCCCCCACGGTCCCCGCGGCCGCCTCGGCCATCACCGCGTCGGGGTCGTCAAAACAATCCTCCAGCCCGCCCGAGATAATCAGACAGCGCACCTCGGGTTCGCGGTAACTCGCCTCGGTCCTGAAATCGCCGCCAAAGGCGGTTTCGGGGTAAAACCTGTAGATCGGGAAAAAGTAATCACCCCGGTAATTGACGATGATCGGTTTGTCATTAGCCAGAAACTCGGCCATCAGCGACGCCCCGAACAGCACCAGAAATATCCACAGCGACCAGAACGCCCGACGATTGGCCTTGAAATTGCGCCAGCGGCGGGCATTGAGCGGTGACAAAGCCATCAGCCCGCCCTCTTTTCAAAATCGATGCGCGGATCGACAAAGACATACATCAAATCCGACACAAGCCCGATCAGCAACCCCAGCAGCCCAAAGACATAAAGGGTGCCGAATACCACCGGATAATCCCGCGCCACCGCCGCCTCATACCCCAGCCGCCCCAACCCATCTAACGAAAATATCGTCTCGATCAGCAGACCACTGCCAAACAGCACCGCCAGAAACAGCCCCGGAAACCCGGCAATCACGATCAGCATCGCATTGCGAAATACATGCCCGTAAAGCACGCCACGCTCGGTCAGCCCCTTGGCCTTGGCCGTCAGCACATATTGCTTGTTGATCTCATCGAGAAAGCTGTTCTTGGTCAGCAGCGTCAGGGTGGCGAAACTCGAAATGGTCGAGGCCACGACCGGCAGCGTGATATGCCAGAAATAATCGCCCACCTTGCCCAGCATCGACATCTGGTCCCAATCATCCGAGGTCAGCCCCCGCAACGGGAAAATCCGCCAGAAACTGCCCCCCGCGAACAACACGATCAGCAACACCGCGAACAAGAACCCCGGAATCGCATAGCCGACAATGATCGCCCCCGAGGTCCAGGTGTCGAATTTCGACCCGTCCCGCACCGCCTTGCGGATCCCCAGCGGAATGGAAATCAGATAGGCGAGCAACGTCGACCACAGCCCCAGCGTGATCGACACCGGCATCTTTTCGATCACCAGATCGACCACGGAAATCGACCGGAACCAGCTTTCACCGAAATCGAACCGCAGATAGCCCCACATCATCGACAGGAACCGTTCCAGCGGCGGCTTGTCGAAACCGAACTGCTGTTCCAGTTGCGCAATGAATTCCGGCGGCAAACCCCTTGCCCCCAGATAGCGCTCATCGCCGACGCTGGCCTGTTCGCCCCCGGCGTCACCCCCGCCCGCGATGTTCTTGAACACATCGCCCTGACCTTCCATCTGGGCGATGATCTGTTCGATCGGACCACCCGGCACGAATTGGGTCAGGGTGAAATTGATCACCATGATCCCGATCAGCGTCGGAATGATCAACAGCAATCGCCGCAGGATATAAGCGCCCATGGGTCTGTCTGCTCTTTCCCCGCTACGGCGCGCTTTAGTCCAGCACGCCCGCCGCCTTCAGTTGCGCGGCCTTTTCGGCGTTGTACCACCAGAAATCCAGTTCGCCCAGTGCATAGGGCGGCAGCGTTTCGGGCCGCTCATACATGTCAAAATAGGCGACGGTATGCACATCCTTGTACCATTGCGGCACCCAGAACCGATAGTGGCGCAGCACCCGGTCCAGCGCGCGCACCGCCACGTTCAGATCGTCGCGGGTCTTGGCCGCCTCGACCACCGAAATCAGCTTGTCCACCGCCTCGCTTTGCAAGCCCATCGCGTTGAACGTGTCATCCACCGACGCCGATCCGAAATATTGCTGCAACCCCGACCCCGGCGTCAGATCCTGCCCCAGATGATCGGTGATCATATCGAAATCATGGCTGCGCTCGCGGTTGGTCATCTGTGCGTCATCGACCCGGTTCATCACCGCATCGACCCCCAATGCGCGCAGGTTTTCAACATAGGGGTTGATCACCCGGTCAAAGCTCTGGCTGTCATTGAGAAACTCGACCCTCAGCGCCTCGCCCTTGTCATTGCGGCGCATCCCGTCCGACCCCACCGGCCAGCCCGCCTCGTCCAGAAGCGCCGAGGCGCGGCGCAGGTTCTTGCGGTCCAACTGGCGATCACCCGATATATCGCCGCTGGGCGGCTCTTCGGTAAAGACCTCGGGCGGCAGAAGGTCACGCAGCGGCTCCAGTATCGCCAGTTCCGCATCCGACGGCAGCCCCGTCGCCGCCAGCTCGCTGTTTTCCCAAAATGAATTGATCCGCGCATAAAGCCCGTAGAACAGCGAGGCATTCGACCATTCGAAATTGAACATCAACCCGATGGCCTGGCGCACCCGCACATCCTGAAACTGCGGCCGGCGCAGGTTCATCACGAATGCCTGACCGCTCGCGACATTGCCGTTATGCGGCGTGTCCTTCTTGACATATCCGTTGACGAAGGCCGGAAAATCATAGCCCGTCGCCCAGATGATCGACGAAGCCTCATTTCGGAACGTATAGGCCCCGGACTTGAACGCCTCGAATGCCGCCTGATAATCGCCGAAATACTCGATACGGATAGAATCGAAATTCTGCCGCCCGACATTGATCGGCAAATCCCGGCCCCAGTAATCCGGGTTGCGCTTGTAGATGATGCGTGTGCCCACATCCATCCGGTCAAGCATATAAGGCCCGGTTCCGAGAAACGGCTCAAGCGATGATGCTTCCAGATCGCGGTGGTTCTTCTCGAAATCGGCCTTGGAGAATATCTGCAACCCCGCGACCACCTGGATCAGATCGCGCTTGGGAAAGTCCTTCTTGAAGGTGAACTTGATGCGCCGCGCATCCAGCACCTCGGCGCTCTCGACCTGCTGGGCGATGACGGTGCGGTAGCTCGACAAACCCTTGGTGCGGAAGGTGTCGTAAGAAAACAGCACATCCTCTGCCGTCACCACACTGCCATCGGAAAACCGCGCCTCGGGGCGGATGTTGAAAATCACCCAGGACCGGTCGGCAGGGTATTCGATGGTTTCACACAGCAGGCAGTAAACCGAATCCACTTCATCTGCCACGCTTTCCATCAACCCTTCCAGCATGATGGTTGAGAGGGCAGCGGCGCGGCCCTTCAGCGTGAAGGGATTCATCGAATCAAACCCGCCCGAGGTCCATTCGGATATTTCCCCGCCCTTCGGCGCATCCGGGTTCACGTAATCCAGATGGGTGAAATCCGCCGGATATTTCAGATCGCCAAAGGTCGAAATGCCATGCGCGGTGATGATGTCTTCGCCCCGCGCATGGGTCACGGCCAAAAACAGCGCCGCGACCGAAATCCCGACGGCCAGGCACACGTGTTTCATGCGGCCTGACAGGCGATCTGCGGCCAACGCTTCGCTTTGATGCCGTGTCACCATGGCGGTCTCCCTTCAGTGTCGCGGCGAACCTATCGCGCAACGACAGGCTAGAACGCCAGCACGGGCGCTATCAAGTTGCGATTATGTGATACATCGTGACCGGGCCACGAAAAAGGCCGCCCCCGACGGGACGGCCCTTGTTTTCCACCAGTCGCGCCCCGGATCACCCGCCCAGCGACTGCAAATAGGCGATCAGGTTCACCCGGTCTTGCGGCTTGGGCAGACCGGCAAAGGTCATTTTGGTGCCCGGAACCGCTTTCTTCGGATTTTCGAGGAAATGCGACATGCTTTCCGGATCCCAGTTGCCGCCATGGGCCTTCATCGCATCGGAATAGCCGAAACCGTCCACGGAAGCGACGGGGCGGTTCACGACGCCATCCAGATGCGGCCCGGTGCCGTTGGTGCCATCAATCTTGTGACAGGCCTTGCACTTGCCAAACACCTTTTCGCCCGCACCGGCATCGGCCGCGGCAAAGAGCGTGGCAAAATTCGGCCCGGCCTCTTCGGTGGCCCCGGCGTCTTCGGCACCGGTATCAATCGTATAGGCCTGCGTCATTTCTTCGCCGCCATGACCCGAAGCACCGGTATGATAAATCATTTCCGCCGCCCATTTCCCCAGAAGGAAGATCAACAGGGCACCGCACAAAGCGCCGCCCACCTTGGTTACTGTCATCGTGTCGAACATGTCGCGCCTCTACCCTGGCAATTTGGTTGGGGGTATCTACGCGCTTCCCCTACCCGGTTTCAAGGTATAGTTAGCACCGCGAAACCCCCTTTTTCATCCGGGGTGCTTGCAAGGGGGCGCGCCACATGGCGGATAAGATCGCATTTCAGGGCGAACCGGGGGCCTATTCGCATCAGGCCTGCCATCAGGCCTATCCCGAAATGGAGGCGATAGCCTGCCCGACTTTCGAGGATACGATCGAAACCGTGCGCAAGGGCGATGCCGATCTCGCGATGCTGCCGGTCGAAAACTCGACCTATGGCCGCGTCGCCGACATTCACCACCTCTTGCCCGAATCCGGCCTCCACATCATCGGCGAAACCTTTGTGCGGGTGCATATCAACCTTCTCGCGGTGCCCGGAACGAAACTGGACGAGGTTGAACGCGCCATCAGCCACACGGTCCTGCTCGGTCAGTGCCGCAATTTCCTGCGCAGCCACAATCTGTCGCCGGTCACCGGGGCCGACACCGCCGGCTCCGCCCGCTATGCCGCCGAACTCGGCGATCCCAAGCTCGCGGCCCTTGCCTCCGAACTTGCGGGTGAAATTTACGGGCTCGACCTTCTCGCCCGCCATGTCGAGGATAAATCAAACAACACCACCCGCTTTCTGGTCATGTCGCGCCAACCCAACCTCAAACGGCGCGGCGACGGCATGATGATGACCACCTTCGTCTTTCGCGTCCGCAACATCCCGGCGGCGCTCTACAAGGCGATGGGGGGCTTTGCGACCAATGGCGTCAACATGACCAAACTCGAAAGCTACATGGTGGATGGCGTTTTTTCGGCAACCCAGTTTTACGCCGATATCGAAGGCCATCCAGATGATCGCAACGTCCAGCTTGCCCTGGATGAGCTGAAATTCTTTACTTCATCCATGTCGCTGCTCGGTGTCTACCCGGCTGACCCCAGTCGCCGCTGAATCGCGTTACGGCATCCGCAGCTTCAGATGCCGCAACTCCAGCTCTGCCGCGAATTTCTGCACCCGACCGGTGAATTTGCGGGCAAGATTGGCCTTGATCAGTTTCGCCGACTGTAATTTGACCCGCGCCGACAAGGTGCGCGGGCGGATGTCAAATTCGACGCCCAGCCGGGTACGGGTGCGCGACAGGGCGACAAGGTTCATTTCCAGCACCATATCGAATCCGGTGCTTTCGGCGAAAACGGTGATCCGGCTGGGTGCATCATATTCGCGCAGATCGCAGATCACCCGCCGCCACTTGCCGCGCAACTGCAAGCGGACATTCCAGCCCATGCCGACGCCCGGCTGATCAAGCCTGTCCATCCGCACCAGCTCGGCACCTCGGCGCAACGCCGCCCGCTCAAACTGCGCAAAGTCGGTCAGCGCGGCAAACACAACGTCGGCCGGTGCCTCAATATCTTCCTTGGTGGAGAATTTCACCCGTCCCTCTCCCTGCCCGACATTCCGACGACATTAGACAATCCCGCCCTGCCATCAGATGCAACCCGTTCGCGACACTCTCTGATGACCTCAATCCAGACAATCCGCAAGCCAGTTGGCCAAAAGAAAACCCGCGATCGCCCCCTTGCGTGGTGGGCGGATGGTGGGATGATCGCCCATGAAAACCTGCGCAATCTCTTCGCGGCTCAGCCACAAAGCGGCGTCAAGCTCGGCCGGGTCAAGCGTGATGTCGGCAGACAGGGCTTCGCCCACACACCCGATCATCAGCGATGACGGATACGGCCAGGGCTGGCTGGCCAGATAGCGGACCTGTCCGACACGAATGGCGGTTTCCTCGGCCACTTCGCGGCGCACCGCCGCCTCGATGGTTTCACCCGGTTCCACAAACCCTGCCAGCAGCGAATACATCCCCTCGGGCCATCCGGGCGAGCGGCCCAGAAGCACGTTGTTGCCAGAGGTAACCAGCATGATCACCACCGGATCGGTGCGGGGAAAATGCTGGGTGGCACAGGCCGGGCAGCCGCGCTGCCACCCGGCATTGGCCACCTCGCTCGGGGCACCGCAGGCCGAACAGAACCGATGGCTCCGATGCCAGTTCAGGATGGATCGGGCCATCGCCACCATTTCCGCATCCCCCCGCGACAGCGCCGCCATGACACCGCGCAACTCGGCAAACCGGTAATCGCCGGACAGGGCCGCATGGCGCTGTTCCGTCGGATCGAAGAAAACGCCGGTTTGCACGGCGTCACCGTCAGGCGGGGTCCAGCCGGAAATATCCACCGCGAAATGCGCCCTACCCTCCACCAGACCCAGAAGAACCGGGGCCTCGGTCGCCTCGTCCAAAACCGCGTGTCCGGGTGCCAGCCACCCCGCCGCATCCCCCGCAAACAATGGCTTGCCCCGCCATATCGGCAAGACCCGCGCCGTATCGCCGGCCAGATGCGTCGCGATCACCTCGGGCTTGGCGCGCAACCATGCCGCCCGGTCAAGATCAGAACCCGCGAATGTCACTGTCTCTGCCAGCCGCATGATTTCCCCCGCCTGGGTGTTTCGGGCAATGCCAAAGACGACCGCGCCGCTCACGCCCCCGACAACGCGCAGCGCTGCTGGCAACAGGCGGTTAAATCGTTTCCCGAAACACTCTGGGCCGAGGTGTTGCACGATCACCGCGCAGTTGCAATTCTGACAATACCTGCCCTGCGGGCGACCGTTTCACTGTCGCTAATGTAGAAACAGTGAAATTAATACAACTTAAGGTATAGTAAATTCAATTTTTATGCGCTACCTATGCGCCGCCATGCTACGCTGCTGCCACAGCAAAGGACTCATCGACAGGAGCGGAACATGGCCCGATCGTTATCACCCTTTTTGTCCCGCCGGACTTTCCTCGCGGGTTCGACCGCAGGAGCTTCCTTGATCGCACTCCACCCGTTTTCTGCCTTTGCCGCCACCAATCAGGCGCATCTTCGGATCATGGAAACCACCGATCTGCACGTCCATGTGTTTCCCTACGACTATTACGCCGACAAACCCGTGGACACCGTCGGCCTTGCCCGCACCGCCGCGATCATCGACGCCATCCGCGCCGAGGCGACCAATGCGATGCTGGTCGATAACGGCGACTTTCTGCAAGGCAACCCGATGGGCGATTACATCGCCTATGAACGGGGCATGAAACCGGGCGACATGCACCCGGTCATCCAGGCGATGAACACGCTCGCCTTCGACGCCTCGACGCTGGGCAACCACGAATTCAACTATGGGCTGGATTTCCTGATGAATGCCGTGGCCGGGGCGAATTTCCCGGTGGTCTCGGCCAATGTCATCGCCAAAATGGGCCCTGATCCGCGCCAGGACCAGACCCTGCTGAAACCCTATGTCATTCTTGACCGCGATGTTACCGACGGCGCGGGCGAGACCCACAAGATCCGCATCGGCCTCATCGGTTTCGTCCCGCCGCAGATCATGAACTGGGACCGCCGCCATCTCGAAGGCAAGGTCCAGACCCGCGACATCGTCGCAACCGCCAAAGCCTGGGTGCCGCAGATGCGCGAAGACGGGGCCGAGATCATCATCGCCCTCAGCCATTCCGGCATCGGTTCCGCCCAGCATTCCGACGGCATGGAAAACGCCTCGGTGCCGCTGGCGCGCCTTGACGGCATCGACGCGCTGATGACCGGCCACAGCCATCTGGTCTTTCCCTCGCCAACCTTCGACGGCTTTGCCGAGGTTGACAGCGCCCGTGGCACCATTTCCGGCAAACCGGCGGTCATGGGCGGTTTCTGGGGCTCGCATCTGGGGCTGATCGACATGCTTCTGGAACGTGACGGCAACTCCTGGCGCGTCGTCAGCGCCACCACCGAAGCCCGCCCCATTTCCAAACGCAACGAAGACCGCACCATCACCGCCCTGGTGAAAAGTGTCCCCTCGGTTCTGGCCGCCGCGCAACCCGAACATGACGCAACCCTCGCCTATGTGCGCCGCGGCGTCGGCAAGACCTCGGCCCCGCTCTACAGCTATTTCGCACTCGTGGCCGATGACCCTTCGGTACAGATCGTCTCGATCGCCCAGACCTGGTACATCGCCGAGATGCTCAAGGGCACCGAGTATGAAACCCTGCCGCTTTTGTCGGCGGCGGCCCCCTTCAAGGCCGGCGGGCGCGGCGGCCCCGACTATTACACCGATGTCGCCGCAGGCGATGTCGCGATCAAGAACGTGGCCGACCTTTACCTCTACCCCAACACCATC
>JBATDH010000221.1:0-2723 GCA_049663365.1 Albidovulum sp. | reverse complement strand
CGGACCGATCCTGAAACCACCGATTACCGGGGCCTGTCGATGTTTCTGGCGGAAAAAACGCCGGGGACCGAGGCAGAGCCGTTTCCGACGCCGGGAATGACCGGCGGCGAGATCGAGGTATTGGGCTACCGGGGCATGAAGGAATATGAGCTGGCTTTCGACGGATTCCGGGTCAAGGGCGACAATCTGCTCGGCGGGGTCGAGGGGCAAGGCTTCAAGCAATTGATGCAGACTTTTGAGAGTGCACGCATCCAGACGGCGGCACGGGCCATTGGTGTGGCGCAATCGGCGCTGGAAGCGGGGATGACATACGCCGAGGACCGCAGGCAATTCGGCAAATCGCTGATCGAGTTTCCGCGTGTGGCGGGCAAACTTGCCATGATGGCGGTCGAAATCATGATCGCGCGGCAACTGACCTATCATTCCGCCTGGCAGAAGGATCATGGCAAGCGCTGTGATCTGGAGGCGGGGATGGCCAAACTGCTGGGCGCGCGGATCGCCTGGTCCTGTGCCGACAATGCGCTGCAAATCCACGGCGGCAACGGCTTTGCGCTGGAATACCGGATCAGTCGCATTCTGTGCGATGCGCGCATTCTCAACATCTTTGAGGGGGCCGCGGAAATTCAGGCGCAGGTGATTGCGCGGCGGCTTCTGGACTGACTCTATTCGGCCGGAAATCCGCCCCGCGACGGGCGGGATGTGCCGAGACGCGGATGCAGGCGGCGGGCGATCTGATAGGCGCCACCCATGGCAAGGCCGCAGACCGCGAACATTGCAGCGGTTGGGGCGACGGCCAGCACCAGCCAGGCGAAGCCGGGCGTCAGCACCGACGAGACGTCGCGAAAACTGGAATAGACCGCCGACATCTCGGTCCGTTCCGAGGGCTTGACCGACATCAGAAATGGTAGACCGGCAACCACATCGAGCATGACCAAACATACCGAAGCCAGCATTACCGCTGCCACAGCGAGCCAGGGTATCGGCGACAGGAATGTCGCGAGCAAAAACAGCGCGGCACAAGCACCAAAGGCCGTGCGCACCGATATTGACACAGATGCCCTGCGCGCCAGACGCAACATGAATGGCGACATGAACAGCAGCGCGTTGGATGTAGATAGCGCAATACCACCTATCTTGTTGCCCAACCCGGCCTCGATACAGAAATAGGGCAGATAGACCACATAGACCCACCAGCCGATCGACCGGACCACGGCAAAGCTCCAGCCGGCGATCAGGCGGGGTTGTGCCGCAAACCGGCTGAGATAGCCCAGCGGATTGACGGCAGGGCGGCGGGCGCGGGCGATCTGCTTGCCGTTGCCAAGCCGCAAGACCCAGAACACGACGATCAGCAGGCAGGCAAAGGCACCGGCCAGAAGAAACGGGGCCGGTCGCCAGAATTCATAGAGCCAGACACCGAGCACCGGGCCGATGGCCCAGGGCCCGGCAGCGAACACCATCTGGGTCGACTGGCCCCGGCCCAGTTCACTGCGTTCGATGTAATCGAGAACATAGGCATTGAAACACACGAATGTGGTGGCCGTTGCCATGGCGCTGCAAAGTAGTGCCAATGGCATGGTGACGGAGGTTCCCGCCAGCGCCAGGCACATCGCGACGAGATAGAGCGAACAGCCGAGGCTATACATCCAGCGCCGCGGAATATGACGCGAGCCCCAGGGCACCATCAGCCCCCACATCAGCGACACGACCCCGGCGGCAAAATAGACCCCCGAAGCACCCGAGGTCGACCCCATGGCGTCAAGTATGGCCAACGGAAAGACCGAGACCAAGGCGGCACGGGCCGATGCCTCTATTCCGGCGAGCAGTGCAAAGGACTTGATGCCCGGCACCCTGTTATGGCGTAGAACTTCTGGAACGTTACGGCTGAGCATCTGACCTCCGACCGATAGAAACGCCGGGGCCGGGGTGTCTGTCTCGACAAATTGCGACGCGCGGTTGTCGCAATGGAACATGACCGGGGAAATCGCTGTTTACTCATTGTGAAGAATGAAAAATCCGGGTCGCGTTTGAGCAGGGCGGTCTGACCTGTCGGTCCGTGACTGGCGTTAACCCTGACGGGCCAGGGCTTCGACGAGACGGCTGCGCGCATCGGGCAAGGGCCTGCCCAGCAATTCCCGCGCCAGCCGGTGGTGCAGGAAATAGCCCGTCACCTTTAGCCCTTGAGCCAATTCCGTGTCAGATGCCGGCCCCTGCCCCAACAGGCAGTTGGGCAACGCCAACAGCCTGTCGGCCCATTGGCCAGCCGCACCTCTGGCCACCGCGCGCCCCGATTTCGGACTGACATAGGCCAGATCGTCGCGGATGCCGGTGACCGCGCAGGAGGACAGATCGAGACCGAAACCCAGTTCCTCGAGCAACAGCAATTCCCAGCGAAGGTAGGCCAGGGGCCAACCCGCATCTGAGCCGAGCGCGTCCAGCAGCGTAACCGAGGCGTTATAAAGCGACAGATGCGGTTCGCGTTCCGGCAGGGCATAGCGCAAAAGGGCGCAGACCGAATTCAGCCCCGCCAGCCCGAGACGGTCCGCCATGATCGACGAGCGCGACCGAAGCGGTTCGGCCAGAAAGGTGCCGATATGTTCGTCGAGCCGCCCGCGCCAGGTCACATCCAGTTGCGCCCCCGGCTGCAAGACCGGGGCCATCCGGCGCGAGGCACCGCCCCGCACGACACCCGCGTGGCGACCCTGATCGGGGGTAAAGACCTCGAT
>JBATDH010000220.1:0-2375 GCA_049663365.1 Albidovulum sp. | reverse complement strand
GTGCTGATCCGCCCGGTGGTCTGCATTTCGATCAGCGTCGTCAAGGTGGCGGGTGCCAGCGCCACCAGCCCCAGCCCGTCCCCCGGCCCGGCCACGATCGCCAGCAGCGACCGTTCCGCCATCTGTTCGGGTATCTCGGCCAGCGACAGGCGCATTTCGCGCACCGCCATCACCTCGACCGGCAATTGCATCAAATCCTGCGCGGTCTTGGCCAGGGCCTGCTGCAACGCCTTTTTCGGCGTCATGGCGGTTCGCCCCGAGAAGGACGCCCCCGCCTCGACCTTGCGTTTCAACACAGATGGGGGCGTCTTGTCATTCATGCCCGGTTCCCGGCCTTGCCGTGATCCGGTCTGGCATATCGGCGTTAGCAAAGTATTGATGCGTCCGCGAATACACCGCTCTGACCCGCTGCCTACCTCCGGCCCGTCATCGACCTTTGCAAACCGTTCAGGATTTCAAACGCCCGCTCGGCCATCGCCGCAGGGATAAAAACATGGTCATGGTGATAGGCGGCCACCATGTTGCACGCAATGCCCTGCCCGGCAAGCGCGCCCGACACCGCCGCCGTCAACCCGACGCCGTCCAGCGCCGAAAACACCCTCAATGTGATGCTCCGCATCGGGTGATCGGCGCTCAGCCCCCTGTCCTTCGCAATCGCCAAAGGCAGGATCAGCGAAACCCCTTCTTCCTCGCGAAAGGATGCCAGCGCATCCGCCGCCAGCGCCTTGGCCAAGGCATCATCCTTAATGGTCACGAAAATGAATTCTCCCGCCCGCAGATCGGGAGCCATCCCCGCGATCATGTCTTCGGCGCTACGCGCAACCCCGGTCATTTCCTCACCCATGTCAGCCATCGGCATCACCCGACCTGCTACCGGGGCGAATAGGCAGGGTCACCCGAAAGGCAGCCCCACCCTGCCCCGGAAGATAGGCGATGGTGCCGCCCAGATTGGCCATGATCTCGCGGCAGATCGCCAGCCCCAGCCCCGCGCCCCCCGCCTGCGCCGTATCGGTCAGGCGGGTGAATTTCTCGAACACAACTGCCTGCGCCTTGCCCGGTATGCCGGTTCCGTTATCAATGAAATCGACGATGATCCCGCCCTTGCGCTGTCGGGCATGGATGGTCATTTCGGCGCGCGTCGCATCGCAGTATTTACGCGCATTCGACACCAGATTGATGAAGACCTGCACCAGCCGGTCGGTATCGGTGACCACCGGCATATGTTCAGACGCCACATCGCGGCGAAACGAAAACACCCGTTCCGGTCGGGTATTGCTGGCCGCCTGCACCGCCCGGTCAATCAGATCATGCAGATTGGCCACCTTGATGTTCAACTGCATCTTGCGGTTTTCCAGCACCGACAGATCAAGAAGATCGTCCAGAAGCCGGGTCAGCCGGATGGTTTCATCATGGATGATACCGGCATATTTCTGCTCCATGTCGCCGGGCAGGTCGGGGTCCATCAAAATCTCGGAAAACGCCCGGATCGAGGTCATGGGCGTGCGCAATTCATGGCTGATCTGGCTTAAAAAAGCGTCCTTTTGCACCGAAAGCTCGGTCAGCTTGTCATTGGCCTCGGACAATTGCCGCGCAGTGCGCGCCAGTTCCTCGGATTTCGCCTCAAGCTGGGTGGAATATTCGAGGATTTGCTGCGCTTCCGAGGCCACCGCCATTAAATCCTGCGCCGATACCGCCGCCCCCACGGCAAATTGCGCGATCATCGCATGGGCCGTGGCCGCGCCCACAGCCCCGCCCAGCCGGCGTTCCAGCCTTTCGATGAAATCGGGGGTGGTTTCGGGCAGGAACCCGGCCTTGCCCTGCGCCTCGGCCTCGCGCTGGAAAAACTGCTGGGCTTCCTCGGCCCCCAGAATGCCCTGGCTCATCGCCAACAGGTCTTCTGCCTCGGCCCCGCCGCGCGACCAGCCCCGCGCCACCGGATCATGGTCAAAGACATTGACGAAGGCCACGCCCTGCATCCGTTCCACCGGCCCCGGAAAGCTGGCCAGCGACCCCGCGACATAGCCCGCCGTGTTCAAGGCCAGCGACCAGAAGATCGCGTGCAACAGCGGGTCGAGCGTGTTCACCCCAAGCAAAGCCTGCGGCCTGAGCCAGCCGATCCCCCAGGGCCCCGCCGACATCAGCGCTTCCGACAAAAGCCCGCCAGTGCCGAATGACGGCAGATAAAGCGTGTAGAGCCAGACCAGAAACCCGGTGCCAAGGCCGAGTGCCGCACCCGTCCCGGTGCCGCCGCGCCAGAAGATACCCCCGAGAAGCGAGGGCAATATCTGTGCCGCACCGACAAAGGAAATCAACCCGATCGCCGCCAGCGCCTCGCCGCCGCCCGACATCCGGTAATAGCCATAGCCAAGCGCCAG
>JBATDH010000219.1:0-35577 GCA_049663365.1 Albidovulum sp. | reverse complement strand
GACCATGTTCGCTGATACGCGCGCCTTTCTTGCCGTTGCGCGGGCGGCAGGAATATCCGGCCGCGACCTGCAACTGCGCCACCCCGCCACCAAGTTTGCCGACTGACGGTATGACGCCGGTCTCGACCCAGGTTTTCAGCGCCTTGGCGGTGGTACAATCCATTGCTGCCGGGGTAGAGAGGGCGACCCCCGAAACAGCGGTAATCTGCACGCCATCGCCCAACCCGCAGCCTTTGAGCTTGGCCTTGATCGGTGGTATCTTGGTGCCGCGTATCTGAGGGTCACCGCAAACCGAGCCTTTGCCACTGGTTGCGGCCTCGGGCACCGGTTGGGGGCGCAAGGCAATTGCCTGTGACAAGCGCCGCAGGTTTTCAGGCCGCGCCGGAGGCCGGACCGTCGCCGTCAGCGGCACCGACCGTATGGATGCAACGGCCTGCACGATGATACCGGGACGCTGTGCCGCCAATGGTCGCGCCTTCGGGTGTCGGCCTGAAAGCGCAGCAGTCCCGTCGGTGAACAGTCTCGTTGCCTTTGAGTGTGGTCTCGGTCTAGGCCGGTTTGTGATCGTTTCGGACGGCAGTGGCAGAACCTGCCCCAACGCCGGGCGCACCAGTGGACGCGCGGAACTGACGGGGGCCTCGGCCAAAGCGCCCGTGGTGATCGCCATCCAGCAGATCATGGACGCAAGCGCGCGGCCGGTCACAGCCCGTCCGGTTTGCTGCGCCCGAAATCCGGGGCGGCTGTGTCTTGTCCGGCCTCGATGATGCTGCGGCGGATAGCGCGGGTTCGGGTGAAATAATCGAACAGGTGTTGGCCGTCTCCCATGCGGATAGCGCGCTGAAGCGCCAGCAGTTCTTCGGTGAATCGCCCAAGAATATCCAGCGTCGCGTCCTTGTTGGTCAGGAAAACATCACGCCACATGGTCGGATCGGACGCGGCAATGCGGGTAAAGTCACGAAATCCGGCGGCGGAATATTTGATAATCTCGCTTTCCGTCACCCGGCGCAGATGATCTGCAACGCCGACCATCGTATAGGCGATCAGGTGCGGCGTGTGGCTGGTGACGGCCAATACCAGATCGTGATGCTCGGCCTCCATTTCTTCGACATTCGCCTTCATGCCTTCCCAGAAAGTGCGCAACCGGGCCACGGCCGCAGGGTCACTGTCGCCGGGGATCAGCAGGCACCATCGGTTTTCAAAGAGCATGGCAAAGCCTGACCGGGGGCCTGAATGTTCTGTTCCCGCCAGGGGGTGGCCGGGGATGAAATGCACGCCTGCGGGAATATGCGGGGCGACCGCCGCGATCACCGCCTGTTTGACCGACCCGACATCGGTCACAGTCGCACCCGGTTTCAGATGCGGGGCAATTTCGGCAGCAATGGCCCCCATCACGCCCACAGGTACGGCCAGCACCACAAGATCGGCATCCCTGACCGCCTCGGCGGCGGTGGCGAACACCTCGTCACAAAACCCCAGTTCAATCGCGGCATTGCGGCTGTCCTCGGATTTCGCGTGGCCTGCGATGCTGTCGGCCAGGCCCCATTTGCGCATCGCGTGGCCCATCGAGGAGGCGATCAGCCCCAACCCGATCAGGGCAACGCGCCCATAAACCCTGGCCATCACACCTGCCCTTTGAACTGGCCGATAGCATGGGCGACCCGGCGGCAGGCCGATTCGTCGCCAACCGTGATGCGCAGACATTGCGGCAACCCGTAAGCCCCGACGCGCCGCACGATCAATCCCTTGCTTTGCAGGAAGTCGTCACAGGCGGCGGCCTCGGCCTCGCTGCCGAACCGGGCCAGGATGAAATTGGCCGTGGAGGTATCCGACGGCACCCCGCGTTCGGCCAGCGCGTCGGCCAGCCAGCTACGCATCCGGGCGTTATCTTCGCGGCAGCGCGCCACATAGTCGCGGTCATGTACGGCGGCTTCGGCGGCACCCATCTGGGCCGCCGACAGGTTGAAGGGATTGCGGATGCGGTTGAGCACATCGACAATCGCCTGTGGGCCGTAACCCCAACCGATCCGCAAACCGCCAAGACCGTAGATTTTGGAAAACGTCCTGGTCATGACCACATTGGGGCGTTCAGTCGCAAGTGCCGCACCGCCGTCATAGCCGTCGACATATTCGGCATAGGCCCCATCCAGCACCAGGATGGCGCGTTTGGGCAGGCCGTCGGCCAGGCGGGCAATTTCGGGCAACCCGATCATAGTGCCTGTGGGGTTGTTCGGATTGGCCAGAAACACCACGCGGGTTTTCGGCGTACAGGCCGCCAGGATCGCATCGACATCGACGGTGCGATCGCGCTCGGTCACCTTGACCGGCGCCGCACCGACCGACTGGGCGCAGATCGGGTACATGAGAAACCCGTGTTCGGTATAGATCACCTCATCCTTTGCGCCCGCATAGGCTTGACACAAGAGCAGCAGAATCTCATCCGATCCCGTGCCACAGATGATCCGCGCCGGATCCAGCCCATGCACTTCGCCGATGGCCTGACGCAAGGCCCGATGGTCTGTCGAGGGGTAGCGGTGAAGCTGATGCACAGCGCGCTGAAACGCTTCCTTGGCCTTTTCGGAAGGGCCGAAAGGATTTTCATTGGACGACAGCTTGACGGCATCGGACATGCCCGTCACCTGTGCCGCGCCCCCTTGATAGAGCGCGATACCCATGATTCCGGGTTGCGGGCGGATGTGTTCGGTCATGGCAGTGACTCCCCAGTTCCACGCTTTCTAGCGAGCGGTCGCAGGCATTGCCAGTAGATATGAATCGGTTACGGGTTTGTCGCCATGGTCCTTTGATCGGTTTCCCGACTTTCGCCTACACGGGCAAGGACCACAAGCAACAGGATCAGCGCCCCGATTGTCGCCATGGTCGAGCCGGGAAAAAACGACGTGGCGCGATGCCCTTGCAGCCAGACAAAGACATCGGTCGGCTTGACGAACATGGCCGCCCCGATGATCGCGGCTATCAAAGAGGGACCGCGCGCCTGGGCAAGCACCGGCAGTGCCACACCGATCAATACGAAATCGTACATGTGCAGCGGCGAAAACGCCATGATCACCAGCACCTGGGCAAGGATCATATCGGTGGCCAGAACCGGCCAGGGCCGGGCGTTTCTGCCAGCGACCCGGCGCAAGAACAGCGTCACGGCTCCACCGACGACCAGGGTGATGCCCAGTGCCGGGGTGTTGCCGATATCGGTCGCCGTGAATATCCACAAAAGATGGCGGATACCGGTCATCGCCACGGCCATGTTCGCCAACGTGATCCCGTCATAGGCACCTATATCGTGCAGCCAATCCAGAACCACGGTGGCCTTCACCAGCATCGGCGGCATGATCAGAACCAGCGACACCAGCGCCGATGCCATAACCAGTCTGAACCCCTGCCGCCCCGACAGCATCAGTGCCAGGGCCAGAACGGCACCGATCTGCGGTTTCATGTAGGTCACCGCCAGTCCGACGATCACCAGACCATGCCAACCGCGCGCCAACCCGCAAAGGATCAGCACGGCGCTCAGATAGACCGGCACCGAGATCTGGCCGACAAACACCGACAGATGCATGGCTTCAAGCGAGGCCATGAAGGCTATATGCAGGCAGAAGAAACCCAGCCGGGTGACTACGATCGACTGACACAAGGCGACCGAAACCCTTGTCAGCGGCAGCCAGAATGCCAGCGCGGCGCTGGCCAGTACCACGGCTACCAGTTGAACACAGAGCCATATCCGCCAGGCTGTTTCGATATCAAAGAAGGCCAGCCCCACGGAAGGCAGCCACAGGTTGGGTGGATAGGGCCAGATTTCGGGGATATTTCCCGAGGTGACCAGCCGCGGCGCGGCCTCGACGAAGGGGCCGCCATAGGGCGATATCCCTTGCGCCCAAACCTTGCCTGCGACCCAGAAATAGCGAAAGTCATAGCCGGGTTCCCCGGCCCGTTCAAAGGCCATGGCAACAAGCAAGCCCATCGTCACCAGAGCAAACCAGGCGAGCAACAGCACCAGCAGCGACTCAGCGTTGGACATGCCGATTGGCAAGGAAATCGAGCGCGGTTTCATCGTGATTGGCGTGTCGCGCATTTCCCCTGTTCACCTTTTCGGTGCCTGACAGTGTTTATCCAAACTCGCCAGTCAATGCGGCCATAATGGGGGGGTGTTCCGGCCTTTTCGTGGCGGGGCACGGCATCAGATATGGGACCGCCAAACAAAAGACCGCCGCGATCTGTCGCGGCGGTCTCTTAGTCTTGGACGCAGGCGAAGGGCCGCGTCAGTTCTTGGCGTAATATTCGACGACCAGGTTCGGTTCCATTTTCACCGCAAACGGCACATCGCCCAGACCGGGGGTGCGCACGAAGGTTGCGGTCATCTTGGAATGGTCGGCCTCGACATAGTCGGGCACGTCGCGCTCCGCCAGACCGACGGCCTCGAGCACCAGCGCCAACTGGCGCGACTTTTCGCGCACAGCGACAATGTCGCCTTCCTTGACGCGGTAGGACGCGATGTTGACCCTAGCGCCATTGACGGTGACATGGCCATGGTTGACGAACTGCCGCGCGGCAAAGATTGTCGGCACGAATTTGGCGCGGTAGACCACAGCGTCCAGCCGACGCTCCAGCAGGCCGATCAGGTTTTCACCGGTATCGCCCTTGATCCGCTCGGCCTCGGCATAGATGCGGCGGAACTGTTTTTCGGTCAGATCGCCGTAGTGACCCTTCAGCTTTTGCTTGGCGCGCAGCTGGGTGCCGAAATCGGAAAGCTTGTTTTTGCGGCGCTGACCGTGCTGGCCGGGGCCGTATTCGCGACGATTGACCGGGGATTTCGGACGGCCCCAGATGTTTTCGCCCATGCGGCGGTCTAGTTTGTACTTGGCAGAGGTGCGTTTTGTCACCACTGTTCTCCTTCTATCGGACGCCGCTCGAAAGGCGGCTATGAAGGGCGTTGTCCTTTTCCCCGCTTGCGCAGGGGCGACAGGGTTCCCCTTGCGGGGGCCACCAACACCAAATGAATGGCCCGGCACTTTCGTACCGGGACGCGCGGCTTATACAGGGCCGGGTTCCAGAGTCAATGCCCGCAAGTGATGTGGTGCCAACCCTTTCCGGCCACCTGCCGGTCATGCCGCCTGATAGAGCAGAATTGCCGCTTCGGGCGCGGTCAAATTGCGGCGGGCATAGTCGCCGTAGCGGTAGGGGTCCGTGGCAATCTCCGGCATCAGACCCAGCAGGGTCGCCCTTTGGCCCGGATCAATCATCTCAAGACTAGCGTTGGCCGGATGAAAACTTTCGGTTTCCAGACCATTGGCCCAGACAATCTGGTGCCGTTCGGTCATGAGGTGAATATAGGTCACTTCACGCAGCCCGGTTTCGGTCAGCACCAAATGCCCGTCAACAAGATCACGGGCGGCGACCAGCACTTCAGGCTGATTGAAAAGCGAAAGCGCCGATGGTGCCTTGACCAGCATCCGATGCTCGGGGGACACGATCAGATCGCGGTCGGGCCGGTCTTCGCCCATGGCACCGGCGCGGATCCGGATCGGGCGCAGATGCGGCATGGCGTGAAGCCGGGCACCGGTCATCCGCCGCTGACCCGTCCAGAGCACTTCTTGCGACCCGTCATCCTTGGTGCTGATCCTGTCGCCGGGGCGGATATCTTCGATCAGCCGTTGCCCTTCGGGTGTTTCGATGGCCGTGCCGGGCGTGAAGCAAATCACGCCTGCCGTCTTGTCGGGGGATTCAGCAGAGGTTCGGTGGTCACCGGAAAGTTCAAGGACGAACAAGTCAACGCCTGTCGGCGGCACCTGCCCATCGAACATCACCAGCAAGTCGCCATTGTCGGCCCTGATCGCCTTCAGGGCGTAGCTTTCGACACCGTTGGTCACGACAAACCCCAAAGGCCCGCCCGGATCGCCGTCAGCCCCGTCGCGAACCGCCGCGCGGTTCGGCGCACCATTCGACCGCAGACCCACCGCGCGCAAAAACCGCGTGGCGGCGCGTGCGGCATGTTCGTGCAAATGGTCGGCCCCAAGCGCGTCATCCAGCGTCAACACATCGCCGCGCCTGTCGATACCGGCGGGTTCGCCCCACCAGCGCCACTGCGCCCCGATCGTGAGTGCCGCGAAGGACGCCGCACGGATACCGTCGATTTCCGTCTGCGCCCATGAAATGACATACGTGCCACGATAGCCCGCTTTCATACCCATATACCTGCCTTTTTTCGTTTTTTGGGCCGTTCTGGCCGATTATTAGGGGAAGGCTAACACAAGGGCAGAGTCAGGAGAAGCCATAACCTTTCGACGGGCGCGCAGGGTGTTCTTTTGGCACGGATGGCGAGGCCCCGGAGCGGTGTCCGGGGCTGCGTTAGGGTGCGTGGTCGCCGTTGCGAAATCAGCGGATTCCGGCGAGTGGCGGCTTATTCCGCCGCATCCATATAGCTTTCGACCGGCGGACAGATGCAGACCAGATTGCGGTCGCCATAGACGTTATCGACCCGCCCCACGGGCGGCCAGTATTTGTCGATGCGAAACGCCCCCGGCGGGAAGCAGCCTACTTCGCGGCTGTATGGCCGGTCCCAGGGGCCGATCAGCGCCTCGACGGTATGGGGCGCGTGTTTCAGCGGATTGTTGGCAGCGTCGATCTCGCCTTTTTCGATCTGGGCAATTTCGTCGCGGATCGACAGCATTGCAGTGACAAATCGGTCCAGCTCGGCCTTGGTCTCGGATTCGGTCGGTTCCACCATCAGGGTTCCGGCCACCGGCCAGCTCATCGTCGGCGCGTGAAAGCCGTTGTCGATCAGGCGTTTGGCGATGTCATCGACGGTGACATGGGCGCTTTCTTCAAACGGTCGTGTGTCGAGGATGCATTCATGCGCCACCCGGCCCTTGCCGCCCTTGAACAAGACGCCATAAGCTCCTTCCAGCCGTTTGGCGATGTAATTGGCGTTGAGGATCGCCACCTTGGTCGCCTGTGTCAGCCCGTCGCCACCCATCATCAGCACATAGGCCCATGAAATCGGCAGGATCGAGGCCGACCCCCAGGGCGCGGCGGAAACCGGCCCTTCCTGGCCGCCGGTTTCGGGGTGGCCGGGCAGATGCGGGGCAAGATGCGCCTTGACACCAATGGGGCCCATGCCGGGGCCACCGCCGCCGTGGGGGATGCAGAACGTCTTGTGGAGGTTGAGGTGGCTGACATCGCCGCCGAGATCGCCGGGCCGCACCAGCCCGACCATCGCGTTCATGTTGGCGCCGTCGATATAGACCTGACCGCCACAGTCATGGGTGATCCTGCAGACCTCTTTCACCGTCTCTTCGAACACCCCGTGGGTCGAGGGATAGGTAATCATGCAGGCCGCCAGCTTGTCGCCCGCCGCTTCGGCCTTGGCGCGGAAATCGGCGACATCAATGTCGCCGTTCGCCGCCGATTTCACCACCACGACCTTGAGCCCCACCATCTGCGCCGATGCCGGATTGGTGCCATGCGCCGATACCGGAATCAGGCAGATATTGCGGTCGCCGCCGCCACTCGCCCGGTGATAGGCCTGAATGGTCAAAAGACCCGCATATTCGCCCTGCGCCCCGGAATTGGGTTGCATCGACATCGCATCATAACCGGTGACGGTGCAAAGCTTGGCCGACAGATCGGTCAGCATTTCGGCATACCCCTGGGCCTGATCGACGGGGGCGAAGGGATGCAGGTTGGAAAATTCGGGCCAGGTGATCGGCATCATTTCCGCGGCCGCATTCAGCTTCATCGTGCATGACCCCAAGGGGATCATCGCCCGGTCAAGCGCCAGATCGCGGTCGGCAAGACGGCGCATATAACGCATCATTTCGGTTTCGGCCCGGTTCATGTGGAACACCGGATGGGTCAGGTACTCGGACTGACGCAGCAGGTCGTCCGGTATGCGGTGTTCGGTGGTTTCTTCGGTATCCTCACGGTCGATGCCAAAGGCCCGCCACAGCCGCGACACCGTATCGCGCCGGGTGGTTTCATCGAGCGATATGCCGATTTTCGTCGTCCCGATCTTGCGCAGGTTCAGGCGGTTGTCGCGCGCGGCTTTCAGGATCACACCCTGCATCGCGCCCACATCGACGGTGATCGTGTCGAAGAAATGCTTGGGCGCTACGTTGTAGCCTGCCGCCTCAAGCGCCTCGGCCACGCGCACCGTCTTGCGGTGGATATGCTGGGCGATGGCCTGCAAGCCTTCCGGCCCGTGAAACACCGCATAAAAGGACGCCATATTGGCCAAAAGCGCCTGCGCCGTGCAGACATTCGATGTGGCCTTTTCGCGGCGGATATGCTGTTCGCGGGTTTGCAGACTGAGCCGGTAGGCCTTGCCGCCCTGCGCGTCGATCGACACGCCGACAATGCGGCCCGGCATGTTGCGTTTGTGGTCGTCCTTGCAGGCCATATAGGCCGCCGACGGCCCGCCATAGCCCATCGGCACCCCAAAGCGCTGGGTGGAGCCGACGGCTATATCGGCCCCCATGGCACCCGGTTCCTTCAGGATCGTCAGCGCCAGCGGATCGGCGATCAGGATACCCACCGCCTTTTCGTCGTGAAGCGCGGCGATGGTATCGGTGAAATCGGTGATGTGCCCATAAGTGCCGGGATACTGAAAGATCGCGCCAAAGACCTTTGCGGGGTCCAGTTTGGCCGGATCGCCGACGATCACCTCGATCCCCAACGGGGCTGCGCGGGTTTCCATCACGGCGATGTTTTGCGGATGGCAGTTTTCATCGACGAAAAAGCCGGTGGCCTTCGATTTCGCCACCCGCTGCGCCATGGTCATGGCTTCGGCGGCCGCCGTTGCCTCATCGAGCAAGGACGCATTGGCGATCTCCAGACCCGTCAGGTCGCAAACCATGGTCTGGAAATTCAGCAGTGCCTCCAGCCGGCCTTGCGAGATCTCGGGCTGATAGGGTGTGTAAGCGGTGTACCAGGCTGGATTTTCAAGGATATTGCGCTGGATCGCGGGCGGGCAGACGGTGCCGTAAAACCCCTGTCCGATCATCGAGGTGAAGACCGTGTTTTTCTTGGCCACCTGGCGCATGAACCACAACAGCTCGCGTTCCGACATGGCCTTGCCAAAATCGAGCGGCTCTTTCTGCCGCAGGGATTTGGGGATCGTCTGGTCGATCAACTCGTCCAGATCCTTGACCCCCAGCACCTTGAACATTTCCGCCATTTCAGCCGGAGACGGGCCGATATGGCGGCGGTTGGCGAAGTCGTAGGGAAGGTATCCGGTGGGGGTAAAGGGCATGATCAGCGGTCCCATATCAGGTTGTGGTTGCCGGTGCGGCGATCCCCGGCACACCGATTGTTGGTTAATGCGATGCCGGGCAGCAAAGCACCGGCGGAAACGATCCGGCCTTAGCTGATCATGTCCTTATAGGCATCTTCGTCCATGAATTCGTCGAGCACCGACAGGTCATCGAGCTTCATCTTAAAAAACCACGCCGCGCCGGTGGCATCGGAATTCACCAGCCCCGGATTATCGACCAGCTTTTCGTTGACCGCGACGATCTCGCCGTCAACCGGGGCCAGGATATCGGACGCGGCCTTGACGCTTTCGATCACTGCCGCTTCGTCGCCGCGCGCGACCATGGTTTCGATCTCGGGCAGTTCGACAAAGACGACATCGCCCAGTTGTTCAGAGGCATGTTCGGTAATGCCGACGACGACAAGATCGCCCTCGACGCGCAGCCATTCATGATCTTCGGTATATTTCATCGGAGTTTTCCCTGTTGGTGGTTAGCGTTTGTATTTTGTGGGTTGAAACGGCATCTGCGCAATGGTGGCGGGCAGCCGTTTGCCGCGTACCTCGCCGTAAACAGTGGACCCTTCCGTCAGGTCGGCGGGCAGATAGGCCATCGCCATCGGTCCTTCGATCGAGGGGCCAAAACCACCCGAGGTGATGGTGCCGATCGCCTCCCCCCCTTCGGGGGTTGCGAATATCTCCGTGCCCTCACGCATAGGGGCCCGCCCGTCAGGGCGCAGGCCCACGCGGCGGCGAGAGGGGCCATCGCTCAGTTCCTTGAGTATCCGCGCCGCCCCCGGAAAGCCGCCTTCGCGCGCGCCACCATTGCGACGCGCTTTCTGGATCGCCCAGGTCAGATTGGCTTCGACCGGCGAGGTCTCGGTATCAATGTCGTGACCGTAAAGGCACATCCCGGCCTCCAGCCGCAAACTATCGCGCGCGCCTAGACCGACAGGCTCGACTTCAACCATATCGAGCAGGGCATGGGCGAGTTTTACAGCAAATTTCTCCGGCACCGAGATTTCAAAGCCGTCTTCACCGGTATAGCCGGACCGGGAAATCCACAGCTCGGCGCTGTCCCACTGGCGGATCGCCACATCCATGAAGGCCATGTCCACGACATCCGGCACCAGCCGCGCCAAGGCGGCTTCGGCCTTTGGCCCCTGTAACGCCAGAAGCGCCCGGTCAGCAACCATGCCCAGATCGCAATCGGTCAGATGCGCCTGAAGATGGGCGAAATCGGCCTCCTTGCAGGCGGCGTTGACGACCAAAAACAGGTGATCGCCGCGATTGGCCACCATCAGGTCATCACGTATCCCGCCTGCGTCATTGGTGAACATCGCATAGCGCTGGCGGCCTTCCTTCAGGCCCAGAACATCGACCGGCACCAGCCGTTCCAGCGCCAGTGCCGCATCCTCGATGCGCCCCGACCGGGCAGCCAGCAGCACCTGACCCATATGGCTGACATCGAACAGCCCTGCGGCAGCGCGGGTATGAAGATGCTCTTTCATCACCCCCATCGGGTATTGAACCGGCATTTCATAGCCTGCAAAGGGCACCATCTTGCCGCCCAGGCTCACATGCAGATCGTATAGAACCGTACGTTTCAGGTCGGCCATCGCCGCCCTCCCCATTATCCTGCCGGTCTGCCATATGCTCCGGCACCGTTGCGGCAGAGTCAAACCCTGTCTTTTCGATGCCCCCTCTGTCCTTCCGCCTGAGATCGTTATCCCTTCGGCGCCCCGGCATTTGCACGGGATCTCTCCAGAGTTCCGTCGTCAGAACGGTCCTTGCGCCTGAGAGTTTACCGGGGCGGTTGCTCCTTCGGCACCAGCCAGGGCTTACCCCGTGCCGGTTCTCCCGATTCTGACAGGTGTTGAATAGCCGGGATCGGGGCATTCTGGCAATAGGGTATACGACGGGATACATCATTGTCGCTTGCAGATTTCGATGCATGGCACTTGCCCTGACGCAGTTTGAAGAGCATGGATGATGGTCATGAACTCTCAGAAATTTCCCGCCTTCTTTGGCTATGGCTCGCTGGTCAACCGGGCGACCCATGACTATGCGCCTACGGTACCGGCGCGGCTGAACGGCTGGCGGCGGGTCTGGCGGCATACGGTGATGCGACCTTATGCCTTTTTGTCCGTAGAACCGGCTGAAACCGCAATCGACGGCATTATAGCCGCCGTCCCCGGCGGCGACTGGGCGGCGCTTGATCTGCGCGAGGCGGCCTATCGGCGCACGGCGTTAGCCACCGAAACGCTCGACCACGAGGCCTGCTGGACCCAATCCGTCGAAATCTATGCCGTAGCCGCCGAACATGCTGATCCCGCCGCCCGCCATCCGATCCTGCTCAGCTATCTGGATGTGGTCGTCCAGGGGTTCTTGCGCGAATTCGGCACGGGTGGCACCTATGATTTTTTCGCCTCGACCGAAGGCTGGCAAACCGCCATCCTCAATGACCGCGCCGCCCCGATCTACCCCCGCCATCAGCAGTTGACACCTGATGAAACTGCCTTCGTAGACAACACCCTGCACCGCTTCGTCGCCAAATCCGCGCCGTGACAGCCCTGCTTTCATTGTGGCGGAAATACCTTTCGGGGGTCCAGGGGTGAAAAACCCCCGGCGCTCGCCATCACCGACTGGTCCGAACCTTTTGCAGCAGCGGCATCAACTCGGCCATTTCCGGGCCATGGGGCTGGCCGGTCAGCGCATGGCGCAGCGGCATGTACAGCGCCTTGCCCTTGCGGCCCGTTGCCTCTTTCACCGCATTTGTCCACTCGCCCCAGGTCGCGGTCGTGAAGGGCGGCGGCGGCAGCATCGCCATCGCTTCCGCCACGAATGCCTTGTCCTCCGGTGCCACTACCGGGTCGGCACCGTCACGGCAAAGCGCCCACCAGTCGGCCAGATCATCAAGAACAGTGATGTTTTTTGACGTGACCTGCCAGAACTGCTCGGCCAAATTGTCGGGCACACCCAGCGCGGCGATGCGGTCACGCACCGCGCCAAAGGGGAGCGACTGAATGTGCCTTTGCGTCAGCGGGAACAGATCAGCGACATCGAATTTCGTCGGCGCGGAACCGAACTGCGACAGATCAAACCCCTCGGCAATCTCATCGAGCGAGGCGCGCAGCTCGACCGGCTGCGATGATCCGAGCCGCGCCATCAGGCTCAAAAGCGCCTCTGGCACTACGCCCTGCGCACGCAGGTCGCGCAAAGACATCGTGCCCAGGCGTTTCGACAGCCCTTCGCCCTGCGCCCCGGTCAACAGCGAATGATGCGCAAAGGCCGGTGGGGTGCCGCCCAGCGCCTGCATGATCTGTATCTGCGTCGCGGTATTGGTGACGTGGTCGGCCCCGCGCACGATATGGGTGACGCCCATATCCACGTCATCGACCGACGAGGCGAAGGTATAGAGCACCTGCCCATCGGCCCGGATCAGCACCGGGTCGGATACGCTTGCCGCATCAATCGAGATATCGCCCATGATCCCATCAGCCCATTCGATCCGTTCCAGATCAAGCTGAAACCGCCAGTATCCTTCGCGCCCCGCGGCGCGCAGCTTGTCGCGTTCCGCTTCTGAAAGATGCAGCGAAGTACGGTCGTAAACCGGCGGCTTGCCCATGTTGCGCTGCTTCTTGCGCTTCAGGTCCAACTCGGTCGGGGTTTCAAAGCATTCATAAAACCGCCCCTTGGCCCGCAGCTCCGCCGCTGCCTCGGCGTAGCGGTCGAGCCGGTCGGATTGCCGCTCTACCCGGTCCCAGGTCAGGCCCAGCCACTCAAGGTCGGTCATGATGCCATCAACATATTCCTGTTTGGAGCGTTCCTGATCGGTATCGTCAAGCCGCAGGATGAACGTGCCCCCCGCCTTTCGCGCGATCAGATAATTGAACAGCGCCGCGCGCAGGTTGCCGACATGGATGTAGCCGGTGGGCGAAGGGGCGAAACGGGTGGTGGTCATGGCGATCTCCTGTTGGCGTCCCTCTTTCATACGGCGCAGATTTTGTCCATATGAGGTCAGAGCAAGGAGACCGACATGCAGGACTGGCTGGGGCGCGCCGCGCCCGACCTGGACGCGATTGAAAATCTGGCACGCGCAACAATCGCCGATCTGCCGCCGGCTTTTGTCGGCGCGGCCGAAGCGGTCTTGCTGCGCATTGCCGATTTTCCGCCCGAGGAAATTCTCGACGATATGGATGTCGAAGACCCGTTTGAGCTGACTGGCCTATATGACGGGATACCGATGACGGAAAAATCGGTGATGGACATCGTCGACCGTCCCGACACCATCTGGCTCTTCCGTCGCCCGATCCTTGATGAATGGTCCGAACGCGGCAATGTCACCTTGGGACAGCTTGTCGCCCATGTGCTGATCCACGAGCTTGCGCATCATTTCGGCTGGTCGGATGCGGAAATCGCCGCGATTGACCGCTGGTGGGAATAGTCCGCTCTGTTGCCCTGTCATTGGTGGCGAAGCCCGCAGGTCGCGCGCTTCGCCGGATTGTCATGCCGTCAGTTTCGCCGTCATCTCGACCAGCCGCTGGGCCTGATGAGCGACTGCGGTACGGCCCTTGTCGTCGAAGGCCCCTGCATTGGTGGAAAAGCCATATGGGTTGCCCCCGGCGTCAGACACGGATTGATCTGTATATCCGGGGGCCACGATGATGGCACCCCAATGCATCGCCGTCGTATAAAGCGACAGGATCGTCGCCTCTTGCCCGCCATGGGTGTTTTGGGCGCTGGTTGTCGCGGTAAAGGTCTTGTTGGCCAACGCGCCTTTCATCCAAAGCCCGCCCAAAGTGTCGATGAACGCCCGCAACTGGCTGGCCACCGCCCCATAGCGGGTGGGGGCAGAGATGAAATAACCGTCGGCCCATTCCATATCGTCATGGGATATTTCCGGAATATCGGCGGTTTTGGCGGCCTGCGCTTTCCACGCGTCCTGCCCAGCGACAACCTCTTTCGGGGCGGTTTCGGCAACGCGGCGCAGGCGCACTTCGGCCCCTGCCGCTTCGGCGGCCTTGACGGCGGCTTCGGCCACCTGATGGTTGGTGCCGTAGGCCGAATAGAAAATGATGGCGATCTTGGGTTTGGACATCGAACTCTCCTGTGCTGAATATGGAGAATACGTAGTCTCTGTGCTTTCACGATCAATTGTCGTAAAATGCGCGGCTAGTGTGCAAATTTGCAGAGCGGCGGACTTTACTCAGTATGGTGGCACACCCCAGCGGCAGTCGACTAGGGCATCGACTTCCGTGACCAGCTTATCGGTCACGAAAGTCTTTCCAGCCACAACCGAATCTTGCACCCGCCCGCAGATGCCGTTCGCCTTTACCTCAGAACGATATTTCCGCCAGCGTCGCGCGGTGATCCGATGGCCAGGGATCGACCGCGAGATCGGTCCTTGGGCCGGTTTCCCCCACGATCCAGGCATCCTTCACCACCAGACCCGGCGCACGGGCAAAGGCAAAGTCGATCCGGTCATGGTGATCTTCGGGGTCGGCCTCGTCTCCTTGCGGTGTCCAGGTATAGGCCGGTTTGGCGACCGGATCGGGGTGGGCCGCCCGGTAGGTATCGACAAAGCCCTGCGCCGACAAAGCGTGCGTCGTCGGCCATTCGACCTTGACCGGCTGCTGGCCCGCGGCGACAGCACCGTCAGTCCAGTCATATTCCGACGGTTCATTGAAATCGCCAAAGACCAGAACCGCCGCCGCCCCTTCGGCCTCTTTCATATCGGAAAAAAGAAGCTCCATCGCCGGGCCACGGGTCTTGGTCGCCCATTCTTGGGCCTCGGCCTCGGTCGTGATGAACGGTGAGGGGCCATATTCGATGTTCAAAAGCTGGTAGGGTTGATAGGGTTCATCGTCGTGGTGGATATTGAAGGCCCAGACCGTCTGGCCATTCACGTCGATCGGCACACCCAGATCATTGGCGCTGGCCGGGCCGATAGGATAGCGCGAAATAACCGCGTTGGCCCAGAGAGCCACGTTTTCCTGGGTCTGGTCGTAGTAATAATAACCCAAGGCGTCGGCGATGGCCTTGGCGACCGACACCCCTGCCGCCGGGCAATTGTCAGCATCGCAAACCTCGCCTTCAAGGCGGGTTTCCTGAACGCCGATGATATCCGGGTTGGCCGCGCGCAATACCGCGACGGTTTCGTCAACGCCCTTGTCTTCGTTGCCACCTCCGCCCCAGATGTTGAAGCTCATGATCCGGAGATTTGTTTCTGCGGATGCCGGTACAGCAGCCACAATGCCCGCAAGTAGCGCCGGAAGAAGTCGATTGGTCATGTTTACCCCCCTGTTCCTGACTGGCCGAGACTACGCCCGAAACAGATTCGTGCCAGCGAAAAAATCGCTTGTCTGGTCGGCCTGATACTGACGGTCATACTGACGATCCGGCCCGGCTGGTTTCGATTTACCGGTCCATTCCGCCGCCCCTTCCCTTCGGAACGCGGGCCCTGGCGGCCTGCGTCAAACAACAGGTGATCACCGGACTGATTGCGGATCAGGTTTTGGGGTGCGGCAATCGGATAACCTGACCAAAGATAACGCGCTGAAAAGGTTTGTGTTCTGGCAACCCTGAGTTCTGGCATCGTCGAAATTAGTAAATTTATTCACATAAAATACGCCTAAACTGTAAACTACTTTACATAATTATTGTTGTTTTTAAAATAGTTATTGAAAAGTTTTCCGAACATGCCCATGATGGCGATGCTCTCCTAGGGCACTGGAAAAGTTCTGGCAGTCGCCGGAACATCAAACCAGATAGACAAAAGCGGGAGGAAAAATGTCTAACGCGAATTTCACAAGAAGAGGCTTGCTTAAAACCAGCGCTGTCGCTGGTGCCGGGCTGGCCATGCCAACAATCTTTACCGGTGCAGCCTGGGGCTTCACCAACGAACCGAAGGGCGGCACGGTAACGCTGGGCTTCAACGTACCCCAGACCGGTCCTTATGCTGACGAAGGCATGGACGAACTGCGCGCCTTCCAACTGGCCGTAGAACACCTGAACGGCGAAGGCGATGGCGGCATGTTGTCGACGTTTTCTTCCAAGGCGCTTGATGGGGCCGGCATCATGGGCAATAAAGTTGCCTTCGTGACCGGTGACACCCAGACCAAATCTGACGCGGCCCGCGCTTCGGCCAAATCCATGATCGAAAAAGACGGTGCCATCATGATTTCCGGCGGCTCGTCCTCGGGTGTGGCTGTTGCCGTCCAAGGCCTTTGCCAAGAGGCCGGTATCATCTTCATGGCAGGTCTGACCCACTCCAACGACACGACCGGCAAGGACAAGAAGGCCAACGGTTTCCGGCACTTCTTCAACGCCTATATGTCGGGTGCTGCCCTGGCCCCGGTGCTGGCCAAGAACTACGGCACGGACCGCAAGGCCTATCACCTGACCGCCGACTACACTTGGGGCTGGACCCAGCAGGAATCGATCGCGGCTGCGACCGAAGCCCAGGGCTGGACAACCGTCAACAACGTGCTGACACCGCTGGCGACGACCGACTTTTCATCCTACATCGCCCCGGTTCTCAACTCGGGTGCTGACGTTCTGGTTCTGAACCACTACGGCGGAAACATGGTCAACTCACTGACCCAGGCGGTGCAGTTCGGCCTGCGCGACAAGCAGGTCAACGGCAAGAACTTTGAAATCGTCGTGCCGCTCTACTCGGAACTGATGGCCAAGGGTGCCGGTGCCAACATCAAGGGCATTTTCGGATCCACCAACTGGTCCTGGACGCTTCAGGACGAGGGAACCAAGGCTTTCGTCAAATCCTTCGGCACAAAATACGGCTTCCCGCCGTCGAACGCCGCACAAACCTGCTATGCGCAGACGCTGCTTTACGCGGATGCCGTTGCGCGGGGCGGATCGTTCAATCCTTGCGACGTGGCCGCAGCGCTCGAAGGTTTCGAGTTCGACGGCCTTGGCAATGGCCCGACGCTTTACCGTGCGGCGGATCACCAGTGCTTCAAGGACGTGCTCGTCATGAAAGGCAAGGAGCAGCCCGAAAACGAGTTCGACAACCTCGAAATCGTGGAAATCACCCCGCGTGCGCAGGTCGAGTATGCACCCGACCATCCGATGTTCGCCGGTGGCGACCTCGGTGCCTGCAATCCGGGTGCCTGATAGCACACTTGAAAAAGCCGGTCGCGCCGTCGCGCGGCCGGTCTAACTTTGATCGGGTGTGCCCATCGGCACCCTGATCACCGTCGAGCCAGAAATCGGGGTGGGATGATGGACGCGATCTTACTGCAAATTCTCAACGGTCTGGACAAGGGATCGGCCTATGCGCTGATCGCGCTTGGGCTGACACTGATCTTCGGCACCTTGGGTGTCGTCAACTTCGCCCATGGTGCCCTGTTCATGATCGGGGCCTTTTGCGCGGTCACGCTTCAGCGCATTCTGAGCCTGAGCTTTGATACCGTCGACCCGACCCAAACCGACTTTCTCGGAAACCCGAAGAAGATCAGCACGACCTACCTGGAAAGCTGGCTTGGCCCCGATATGGGCAATGCCATTCTCGATTGGTCCGTACCGCTGGCAATCCTCTTCGCCATTCCCGTGATGATTGCCATCGGTTTCATCATGGAACGCGGATTGATCAAGCATTTCTACAAGCGCCCCCATGCCGACCAGATTCTGGTGACATTCGGCCTGGCAATCGTCTTGCAGGAAGTCGTCAAGTATTTCTACGGGGCCAACCCGATCCCGACACCCGCGCCTTCGGCATTTCGCGGATCGTTTGATTTTGGTGTGCTGTTTGGATTTGATCCGAACGTGATCATCTACCCCTATTGGCGGATGGTCTATTTCAGCTTTGCCGCCGTGATCATCGCCGCCGTCTTCGCTTTCCTGCGCTTCACGACCTTCGGCATGGTGGTGCGCGCCGGAATGGCCGACCGCGAAACGGTGGGGCTTTTGGGTATCAATATCGACAAGCGATTTACCCTGATGTTCGGTCTGGCGGCGGCCGTCGCCGGCGTTGCCGGGGTGATGTACACGCCGATCAACTCACCGAATTACCATATGGGAATGGATTTCCTTGTGCTGTCCTTCGTCGTGGTGGTCGTCGGCGGCATGGGCAGTCTTCCCGGTGCTGTCGCCGCGGGCTTCCTTCTGGGCATTCTGGAAAGTTTTGCGTCGATGAACGAAATCAAGTCGATCGTCCCCGGCATCGACCAGATCATTATCTATCTTATTGCCATCGTCATCCTTCTGACCCGCCCACGCGGACTGATGGGACGCAAAGGTGTGATGGAGGAGTAAGCCATGCTTGGATTGAACAAGACAGATACCAAATTCCTGCTGATCGTCATCTTTTTGACCTTGGCCACGCCAATCCTGCTTCAGCCTTTCGCCGAAAACTCGGGGTTGGCGCAGTTCAATGCCGGGTATCCCGACCTGATGCAGCGTTTCGCGATCTTCGGGATTTTCGCCATCGGCTTTAATCTGCTGTTCGGACTGACCGGCTACCTTTCCTTTGGTCATGCCGCGTTTCTTGGGGTGGGCAGCTATTCAGCGGTCTGGATGCTCAAACTTCTGTCGATGAACGTGCTGCCGGGCATTTTCCTTGCGATGATCGTCTCGGGTCTTTTCGCGCTGGTGATCGGGTTCATATCGTTGCGCCGTTCCGGGATCTATTTCTCGATCCTGACCCTTGCCTTCGCGCAGATGTCGTTCAACCTCGCCTATTCGGTGCTGACACCGTTGACCAATGGCGAAACGGGGTTGCAGCTTAGCCTCAATGATCCGCGCATTCTTGATGCCGCCAATACCTCCGGGTCACTGCCGGTGACCAATCTTTTCGGCGCGGCCATGAGCGAAAGCTACAAGCTTGAGGTTCTGAACCGGGTGTTCACCTTCAATATCGGCTATTACTTTTGCGCCGTCCTCGCCATCATCGCTTTCTATATCTCGCTGCGCATTTTCCGCTCGCCCTTTGGCCTGATGCTGCGCGCTGTGAAATCGAACCAGCAGCGGATGAACTACACCGGCCTGGCCGCACGGCCCTATACACTCGCCGCCTTCGTGATCTCTGGCATGTATGCCGGGCTGGCCGGGGGGCTTTTGGCTTCGATGGACCCGCTGGCCGGTGCCGAACGTATGCAATGGACCGCCAGCGGCGAGGTGGTCATCATGACCATCCTTGGCGGGGCGGGTACGCTGATGGGCCCGGTGCTTGGGGCCGGTTTCATCAAGTATCTTGAAAACATCTTTTCCAAGATCAACGAAACCGTCCTGCATGGCTGGTTCTCCTGGCTGCCGGACGGTCTTGAAGACCTCGTGGTCTGGATCGCCGCGCGTTTCACCGGCGAAGGCTGGCACCTCACGCTCGGGTTAATGTTCATGATGGTCGTGATCTTTCTGCCGGGTGGTCTGATGGAGGGAGGCCAGCGTATTGCCAAGCTGTTCAACCGCTCCAAAGGCGATCAGGCAGGCGATCAATCGAAACCCGCGCCGCATGTGGCCGAGTAAGAAAGGTTGCACCAGATGGGTATTCTCGAAGTCAACGGCGTGAACAAGCGGTTCGGCGGGTTGCAGGCGCTCAACGATGTCAACCTCAACGTCGAGGAAAACACCGTTCATGCGATCATCGGACCGAATGGTGCGGGCAAATCGACGCTGCTGAATTGCCTGATTGGAAAGTTGATCCCGGATACGGGCACCGTGACCTTCGACGGTCAATCAGTGCTGGGCCGCAAGCCGCACGAGATCAATCAGATGGGCATATCGCGGGTTTTCCAGACGCCCGAGATTTTCGGCGACCTGACGGTGATGGAAAACGTGATCATCCCATGCTTTGCCAAACGCGACGGGTCTTTCCGCCTGCACGCGATGGAAAGCGTCGAGGATGAGGTAGGCATCATTGAACACGCCGAAAGAATGCTTGCGGATGTCAATATGCTCGACAAGCGCAACATGCATGCCGCATCGCTGTCGCGCGGCGACAAACGGCGCCTGGAAATGGCCATGTGTCTGGTACAGGAACCACGGCTTTTGCTGCTGGATGAACCGACCGCCGGCATGGCGCGGGCCGATACCAACAACACGATTGATCTGCTGAAAGAAATCAAGGCCAGCCGCAATATCACCATGGCCATTATCGAGCACGACATGCACGTCGTTTTCAGCCTTGCCGAACGGATCACCGTTCTGGCGCAGGGTACGCCGCTGGTCGAGGATATTCCGGCCAATATCAAGGGGCATCCAAAAGTTCAGGAAGCCTATCTCGGTCAGGCCCATTCGTAGGAGAAAAGCCATGAACGCGCCGTCGAACATGAATGCCAATGTGGCCGCAACCGCCAGCGCCTTTTTGTCGGTCTGGGATATTCACGCCTATTACGGCGAAAGCTATATCGTGCAAGGCGTATCGCTGAACGTGCATGAAGGCGAAATTCTTGCCCTGCTTGGCCGCAACGGCGCGGGCAAGACATCGACGTTGCGGGCGATTGCCCGGCTCGACAATCCCCGTCTGATGCATGGCGAAGTCTGGCTCGACCACCAGCCGCTGCACCAGATGACGTCCTATCAGGCGTCACAGGCCGGAATTGCCCTGGTCCCCGAAGATCGCCGGATCATCGCCGGGCTTACAGTCGAAGAGAACCTGAAACTGGCGCAGATTACCCCGCCGATAGGCTGGTCGCTCGAACGGCTCTACGAGCTATTCCCCCGGCTGGGAGAGCGGCGCAAGCAAGAAGGCGTGACCCTTTCGGGCGGCGAACAACAGATGCTGGCTATTGCCCGTGCGCTTGCCCGCGACATCAAGGTTCTGCTGCTGGATGAACCTTACGAAGGACTGGCACCGGTCATCGTGCAAGAGATCGAGAAGACGCTCAACATCATCAAGGCGCAGGGCATCACCACCGTCATCGTCGAACAAAACGCCATTGCGGCCCTCAATCTGGCCGACCGCGCGGTCATCCTCGACACAGGACTTGTGGTATTTGATGGCCTGGCGTCCGACGTCCTCGCGGATGCGCGTCTGCGTTCGGAATATCTGGCGATCTGAGCGTTGTCCGAAACATCACCGCTACATCTGTCTCTTTGACTCTCAGGCGGTCCGGACTCTAAAATCCCTGCATCGCGTTTCGATTCATGCCTGAAACGTGCAGGAGGTTACAATGGCCGGAGGTTGGGCCCGCGACGGCGCGGTGCAAGAACAGATCGACGCCTCTATCGAGGACGAGCTCAAACGCATGCAATCCTTGCGCAGACCCGTCGGCGACAGCCGCACCCATTGCGTGGAATGCGACGAACCCATCGCCGAAGCGCGTCAACAGGCCATCCCTGGGGTAAAGCTGTGCATCGACTGTCAGATGGAACGCGACACACGACCAGTGCAACGCGGCGGGATAAACCGGCGCGGCTCCAAGGACAGCCAATTGAAGTGATCCCGCGCGCCGTGAATTCCCACCGGTTTTGCGATGCCCAGCCGTTTTGTCAGTGCCCCAGAATCTGGCTCAGGAATAGTTTCGTGCGATCCGATTGCGGGTTGTTGAAGAATTCCTTCGGCTCATTCTGTTCGACAATCTGGCCCTGATCCATGAAGATCACCCGGTTCGCCACCGCCTGGGCAAAGCCCATTTCATGGGTCACGCAGAGCATGGTCATGCCCTCTTCGGCCAGTTCGATCATGGTGTCGAGCACTTCCTTGATCATTTCCGGGTCAAGCGCCGAGGTCGGTTCGTCAAAGAGCATGATGCGCGGCTTCATGCACAGCGACCGGGCAATGGCCACCCGCTGTTGCTGGCCGCCGGAAAGCTGGCCGGGATACTTTTTGGCCTGTTCGGGTATCTTGACCTTTTCCAGATAATGCATGGCGGTTTGTTCGGCTTCTTTCCTGGGTTCCTTGCGCACCCAGATCGGGGCAAGTGTACAGTTTTCCAGGATGGTCAGATGCGGGAAAAGGTTGAAGTGCTGGAACACCATCCCCACCTCTGACCGCACCTTGTCGATGTTCTTCAAATCCGAGGTCAGTTCGGTGCCGTCGACGATAATCTGCCCCTGCTGATGTTCCTCCAGCCGGTTGATACACCGGATCAGGGTCGATTTACCTGACCCTGACGGGCCGCAAATGACAATGCGTTCGCCCTGATTCACGGTCATGTTGATGTCACGCAGAACGTGAAACGCCCCGTACCACTTGTTCATTCCGCTGATCTGGATGGCGACTTTATCGCTCACCTGCATATGGCTACGGTTGATAGTACGGTCGACTGCGGGTTCCGACATGGGATGCTCCTTAACGGTGATCGCGCTTCAGCTTGCGTTCGAGATACATGGAGTACCGCGACATGCCAAAGCAGATGAGGAAGAACAAAAGACCGGGAAACAGGAACGGTTCCCAGTAGACGCCTTTCCATTCGAACGAGCCGCGAATGGCGTCAGTAATACCCTTGAGCGGGTCGAGAAGGCCGACAAAGATCACCAGCGTGGTATCCTTGAAGAGGCCGATGAACGACGACACGATACCGGGGATCGAGATTTTCAGGGCCTGCGGCATGATGATCAGTCGCTGGGCCTTCCAGTAGTCCAGCCCCAGCGCATCCGCCGCCTCGTATTGGCCGCGCGGCAGCGCCGCCAGACCGCCCCGGATCACCTCGGCGATATAGGCCGCCGAGAAAAGCGTCACCAGAATGATAACCCGCAGGATAATGTCGAAATTGGTCCCCGGCGGCAGGAAGTAATTGAGCAGCAGGGATGCGGTGAACAGAAGCGTGATCAGCGGCACACCACGGATGAATTCGATGAACCCGACGGACAGCATCTTGACCAGTGGCATATCGGACTGACGGCCAAGCGCCAGAACGATACCCAGCGGCAGTGAAAACGCGATCCCGGTCACGCCGAGTGTGAAGGACAAGAGAAAACCGCCGAACTTGTCTGACGTAACTGCTTCAAGACCCAAGGGGATCACGCTCTGGACTGCTCCGGCGACGGTACCAGCGAATAGCAGCCACCAGAGAATGGGCACCAAAACCGCCGCGACCACCGCGACAAGCGCGCCTGACATTGGCAAAATGGTCCGATAGGCCAACCAGCCCAGCGCAAAACCGGCAAGGATCGCGACCGGCACCCAGATCGACCCGCCCCACAACAGCAAGAACGCTAGCGCCGGGTATATACCTGAAAACCACAGCAATTGCCGCGGGAGATGTGCAAACAGGATGGGGGCGAGTGCCACGAACAAGAGCACGAAAGCCAGTGTTGGCCGCCAATAGAGCTCGCTCGGGTAAAATCCGAACAAGTATTGCAACCAGCGTTCCCGCACCACCCCCCAACAGGCGCCGGACGCGTCGGGCCCGAACTCGGCCGCCACGATTTCGCGGCATTCAGCAGCCGAGTTCGCATTCCAGACGGAATGCAACAACCACGGCCCCAGATGGCTCACGATGATGTAGAGCGCCCCCAGTCCCAAAAGCGTCAGAAACGTATTGAGAGGCCCGGAAAACAGGTTTTCCCGCAACCATTTTACGACCCCTCTTTCGGAGATGGGAGGTTCTTGCTCACTGAGCATGGTCTCACGGACATAGCGAGCGGAATCTGCGTGTAAACCGCTCATATCAACGCTCCTTCAACTTTACAGAGTTGTTGTAGACGTTCATCACGGCCGAGATGCTAAGGCTGATGATCAGATAGATGAGCATCAAGAGCATCATGCACTCCAACTCGCGCCCGGTCTGATTCAGCGTGATCCCGCCCAGCGTCCCACGCAAATCCATGTAACCAACCGCAATCGCCAGTGACGAGTTCTTGGTCAGATTCAGATACTGCGAAATCAACGGCGGAATGATGACCCGAAGTGCCTGAGGCAGAATGACAAGATTCATCGTCCGCCCCGGTCGCATCCCCAGCGCAAATGCCGCCTCGGACTGACCGTGCGAGATCGCCAGGATACCGGCGCGAACAATTTCGGCGATGTACGAACCAGTATAGAGCGCCAGTGCCAGCCAAAGCGCCAGCAGCGAATTCGAAATCTCGGTTCCACCGCTGAAATTGAACTTTCCGAGAACCGGGAACCCGAGGTGAAAACCAAGCGCCAGAAGCAAAAGCACGACCGGGGCGACCAACACCAAGAAGGACTTCCACCAGGTCACGGGTCGTTCCCCGGTTGCCTCTTGTATACGGGTCGCTTGGGCGAGCAGGGCACGATTTACCAGAATAGACCCGACGATGACGGCGATGATTGCGATCAGGTCAACGCTGATCAGGAAAATGCCGACATCTATATTTCCCAGACTGCGGGAAAACAACGGTTCGGGCATCATCGTATACTGGTTTGTGACAGCGATCGAGCCGTTCAGGCTCATTGTTTCGACGGGATTGTCGCCCCGGAAATCCTTCAATGGCGGCAAGGCTTCGGTCAGAACGGCATAGGTTAGCAGGATCCACAAAAGCAGTGGCACGTTGCGGACAACCTCGACATAGACCGTCATCAACCGCCCGACGAGCCAGTTCTTCGACAATCGCAGGACGCCCGCGAAAACTCCGATGATCGTGGCGGCGACACAGCCCAGAAAGGCGACCAGCAGCGTGTTGAGCAATCCGATGAGCAACGCGCGCCCATGGGTACTGTCACTGGAATATTCGACCAGGCGTTGGTTGATGTCGTAACTGGACCGGCTCCACAGAAAGCTGAAGTTGAAATCCTTGCCCAGATTGTGCAGGTTCGTCACCGCGTTATCCACCAGCCAGGCCACGCCTGCCATGAACGCCATCATAACCACGACCTGAATGGTCATCGACCGGTAGCGTGTATCATAGATCAACATGCTCAGCCGAAAGCCAGCTTTCGGTGTGTCCGCGACAGTTGCCATATTATTTTTCCCCTGAACCTGTCCGCGCCGCTGGCTTATGCCTTGTTTCGGGGTCTGTTGCCCCACGCGGTACAGGTTTCCCTGTTGAAACATAGACCAAGGGCGCACCTCGCGGCGCGCCCTTGGTTCTGATGTTTTTTAGCGGAACGGCGGTGTGTAGAGAAGTCCGCCCTGGGTCCACTGCGCGTTCAGGCCACGGGCCAGACCGATCGGCGTAGATTCGCCGATATTGGCGGCGAAAATCTCGCCATAGTTGCCACCGGCTTTGATCGCCCGCAGCGCCCATTGCGCATCAAGCCCAAGCATCGCGCCAAGATCGCCTTCGGTGCCGAGAATACGGTTGATTTCCGGATTTTCGGTGCCTTTGGCCAGCTCGTCTGCATTGGTCGAGGTGATGCCGAACTCTTCGGCGGCAATCAGCGCATTCAGCGTCCAGCGACCGATATCGGCCCACTGGTCATCGCCATGACGAACGAGCGGTGCCAGCGGCTCTTTGGAGATGATTTCCGGCAGAATGATATGGTTTTCCGGATCGGCAAAGGCTGCACGCGTCGCCGCAAGGCCGGAAGCATCCGTTGTGTAGGCGTCGCAGGCACCTGCCGAATACTGCTGTTCGCCTTCGGCGTTGGTTTCAATCGCCACCGGCTTGTAGCTCATGTTGTTGACCTTGAAGTATTCGGCAAGGTTCAACTCGGTCGTGGTACCGGTCTGGATACAGATGGTCGCGCCATCAAGCTCTTTGGCCGAAGTCACGCCTAGGTCCTTGTGGACGAGGAAACCCTGACCGTCATAGTAGTTGGTGCCAAGGAACGTGAATTTCAGGTCAACATCGCGCGAAAACGTCCAGGTGGTATTGCGCGCAAGCAGGTCCACTTCGCCCGAAGCCAGCGCCGTGAAACGGGTCTGGCCGGTGGTTGGTACAAACTTGACCTTGGTGGGGTCGCCCAGAACCGCCGCCGCGACCGCGCGGCAGAAGCTGACATCAAAGCCGGCCCACTGACCGTTTGCATCCGGTGCCGCGAAACCCACCAGACCGGTGGTTACGCCGCAGTTGAGTTCGCCGCGCGCTTTTACGTCATCGAGGGTGGCGGCGGATACGAAGCCAGCCGTCATCCCCGCAGCAGCGAGCGAAGTCAAAAACAGTTGTTTGTTCATGTTTACCTCTTCCTGAGTTTCTGCCCTTCAGCGGACAGTTCCATCCTGCCCCGATTCCGGGTCCAGGGTCATGTCGCAATTTTCTTCTGCAACATGGCGAGTTTGTTACATTTTCAAATCACCCGTCAAGGATTCAATCCTTGGAACAGCGCCTATTGCCGGAATGACCCTGCGTCAGGGCATTTAAATCGCCACAAAACCTTGGGGCGAATAAAACTTTACTGGCGTTCAACACAAAGCGACAGAAAACGATGGGCATGAAGAAAATCGTCCCGCTTGCGGCCAGCGGTTTGGGTCGCTTCCGCGTCCTCACCCCACTGTTCTGCCTGCCAGTCCTCATCGATTCGCGACAGCGACCAGATGGTTTCGGCGGGTTCATACCCAGCGGCAGCGGCCAGCCCCAGCACCAATGATCCGGTCAGACCGACCAGATCATGAAGCGCCACCAGCCCGAATGCAGAAAAGCATTGAACCTCTGCGGTCAGCCTGTCCAGGGCCTCAACCGACTGCGCGACAGGAACGATGCCGGACGTAACCGCCAGCCGTGCCCCAAAGGTCTGTTTAGCCCAGACCAAGGGAGGATCCCAGGCAGCGGCTTGTCGTGCAATCAGCTCTTGCGGGTATTCGGCGCGGTAGCACAGCAAATCAGAGCCGCCATAAGCCGCGATCAGGTCAACCACCTCGTCGAATTGCGGGGTGACCTTGTCGATCGCGGCATTGGCCGAGCAGGTCACCGGCATCCGGCGGGGGTCAACCTTGCCCTCTTGTGCTGCCCACTCGCCCGCCACGGCATCAGCCATGGCACGTGTCGGCAAGACCAGTGGTGCCTTGGCAGGTGTGAACACCAATCGCCCGTCCAGCGAAATCCGAAATCCGCCATCGGTCGCGACAACACTGGTTTCGGACCAGAACCGCTTTGTCCCCCAACCGCTCATGACAGACCCCACTTGCGGGCCAGTACCCGCCGCAACGCCACAAAGCTGTCGACGACATCCCCTGCCCCGGCCTGCCGCAGCGTCTCGGCCGGGTGATACCCCCAGACGACGCCGATGGTGTGCATCCCGGCCGCACACCCCATTTCCATGTCATAGCTGGTATCGCCGATCATCACGGCCTGATCCGCAGCGACACCGGTTTCATCCATCGCCGCGCGTAGCATCGAAGGGTCGGGTTTTGACGGGTGATCATCGGCCACCTGAGATGTGGCAAACATCCCCGTCAGCCCGTGACTGCCCAAGACCCGCGTCAATCCACGCCGTGAATTTCCGGTGGCCACGCCCAGCAAAATTCCGGGCCGGGCCATCAAATCATCCAATGTGTCACGCGCACCGGGATAAAGCGGCGCAATCCGGGTCGGGCTATTGGCGGTGAATGTCTGTTTGTAATGGGTCACAATCCGCGCCTGAACGGCGGCGGTTTGATCATGTGCCAGGTTGGCGATGGCCTCGGGCAGAGACAGGCCAACGATACCCAGCACCGCCGTCCGGTGCGGTTCAGGACACCCCGCCACCAAAAAAGCTTCGGCCATGGCAGTGACGATATGGTCCTGACTGTCCACCAGTGTCCCATCGACGTCAAACACGACCAGTTTGGGCCCCTGTTTCATATCGGGTCCGCAAAAGGGTCATCCGGCACATCCGCCGCCGACCAACCCACGGTTTTCCAGGTGCGGGTCATGTGATCCGGCAGGGGGGCCGTCAGCGTGATGCGCTTGCCGGTGATCGGATGGTCAAAGCTGATCGACCGGGCATGGAGATGCAGTTTCTTGCTGATGTCACCGCCCAATTGCGCGCCCCAGCCATCGCCAAGGTTTTCCTGCCCCGACCCGCCATATTTACCGTCGCCGATGATCGGGTGGCCGATTTCAGCCATATGGGCGCGCAACTGATGGGTGCGCCCCGTCACCGGCACCAGTGCCACCCAGGCAGCACGACCCGCCAGTTTGTCCAAAACGGCATAATCCGTGGTGGCGCGTTTGGCACCTTCGGTCTTTTCCACCTTGCCGGGGTGCACGGCGATCATCTTTTCGCCCTCACCGCCGCCGCTGCGACCCGGTGCCTTGACCAGACCAAAGCGGATGGTGCCCATGCGCGGGTTCGGCACACCGGCAACCACGGCCCAGTAAATCTTGCGGGTGGTGCGTGACCGGAAAGCCTCGGACAGCGCGCGGGCAATGCGGTCTGTACGGGCCAGCAGCAGAACGCCCGACGTATCCTTGTCCAGCCGATGCACCAGTTTCGGGCGATCCTTGTAGCCGAACATCAGCGCCTCGGTCAGCCTGTCCACATGCCGGTTGGTCTGGCCCGATCCGCCCTGCGACGGCAGGCCCGGCGGCTTGTTCAGCGCGATGATATGATCGTCCTTCCACAGCACCGCGGCCTGAATCATTTTGGCATCGGCGGCGGGAACATCTGACTTTTCACTCAACCGCGGTGCGGGGGTGACATTGGGCAGCGGCGGCACCCTGATTTCCGCCCCCGGCCCGACCCGTGTGGCGGCCTTGACCCGGCCACCATCGACCCTGATCTGGCCAGTCCGGCACAGCTTTTCCACCGCCCCTTGGGTCATTTCGGGGAACCGTTTTTTCAGCCAGCGGTCAAGGCGGCTTTCGCCCTCGTCAACCCCGACCGTCAATAGCCTGACGCCGCTCATGCCAGCACCAAACGAAACAGCGCCATGCCGGCGACAATGGCCACCAGTGACAAAAGCACCGAGGCCAGGACATAGGCGGCGGCAACACCCGTGTCGCCGCGTTCAAACAGCGTCAACGCATCCAGCGAAAAGGCCGAGAACGTGGTGAACCCCCCTAGAACGCCGGTCATCAGAAACGGCGCAAGATGTGTCCCGTTCTTGTGTGCCAGGACCACCACCAGCGCCCCCATCAGGAATGAGCCGACAATGTTGACGATGATCGTCCCCCAGGGAAAACCCATGCCAATGACGCGCATGACCGCGACGTTGGTCAGATAGCGGCCCGAAGCACCGAGGGCCCCGCCAAGGGCTACTTGCAAAATGTTTTGGATCATGGCGCCTTCCTCATCCGGTGCGGGCGCAAAGTCAACCGCCGCGCTTGTCGCGCTGCTTGGCAAACCAGTCCAGCCGCTTTTTCAATTCGCGTTCATAGCCGCGTTCGACCGGTTGATAAAGGATCGGGCGCTTCATGGTTTCGGGAAAATAGTTCTGGCCGGAAAACCCGTCTTCGGCATCGTGGTCATAGGCATAGCCTTCGCCGTAACCCTGCTCTTTCATCATCTTGGTTGGCGCATTGAGAATATGACGCGGCGGCGGTTCCGACCCGGTGCGCCTGGCGGCATCGCGTGCGGCCTTGTAGGCGGTATAGGCGGCGTTGGATTTCGGTGCCAGCGCCAGATAGATCACCGCCTGAGCCAGCGCCAGTTCGCCCTCCGGGCTGCCTAGGCGTTCATAGGTCTGCCACGCCTGAAGGCAGATCGTCTGGCCATGGCTGTCGGCCAGGCCGATATCCTCGACCGCCATACGGGTGATCCGGCGCGCCAGATAGCGCGGGTCTTCACCGCCTTCCAGCATCCGCGCCAGCCAGTAAAGCGCCGCATCCGGGTCTGACCCCCGCACCGATTTATGCAGCGCGGAAATGAGGTTATAATGTTCGTCACCCGATTTGTCGTATTTTGCCGCGCGGCGCATCAGGCGCTGGCCCAGGGCGTCGCGGCTCAGCGCGCCATCGAGTTTCCAGGCCAGTATCTGTTCGATCAGATTGAGCAAGGCCCGCCCGTCGCCATCGGCCATTTCCAACAGCGCCTCGCGCGCCTCGGGTTTCAGCGGCAGGGCGCGACCGACCTCTTTTTCCGCCCGCTGGGCCAGAAGTTCCAGATCGGTCAGCGTCAGGCGCTCCAGAACGATCACCTGGGCGCGGCTCAGAAGGGCCGCGTTCAGCTCAAACGACGGATTTTCGGTGGTGGCGCCAACCAGAAGGATCGTGCCGTCTTCCATATGGGGCAGAAACCCATCCTGCTGGGCCTTGTTGAAGCGGTGGATCTCATCGACGAAAAGCAGTGTGCCACGGCCTTGCGTTCGACGAAGTTTGGCGGCCTCGAACACCTTGCGCAGTTCCGGAACACCGGTGAAGATCGCACTCACCTGGACAAAGGCCATGTCGGTCTTGTCGGCCAGCAAGCGCGCAATTGTCGTCTTGCCAACCCCCGGCGGCCCCCAGAGGATCAGCGACGACAGGCTGCCTGCCGCAAGCATCGACCCCAGCGGCCCGTCGGCATCAAGGACTTTTCGCTGGCCAATGATCGCATCAAGCTCATGCGGCCTGAGGCGGTCGGCCAAAGGTCGCGGCGCATCGGACGCGGGCTTTGGTGCCGCATTATGATCAAACAGGTCTGTCACAAGGGCAGACTACATCCGACAGCCGTCGCGCGAAAGCGGGGAAAAGCGTGGCCACACAGGTGTATCTGCGTCGCGATGACCTGCGTTACCACATCACAACAGCCCTTAGGAACATATCCTTTTGGACAAGTTGCTTTTATTTTCGTCAACCGTAAATTGTGCATATAAGGACGCATTCAAAGGAACATCAAAGTGCTTACGATTAATCCCGGACTGTTTGCCAGACTGATGAGGCTTCCGGATTCGGCACGCGTGGATTTGTTGGAATTCATTGGTGCGACGCCGGTAGGCGATGCACAGCTATCTGAAATGATTGACAATTTTGCAAAAAAAGTGGGACAAGACCGAAAGCCGCTTACCTTGAAGGCAGGGTGAGCGGGTCAGAGATCGACCGGCTTTTGACGATACGGACCAGTGAAACAAGAAAGCCCGGCCAAATAATGGCCGGGCTTTTTACATTCGTGATGGCCGATTTCAGCTTTCGGCTGATTCTGCAGCTTCGACGCGGGCCTTGTCGGCAGCACCCTTGGCCGCCGGATCACGGTCGACAAATTCGATGATCGCCATCGGGGCCATATCGCCGTAGCGAAAGCCAGCCTTCATGACGCGCACATAGCCGCCCTGGCGGTCTTTGTAACGCGGGCCGAGGATGTCGAAGAGTCGCGTGACATACTGGTCCTGTTTCAACTGCGACGCGGCCTGACGGCGGGCATGCAGGTCGCCGCGTTTGGCTAGGGTGATCAGCTTTTCAATGATCGGGCGCAGTTCCTTGGCCTTGGGCAAGGTGGTCTTGATCTGTTCGTGTTCGATGAGCGAACCGGCCATATTGGCGAACAGCGCCTTGCGGTGTTCATGGGTACGGTTCAGGCGGCGGTATCCGCGGGCGTGACGCATTTCATTCTCCTAACGTCTGTTTTGCTTTGTCCGGCGGTCCGTGGTCACCGGCCGCTCACCTTGGGGCATTCGCCCATTTGTTCCCCGGCAATCCGGGCATTTCCGGGGGGCCGTTTAGGGCACGGCCCGCCCGTCTGTCAAGTGTATGCGAAACGTCGGCAAAACGTATGGCAACTGGCCCGACGTCTGACGATGCCCCGATCAGAACTGGTCTTCGAAACGCTTGGCCAGATCTTCGATATTCTCCGGCGGCCAGTCGTCGACATCCATCCCCAGATGCAGACCCATGCCCGACAGCACTTCCTTGATCTCGTTCAGCGATTTGCGCCCGAAGTTCGGGGTGCGCAGCATCTCGGCTTCGGTTTTCTGGATCAGATCACCGATATAGACGATGTTGTCGTTCTTCAGGCAGTTGGCCGAACGGACCGAAAGCTCCAGCTCGTCGACTTTCTTCAACAGCAGCGGGTTGAATTCCAGCCCATCATCCGCCTCGCCCTTGGAGGCCGATTCCGGTTCGTCGAAGTTGACGAAAATCGACAACTGGTCTTGCAGGATGCGGGCGGCGTAGGCCACCGCATCATCGGGTGTCAGCGAGCCGTCGGTTTCGATCTTGACCGTCAGCTTGTCATAGTCGAGCACCTGACCTTCGCGGGTCGGCTGCACTTCGTAGCTGACCTTCTTGACCGGCGAGAAAATCGCATCAATCGGGATCAGCCCGATCGGCGCATCTTCGGGCCGGTTCTTGTCGGCGGCGACGTAGCCCTTGCCGGTGTCGACGGTCAGTTCCATGAAGACATCCGCGCCTTCATCAAGGTGGCAGATCACGTGATGCTTGTTCAGCACCTCGATCCCGTTCGATTCGGAAATATCACCAGCGGTGACAATGCCCGGACCCTTGGCCGAAATCGACAGGCGCTTGGGCCCTTCGACTTCCATTTTCAGGCTGACGCCTTTCAGGTTCAGCACGATGTCGGTGACATCCTCACGAACGCCAGCAACGCTGGAAAATTCGTGCAGCACATTGTCGATCTGGACGCTCGTGATAGCCGCGCCCTGAAGCGACGACATCAGCACGCGGCGCAGCGCGTTGCCGAGCGTCAGGCCAAAGCCACGCTCCAGCGGTTCGGCGATCAGCGTCGCTTGCCGTGCCGGGTCATTGCCGGGTTTTACATCAAGCTGCATCGGCTTGATCAGTTCGGCCCAATTCTTGTGGATCATGCGTTCCGCCTCCATACCAGTTCCCGGCCCATGTCCTAAGTCCGGGAACGCCCGAGGAAATAAACGAATACATCCCGGACCACACTTGAATGCGATCCGGGGTGCAAAACTACTTTTAGACGCGACGCCGTTTCGGCGGGCGGCATCCGTTATGCGCCATCGGCGTCACATCCCGGATCGAGGTGATATTGAAACCGACAGAAGCCAGCGCACGCAGCGCGCTTTCACGGCCCGAACCGGGGCCCTGCACTTCTACCTCGAGCGTTTTCACGCCGTGTTCCTGTGCCTTGCGGCCCACATCCTCGGCAGCCATCTGAGCTGCATAGGGGGTCGATTTGCGCGATCCCTTGAAGCCCATCGTGCCGGCCGAAGACCAGGCAATGGCGTTGCCCTGAACGTCGGAGATCAGGATTTTGGTGTTGTTGAAAGAGGAATTCACATGCGCAACGCCGGCGGCGATGTTCTTGCGTTCCTTTTTCTTCATGCGGGTTTTTTCACGTGCCATAATTCAACGCCCCCTTATTTCTTCTTGCCGGCAATGGCCTTTGCGGGGCCTTTGCGGGTGCGAGCGTTGGTATGGGTGCGCTGGCCGCGAACCGGCAGGTTGCGGCGGTGGCGCAGGCCACGGTAGCAGCCAAGATCCATCAGACGCTTGATGTTGATCTGCACTTCGCGGCGCAGATCGCCCTCGACCGTATAATTCGCGTCGATATGTTCGCGAATGGCCAGAACTTCAGAGTCGCTGAGTTCATTGACCCGGCGGCTGGTCTCGACCTTGACAGCCTCGCAGATTTTGCGGGCGATGTCGGGGCCGATGCCATGGATATATGTCAGTGCGATGGGGACACGTTTCCCCGTCGGAATGTTAACGCCAGCAATACGTGCCACGCGCGATTTCCTTTCGTTGCGGTTCCGTGATACCGGAACCTTTTTTCACAACATTAGCCCGAGGGTTGTGCACCGTCGGGCCAACTCGGCTATTTCGACCTTCGATATCCGGCAAAAGCCAAATAAATCAGGACGATTCTCTTGCGAGACGCCGTGACCTAGTGGGTTTCGCCGGTAGCGTCAAGATGCCGGGACACGATCCAGCACATTGGCGATGGATTTCGCCACGGCATCCATCGCCGCCAGCCCATCGACCGAGGCCAGATCGCCCTTGGCATAGTAATAACCGATCAGCGGCGAGGTTTTCTTGTAATATTCCATCAGGCGGACCTTCAGGCTTTCGGCATTGTCATCGGCGCGGCGTTTCAAATTGGTTGACCCGCATTTGTCGCAGGTGCCCGGCCTGGTGGTCGGCTTGGTGTCGTCGTGATAGACCTCGCCGCAGTCGCCGCAGGTAAAGCGGCCGGAAATCCGGGCGACCAGTGCCGCGTCATCGACCTGCATTTCGATCACCGCGTCCAGCTTGCGCCCCGTGCGTTTGAGCAGATCGCCCAGCGCATCGGCCTGCGCCAGCGTGCGCGGGAAACCGTCGAAGATGAAGCCACCGCCATTGTCGCCTTGCAGCTTTTCCTCGATCAGACCGATCACGATTTCATCCGTCACCAGATCGCCCCGGTCCATCACGTCGGCGACCATCTTGCCCATCGCCGTCCCGGAGGTGCGCGCCTCACGCAGCATGTCGCCGGTCGACAGCTGGATCATGCCGCGTTCGGCCACCAGCTTTTGCGCCTGCGTACCTTTGCCGGCACCCGGCGGCCCGAGAAGGATGATGTTGATCATGTGATGGGCCTCACCGGCGGGTTGGAGCTTTCTTCGTGCCACCACGGCGTTTGCCGCGCAACTGCGATTTCTCGATCAGGCCTTCGTATTGATGAGCCAGGAGATGCGACTGCACCTGATTGATCGTGTCCATCGTCACCGACACCACGATCAGCACCGAGGTGCCGCCGAAGTAGAACGGGATCGCCAGTTGTGAGCGCAGTATTTCGGGCAGAAGGCAAACCAATGCCAGATAGCCCGACCCGACGACCAGAACCCGCGCCACCACATAGTCGAGATAGTCAACGGTTTTGCCACCCGGACGGATGCCGGGAATGAAACCGCCCTGATTTTTCAGGTTTTCGGCCACATCGTCGGATTTGAACGACACGTTGGCGGTGTAGAAATAGGTGAAAAACACGATCATCGCCGTGAAGAACAACAGGTATAGCGGCTGGCCGGGGCCGAAATAGGCCAGGATCGTCGACATCACCGGCCCGGTCTGCGAACCGGAAAAGGTCGAGATCGTGGTCGGCAGCAGCAGCAGCGACGAGGCGAAGATCGCCGGAATGACGCCGGCCGGGTTGACCTTGATCGGCAGGTGACTCGATGATCCGTCATAGACCTTCATGCCGACCTGACGCCTTGGGTACTGGATATGGATCTTGCGCAGGGCGCGTTCCATGAACACGACAAAGGCGATCACCACCACCACCATGACCATGACGCCGATGATCACGGCGGGCGAAAAGTTGCCCGCCCGGCCCTGGCTGAAGAACTGCGCCAGCGCGCCGGGGATACCGGCGACGATGCCGACGAAGATGATCAGCGATGTGCCGTTGCCGATGCCGCGCGCGGTGATCTGTTCGCCGAGCCACATCAGGAACATGGTGCCGCCGACCAGCGTCACAACGCAGGACAGCCGGAAGAAGAGGCCCGGATCATGGGCCAGGCTGCCCGCCTCGAGGCTGGCCGCCAGCGCCCAGGCCTGGAACGTCGCCAGCGCCACGGTGCCGTAGCGGGTATACTGGTTGATCTTCTTGCGGCCCTGTTCGCCCTCTTTCTTCAACTGATCGAGCGCCGGGATCATGGCCGTCAGAAGCTGGACGATGATCGAGGCCGAGATATAGGGCATGATGCCGAGGGCGAAGA
>JBATDH010000218.1:0-9259 GCA_049663365.1 Albidovulum sp. | reverse complement strand
GTGCTGATCCTGACCCTGCGCCCGGGGGGCGGGGTCTGGCTGACGGTGGAGCGAGCTTAGCTTTGGTCGCTCAGGTGAATGTGTTGTCACGCGGAAAACCACGTGGCGCCATTCTGCCAGCGGTTGCGCGTTTGGCAAGCCATTCCGTCAGTTCGGTTTCGCTGCGGGTGCGGCCGGCGGGGTCTTTCCAGCTCAGCCCGTCGGCAAGGGTGAAGGTCGTGGCGTCGGACAGCCCGCCATCCTTGTATTTTTGTAACCGGACGCCCTTGCCGCGCGCCATTTCCGGCAGTTCCGAGAGCGGGAAGATCAGCACCTTGCGGTTCTGGCCGACGACGGCGACGTGATCGCCCTGAACCGCGCGGCAGACCTGTGCCTTGACGCCGTCGCGGGTGTTGAGCACGACCTTGCCCGCACGGGTCTGGGCGACGACTTCGTCGGCGGGCACGACAAAGCCGTCGCCCTCGCTTGATGCGAGCAGGAATTTCGTCCCCGCCCGGTAGATCAGCAGATCAACGATGTCGGATTCGTTGGGCAGATCGACCATCAGCCGCACCGGTTCGCCCATGCCGCGACCGCCGGGCAGATTGGCTCCGAGGATGGTGTAGAACCGCCCGTTGCTGCCAAAGAGCAGGATCTTGTCGGTGGTTTCGGCGTGGAAGGTGAAGCGGCCTTCGTCGCCATCCTTGAACTTGACCTCGGCATCCAGCGGCTGGTGCCCCTTCATCGCGCGTATCCAGCCCATTTTCGAGCAGATGACGGTGATCGGTTCTCGCTCGATCATCGCCTCGAGCGGCACTTCTTCCACCTCGCCCGCCTCGGCGAACTGGGTGCGGCGGGCACCGCCGGAGGCGTCCTTGCCGAATTGCTTGCGGGTGTCGCGCAACTGGTCGGCGATCCTGGCCCATTGCAGCGATGTGCTGGCCAGAAGATCGTCAAGATCGGCGCGCTCTTGCATCAGCGCGTCTTGTTCCTTCAACAGCTCTATCTCTTCCAGCCGCCGCAACGACCGCAGGCGCATATTCAGCACCGCTTCGGCCTGTACCTCGGTCAGGCCCAGCGCGTCGGCGGCCTGAGGCAGGCTGAGGGGCGAGACATAGTCGCGTTCGGTTGCGGCGCGGGCCTGTTTGCGACCCCAATCCTCGGCCTGCAAGGCGGCCTTTGGGTCATTGTCATAGCGGATGATGTCGATCACCCGGTCGAGGTTGAGGAATGCGGTGATGAAACCTTCGAGCACCTCAAGCCGGTGGTCGATCTTTTCCATCCGGTGCTGGCTGCGGCGGATCAGCACCTCGCGCCGGTGATCGAGAAAGGCGCGCAGCACTTCTTTCAGCGAACAGACCCTGGGGGTGCGCCCGTCGATCAGCACGTTCATGTTGAGCGAAAAGCGGGTTTCCAGATCGGAATTGCGAAACAGCATTCCCATCAGCATTTCGGGGTCGACATTTTTCGAGCGCGGTTCAAGCACGATACGGATATCGTCGGCGCTCTCGTCCCGAACATCGGCCAGAAGCGGGATTTTTCTGGTCTGGATCACCTCGGCAAGGCGTTCGATCAGCTTGGATTTCTGCACCTGATAGGGGATTTCGGTGACGATGATGGTCCAGGTGCCGCGGCCCTGATCCTCCACCTCCCATTTGGCGCGCAGGCGAAACGCGCCGCGCCCGGTGCGATAGGCTTCGAGAATATTCTCGCGCGGCTCGACGATCACGCCGCCGGTGGGGAAATCGGGGCCGGGAACGAAACCGACCAGCGTTTCATCGCGGGCATCGGGGGTCTTGATCAGATGCAGGCAGGCGTCGATCAGTTCATGCAGGTTGTGCGGCGGGATGTTGGTGGCCATGCCGACAGCGATACCGGACGAGCCATTGGCTAGGAGGTTGGGAAAAGCGGCGGGCAGCACCACCGGCTCTTCCAGTGTGCCGTCATAGTTGGGCCGGTAATCGACGGCGTTTTCAGCCAGGCCTTCCATCAGCGCTTCGGAGGCCGCAGTCAGACGGGCCTCGGTATAGCGGGCGGCGGCGGGGTTGTCGCCGTCGATATTGCCGAAATTGCCCTGCCCGTCGACGAGCGGGTAGCGCATGTTGAAATCCTGCGCCAGACGCGCCATCGCGTCATAGATCGCGGCGTCGCCATGGGGGTGATAGTTGCCCATCACATCGCCGGAAATCTTGGCCGATTTGCGAAAACCGCCGGTGGGGCTGAGCTTGAGTTCGCGCATCGCATAAAGGATGCGGCGGTGCACCGGTTTCAGCCCGTCACGGGCATCGGGCAGCGCCCGGTGCATGATGGTTGAGAGCGCATAGGTCAGATAGCGTTCGCCGATGGCCCGCGATAGCGGTTCGGAGACGGTGGCAGGTACCGGAATGTCATCGCTGGCATCGCTCATGCAAGCCGTGTAAATCGTGGCGCACGGCAGGTCCAGACCGAATGAGAGCGAAGAGCAGATGCAAAAGTCGATCCTGATCACCGGCTGTTCATCGGGTATTGGCCATGACGCGGCCCACGGGCTGCAAAAGGCGGGCTGGCGGGTCTTTGCCACCTGCCGCGCCGAGGCCGATTGCGCGCGGCTGCGCGGCGAGGGGCTGGAGAGTTTCCGGCTGGACTATACAGATGAGGAAAGTATGGCGGCGGCCCTGGCCGAGGTACTGGCGCGCACGGGCGGCACGCTGGATGCGCTGTTCAACAACGGGGCCTACGGCATTCCGGGCGCAGTGGAAGACCTGCCGACAGGGGCGTTGCGGGCGATTTTCGACACCAACCTCTTTGGGTATCACGAGTTGACACGGCGGGTGATTCCGGTGATGCGGGCGCAAGGTCATGGCCGGATCGTCAACTGTTCGTCGGTTCTCGGCTTTGTCGGGATGCGCTGGCGCGGGGCTTATGTGGCAACGAAATTCGCCATGGAGGGGCTGACGGACGTGCTGCGGCTGGAAATGGCCGATACCGAGGTCAAGGTGATCCTGATCGAGCCGGGGCCAATCACCAGTCTGATCCGCGAAAATTCGGTGCCGCATTTTGAACGCTGGATCGACTGGCAGGCCAGCCCGCGCGCGGATCAGTACCGCGCCAGCCTGCTGAAGCGGCTTTATCGGGACAAGTCGAAACCGGATGTCTTTGAACGGCCCGCCAGTGCGGTGACGGCCATATTGCGGCGGGCGCTGGAAAGCCCGCGCCCGCGCCCGCGCTATTTCGTCACGGTGCCGACCCATTTCATGGGGTTCGCGCGGCGTTTGCTGCCCTCACGCGCGCTTGACTGGGTGCTGGGCAGGGGGTGAGGCATGGGGGTGCTGGCCTTGGCCGCCCGAGCAGAGTAGAAAGCCCGGCATAACCCCCCATGGGAGGCTGACATGGCCAAAGACCCCCTGTTCCTGATTGCGGCATTCGCCTGCCTCGCGGTTCTGGTCATCCTGATGATCGGTATCGGCGGTTTCGCCAAGGGCGGCGATTTCAACCGCAAGCACGCCAACCGGATCATGCGCTACCGGATCATCGCCCAGGCGATTGCAGTCGCATTGATCCTGATCTTCGTGCTGGTGCGCAGTTGGGGGGGGCGGTGATGGTCGTTCTGAACAAGATCTATACCCGCACCGGGGATAAGGGCGAAACCGCGCTGGGCAATGGCGCGCGGGTGGCCAAGCATTCGCCACGGGTGGCGGCTTACGGCACGGTGGATGAGACGAATTCGGTGCTGGGGCTGGCGCGGCAACATGCGAAGGGCAATATCGACGCGGCACTGGCGCGCATCCAGAACGACCTTTTCGACCTTGGTGCTGACCTGTGTCGCCCGGATATGGAGAAAGACGCCGAGGCGGGCTATCCGGTGTTGCGTATGGTTTCGGCGCAGGTGGACCGGCTCGAGGCGGAAATAGACGCGATGAACGCCCGGCTGGAACCGTTGCGCAGTTTCATCCTGCCGGGGGGGTCGGCCCTGTCGGCGCATCTGCACCACGCCCGCACCGTGTCGCGCCGCGCCGAACGGCTGTGCGTAGAACTGGCAGCGCAGGAACCGGTGAACGAAGCGGCGGTCAAATACCTCAACCGCCTGTCGGACTGGTTCTTTGTCGCCGCCCGCATCGCCAATGACGACGGCCGCGCCGATGTGCTCTGGGTGCCGGGGGCGAACCGGTAAGCTGGCGCGTTAGCGCCATAGGTGGCGTCGATGCGACAATCGGCGTCGATTTTGCACTGTTTTCGGGCGCGTGAAGCCGTTAAAGGGGCAACCAAGAATGTATTGCGCCGCCGCAAGGGCGGCATTTGACTTGAAGGAGATCTGCCGATGAAGGTTCTGGTGCCGGTAAAGCGGGTGATCGACTATAACGTGAAAGTCCGCGTCAAGGCGGATGGCAGCGGTGTCGATCTGGCCAATGTGAAAATGTCGATGAACCCGTTTGACGAGATCGCCGTGGAAGAGGCGATCCGGCTGCGCGAGGCGGGAAAGGCCGAAGAAATCATCGTCGTCTCTATCGGCGTCAAGCAATCGCAGGAAACCCTGCGCACCGCCTTGGCGATGGGGGCGGACCGGGCGATTCTGATCCAGGCCACCGACGATGTGCATACCGATATCGAGCCGCTGGCCGTGGCCAAACTGCTGGCTGCCGTGGTCAAGGAAGAAAACCCCGGCCTGGTGATCTGTGGCAAGCAGGCGATCGACAATGACATGAATGCCACCGGGCAGATGCTGTCGGCGCTGCTGGGCTGGTCGCAGGCAACGTTCATTTCCGAGCTTTCCGTCGATGGCGACAGCGCCACGGTGACGCGTGAAGTCGATGGCGGGTTGCAGACGATCAAGGTGAAGATGCCCGCGATTGTCACGGTTGACCTGCGTCTGAACGAGCCGCGCTATGCCAGCCTGCCCAATATCATGAAGGCCAAGAAAAAGCCTTTGGATGAAAAGACGCCTGCCGATTACGGCGTCGATGTTGCGCCGCGCCTGAGCGTGGTCAAGACATCGGAACCGGCCGGACGCAAGGCGGGTGTTAAGGTGGGGTCAGTCGATGAACTGATTGCCAAACTCAAAGACGAAGCGGGGGTGCTCTGATGGCTGTTCTTCTGTTGGGCGAAGTGACCGATGGACATTTGTCGGTCGATGCCACCGCCAAGGCGGTCACCGCCGCGCTGAAACTGGGCGATGTGACGGTGCTTTGCGCCGGGGCCAAGGCAGCCGACGCGGCGGCGGATGCGGCCAAGATCGCGGGCGTCAAGAAGGTGCTTTGCGCTGAAGACGCCTCGCTCGGGCACCGTTTGGCGGAACCGACGGCGGCGCTGATCGTGTCGCTGGCGGGGGATTATTCGCATATCGTCGCCCCGGCCACGACCGATGCCAAGAACGTGCTGCCGCGGGTCGCGGCCCTTCTGGACGTGATGGTGATTTCCGATGTGTCGGGCGTGGTTGACGCCGATACGTTTGAACGCCCGATCTATGCCGGGAACGCGATTCAGACGGTGAAATCGTCGGATGGGAAGAAGGTTGTCTCGATCCGCACCTCGACCTTTGATCCGGCGGAAATGGGCGGGTCGGCGGCGGTTGAAAACATCTCTGCCGTCGCCAATCCGGGCCTGTCGGAATGGGTCGAGGACAAGGTTGCCAGCAGCGACCGGCCGGAACTGACCAGCGCCGGGATTGTGGTTTCGGGCGGGCGCGGCGTGGGGTCGAAGGACGATTTCCACCTGATCGAAAAGCTGGCCGACAAGCTGGGTGCCGCCGTGGGCGCATCACGGGCGGCGGTTGACAGTGGCTATGCCCCCAACGACTGGCAGGTTGGCCAGACCGGCAAGGTGGTGGCCCCCAGCCTTTACGTGGCCGTGGGCATTTCCGGCGCGATCCAGCATCTGGCGGGGATGAAGGACAGCAAGGTCATCGTCGCCATCAACAAGGATGAAGAAGCGCCGATCTTTCAGGTCGCCGATTACGGGCTGGTGGCCGATCTCTTTACCGCCGTGCCGGAGCTGATCGAAAAGCTCTAGGCGGTGAAATTCACACTGCGATATGAATGAAACCTCGAAAGACCCGCCATTTGGCGGGTCTTTTCCGTCTGAGACCGGTCACAAGAGCGCGCGCAGCACCGGCGTGACCGCTTCGGCCACCTCTGCATGGACGAGAGGGCCGGGCAGTTCGAGCGCGATCGGTTCTTCGAGCGGCGAGAAATACATGCCGTCGGTGCCCGCAGTTTGGGCCGCATTGCTGGGGTCGACCTTCACGACATCGGTGGCATAGGGCCGCAAGGCGGTGATCATGTCGGCGTCAATCATCAACGGGTCGGACCCCAGCCCGTCGCGGCCATGTCTGTCGGGATGATGATCGCCCACCCAAAGCAGCACCGCGCGGCCGTCAATTCGTTGCAGCAATAGCTGCATCCGCGCCACCCAGGCGGTCTTCAGCTCTGCCTCGAGCAGGGCAAATCTTTCGCGCGCGCGAGCCTTGAGCGCCGAGAGCATGTGGCGGGTAAAGTGGAATTCGGTAAAGTCCACTTCCCGAAACAGCGACTTCATCATCAGCGATGCCTTGAGAAACCGGTCGTTGCGGCGCGGATGCACCGTGTAGAACCGATTGGACATGTTCGGCGCGCCCAAAAGCTGAACCACCGTCACGCGGGCCTTGCGGCAGGCGTCGATGACCACCGGATCACCCATGAAAACATCAAGCCCGGCATTCATGTAGCCAAAATTCACCACCGTCAGCCCGAGCCTTTCTTCAAGCAGCGCCGGATAGGGGTTCGGGACAAACTTGCCATAGGTTTCGGTGCCGCCCATGACGACTGCATAGGCACCGTCAAGGTTTCGGGGGGGGCCGCGAAACAGAAGCCTGGATTGCCCGTAACGACATGGAAAATAGTCAAGGGCACGATCGCCCCCATATTCATAGGCCATTTCACCCACCTTGATTTCGACTCACCCGTGGTCAGTTTGGGTCGCAGGCGTTGCCAAAGAGCTAAACCGAAAATTCGAACGGTCCGGGGAACCGCTTATGCCTTGCACCCGGTCGGTGCCGGGGCCTATGGTCTGGCGATATCGGAAAGCAGGGTCGGGCCATGGAAATCAAGTCAGTCGGGATCGTGGGTGCAGGGCAGATGGGCAATGGCATTGCCCATGTTTTTGCGCTGGCCGGGTTTGATGTTCTGCTGACGGATGTGAGCGAAGATGCCCTGAAATCCGCCATAGCCCTTGTCGACCAGAACCTTGAACGGCAGGTGACGCGCGCCAAGATCACCGCCGAGACCAAGGCTGCGGCCCTGGCCCGGATCAAGACGACGATGACACTGACCGATCTGGGCCAGACCGATCTGATCATCGAGGCGGCGACCGAGCGCGAGACCGTCAAGCAGAAGATTTTCGATGAATTGCTGCCCCATCTGAAGCCGACGACAATCCTGACGTCGAACACCTCGTCGATTTCGATCACCCGCCTTGCATCGCGCACCGACCGGCCGGAAAAGTTCATGGGGTTTCATTTCATGAATCCGGTGCCGGTGATGCAGCTTGTCGAGCTGATCCGCGGGATTGCGACAAATGACGAAACCTATCAGGCAATGATCGGGGTGGTCGAAAAGCTGGGCAAGACCGCCGCCAGCGCCGAGGATTTCCCGGCCTTCATCGTCAACCGCATCCTGATGCCGATGATCAACGAGGCGGTCTATACGCTTTATGAGGGCGTGGGATCGGTCAAATCCATCGACGAGTCGCTGAAACTCGGGGCCAACCACCCGATGGGGCCGCTGGAACTGGCCGATTTCATCGGGCTTGATACCTGCCTGGCGATCATGAACGTGCTGCATGAGGGGCTGGCCGATACCAAGTACCGGCCCTGCCCGCTTTTGACCAAATATGTCGAGGCCGGATGGCTGGGCCGCAAGACCCAGCGGGGTTTTTACGACTATCGCGGCGAGGTGCCGGTGCCGACGCGGTAACGGGATTTCGGCGCGGAGGGGTTTTCAGGATTTCAGCGACAAGGTGTGTTGGCGCAACCAGGCCAGCATCCCGCGCGGATCGCTGGCATATTTCGCCAGCGCGTCCGGCCCGATCGGGTCACCGATGACCGGGCTTTGGGGTTTGTTCAATGCCCCCTTGATTTCGTGCAAAAGCAGCCCCTGGCGCAGCGTCGCCGAAAGCTTGTCAGCGATGTAATAGGCCCGTGAATTGCCCCCCGGAAACCGGATGGGCAGCACGGATGCCCCCGACCGCGTGACCATTTTTGCGGTAAAGGGGTTCCATTCCGGCTCAATCGCCGGGCCGAAGTAGGTTTCGGAATTGGCCACCCGACCGGCGGGAAACAGCACGATCACGCCGCCGTTCTTCAGATGGGCCATGCATTCGGCGCGCATTGCCAGACTGTCCGCGCGCGAGTTTTCTTCGTGCGGGAAGGGCACCGGGATCAGAAATTCGGCAATCTCGGGAATGCCGGTCAGGAGCGAGCGGGTCAAAATCTTGTAGTCGGTGCGCACGCGGCCGATAAGCTCGGCCATGACCATGCCGTCAACAAGGCCGTGGGGATGATTGGCCACCACCACCAGCGGTCCCTTGGGCGGAATGCGCGCCACCTGGGCGTCGGGGGTGAGAACGTCGATCCCCATCGCCGCCATTGCCTTGGGCCAGAAGGGCTGGCCGAAGGGCACGCCGGATTGCTCGAAATCGCGGATCTTGCGCAGAAGATGCAGTTTGCCCGTCAGCCATTCGATGGTGCGGATAGTGCCGGCCTTGACCGGGTTGGTGAATGTACCCGCATAGGACAGCCGCCGCATTTCATAGGGTTTGAAATCGGGGTCAGTCGGGTCTGATAGCGGTTTTTTGAGCACCTTGCGGGCGTCCTTCGATGCCAGTCACGGCCTTGTCAGTAATCCTCACCGAAGCGATTGGCAACAAGGGCGGCCAAAGCCTCGGCCAGCGGTTCTGCGTCGGTGCCGCTGGTCGTGACCTTGATGGTGGTCCCGCGCGACGCGGCCAGCATCAACAGGCCCATGATCGAATCGCCGGATGCGGACATGCCGTTCAGGGACACGTCGGCGCAGGCATCAAACGCCTCGACCACTTCGACAAACTTCGCCGAGGCCCGCGCATGCAGGCCCTTTTCGTTGACTATATCGAGATTAACGTCGGTCACTGTCCACCCTGCCCTGAGCCGCCATAGCTGTTGATGTATTTCCGCCCGGCATCAAGCGCCGAATTGACCGCATCGGGCACGGAAAGGTGCCGCGACTTGGCCAGTTTGATCAGCATTGGCAGGTTTGCACCGTATAAAATCCGCCGGTCTGTAGGGGTGCAGGCA
>JBATDH010000217.1:0-13624 GCA_049663365.1 Albidovulum sp. | reverse complement strand
CTGCGGCGGCCTCGGCCTCAACCGCGGCGCGACGGCGTGACCAGAAATTTGCAGGAGTTTGCGGGCTGTCCATTACGCATCCCCCACATTGGCCGGGCGCGGCGCGCGGAACACATCCGAATCTTGCCTGACACGGGCATCGCCCTTACCGTCCTCTATCAGGTCGACGCGTTTCCGGTCGCGCTTGCGTTTGATAAACGGCTCTTCGACATGGTGGGCGTCGACGAAATCTCGTATCCAGGCGACAAGACCTTCGGGCATCGGTACCAGTTCGATCAGCCCGTCGCCGCTGTCCATGTAATCCTGGCCTTCATATGCAGAAGCCGTGACAAGAACCGGTTCGTACGGCATTTCAGATTTGGGGTCAGTGCTGTCGCGCAGCACAACGGCGATACCGGGACGCTTGGCGGCGAGGGTAACAAGATAGCCTTCGGTATCGGTTGAAAACAACACCAGTTCCAGTGTGCTGGCGTGATATTCCACCGCATCACCATCGCGGCGCAATTCGCGCCATTGAGCGGGCCCGGCCCCCGGCAGCACCGCCACCACTTTCCACGCCCATGCCGCCCAGCGCGTGATGCCCGGCGTTTTGCGAATGACTATTCCCAACGGCAATGATGCGCGGACAAGCGCCATGGTTTTCTTGCTTTCTCCCCAACGAGCCGTCTTGCTGCGGTCCGTCAGGACAAGCTTGCACCCGGTTGGAGGCATGACCAAACAGTTTTTCTCGAATCGGCCGATTTCTTCGGTTGAGCGGAAAGACAGGGACAAAATGTCCACATCTTGGAAGGTGACCGGCCAAAGGGTAGACTTACTGTCCATTCAGCCCAATCCCAGCATTTTGGTCAGGTAATTTGACCGCCCAAAACTCCGAATCATCGCTCATCGGCTTGATTCACGCTTTACGCCGTGACTTCTTTCATGCCTAGTTTCGCTGCGTTCAGGATCGCGGCCACCAAGGGAATGCCGTTGCACCAGAGGGAAGAATGGCCAAGCATTTGATTTTGTGTGATTGTCTGGGGACCCAGAAAATCGACGCGGCAAAGCTGTCGCAGGCGACGGGCCTGAAGTGCTCGAAGGTTCACACAGCCCTCTGCACCCGCGAAACCTCGGCCGCTGCGGCGGCGATTTCGGCGGGCGAGGCGATGATCGCCTGCCGCCAGGAACAGCCGCGCTTTGAAGAAATTGCCGCCGACCTGAATGCGCCGAACCCGGCTTTCGTCGATATACGCGATCGCGCCGGGTGGACTGATGACACGCGGACAACGCCGAAAATGGCCGCCTTGGTTGCCGAGGCGCTGTTGGTCGCGCCTGCAACCAAAACACTGGATGTCATCTCTGACGGGGTGTGTCTGATCATCGGCACCGCCGCCATGGCCCTGCCTGCCGCAGAGCAGCTTGCCGAGGTGCTGACGGTAACCGTCCTGATGACAGACACAGGCGATTTGCCGTTGTCGCGCAAAATCGAGGTCATTCGCGGCAAGAACCTGCACGCCACCGGAACGCTGGGTCGTTTCAAAATTCGCCTGGATGCGCTGGAACAGGTAAATCCCGGCGGGCGCGGCGATTTGGCCATGACCGCCCCGCGCGACGGGGCCGAAACCCGCTGCGATGTGATCCTTGATCTGACCGGAGGCACGCCGCTGTTCCCTGCCCCGCAAAAACGCGATGGATACCTGCGCGCCGACCCCGGCAACCCGGCGCTTGTGGCCCGCGCGGTGTTTGACGCGGCCCAGCATGTTGGAACCTTCGAAAAGCCGCTCCACATCAGCCTGGAAGATCACCTTTGCGCCCATTCGCGGGCGGGGCAGACGGGCTGTACCCGCTGTCTTGACGTCTGCCCAACCGGCGCGATCAGCCCGGATGGCGATCATGTTGCGATTGACGCGACGGTCTGCGCCGGGTGCGGGGCCTGTTCGGCGCTCTGCCCTTCGGGCGCGATCAAATACGATGCGCCGCCGGTCTCGCACCTTTTCCGGCGCATCCAGACCCTGGCGGAAACCTTTCTGGGCGCTGGTGGCGTCAATCCGCGCCTGCTGGTCCATGACGCAGATCACGGCGGCGAAATGATCAGTCTTGCCGCGCGTTACGGGCGTGGGTTGCCCGGCGATGTGATTGCACTGGGGGTAACGGCCCTGGCAGGTTTCGGCCATGCCGAAATGCTGGCGGCACTGGCGATGGGGTTTTGCCATGTCGATGTCCTGCTGACACCGCAAACCGAGCGCGATGTGCTGGAACGCGAATGCGCGCTGGCCGTGGCGATGGGGGGGGGCGGCCGCCTTCGTCTGCTGGATATTGCTGACCCGGAGAACCTGTCCGACACGCTTTATTCGGATGTTACCAACCCGCTTGCGGTCGCCGCGATAGTGCCGATGGGCAGCCGCCGACAGATTGCGCGGCTGGCCGGAAAGGCCTTGAACCCGGATGCGGATGCACCGTTGCTCCTGCCTGATGGCGCACCTTATGGTGCCGTGATCGTTGATCGCGATGCCTGTACCTTATGTCTTTCCTGCGCCTCGCTTTGCCCCTCCGGCGCACTTCTGGACAACCCCGACAAGCCGCAGCTACGGTTTCAGGAAGACGCCTGCCTGCAATGCGGTATCTGCGTGACGGTTTGCCCCGAAAACGCCATCACGCTGGCACCACGCTTTGATCCCAGTGATGCGGCCTTTGGCCAGCAAATACTGAACGAAGAAGACCCGTTTTGCTGCATCGAATGCGGCAAGCCGTTCGGGGTGAAATCCACCGTCGAAAAGATCATGGCAAAGCTTGCTGGCAAACATTCGATGTTTAGCGAAGGCGGGGCCGGACGCCTGATCCAGATGTGCGATGATTGCCGCATTCAGACCCAGTATCACAGCACCGACAATCCGATGCAGTCACATGACCGGCCGCGGGTGCGTACGACCGATGATTACCTAAGCAAACGCCGGGATCATTGATGCGAGGCTCAATTATTGGCAACCGGCGCACCCAGATCGGCAGGCTCCAGCTTGGCCGCATAGGCCTGGATCGCCTCGACCTCGGCCTGGGTCAGTTCAACGGGATGAATGGACGGGGGGAATGCCGGGTCAAAGGGCGGGCTGATCCCGTCGACGCGCAAAAATGCGGGGTGGGGATTGAGCGCGTAGAAGGCCAGAAACCGTTGATCCCAATCGGTCAGCGCACGCAGCGCACGAAAGGATGGCGTCGATCCGATGCCTATGCCGGACCGGTCGGCGCGGACCCGGTGGCAGCGCCCGCAATGGGTCTCGGCCAGAGTCGCGCCAAGTCGGGCATCACCCTCGAAGGTGATTTCCGCTGTTTTCACTTCGTGCGACACGCCGGTAAAAGCAGGTCCGTCAACCGGGACGAAGGCAGCAATCGCCGTCTGCCCGATGTCGGATGCCAGCCAATCGGCAAATTTGGTGGCCGCCGGATTTGCCGTTACTGTGACCATTGTAAAAACCCGCCCAGCCCGCGCCATGACCGCGTGGCCTTCCCCCCTGTCGTCGATCATCATATCGACACGGTCGGTTACCAGTTCGGCCCGCCGCCCGGTTTTCAGCGCAAAGCGGGGCAAAAGATAGGCCATCAGACCCGATGCCACCAATTCTTCATCGACCTGGAGACGGAACTCACGGGTCTCTTGCGCCAGTGCCGCAGCGGCGAGGGTCAGAAAAACACAGATCATGGCAACGAGCTTTTCCACCGCACCGGCCCCCTTGCCCACGACGCTAGCGATGCCCATACCTAAAGGTCAACCGTAACCCTAAAATCACGAGGCCCCCATGAATGACGAATTCAACATGTCGCTGCGCAAGTTTCTCAAACAGGTCGGTGTCACATCGCAGCAGGCGATCGAGGCCGCGATGCGCGATGCGGATACCGGGACGGGCAAGACCTTCAAAGCCCGGATGGAACTGAAGATCGAAGAATTGAACATGACCCATGTTGTGGAGGGCGAAATCATGGGCCCCTCCGCATGAGCCTGACGCGCGACGAGGTACTGGCCGCGCTTCGCGGCATCCCTGACCCGGTGGGCGGGCAGGATATTGTCACGGCCGGATTTGTCCGTGCCCTGACGGTCGACGGCGGAACAGTCCGTTTCGTGATGGAAATTGACCCCGCCCGCGCCAAGACAATGGAGCCCGTTCGCGCTCAAGCGGAGGCAAAGCTCAAGGCACTTGCGGGCGTACAGACGGTTTCCATCGTTTTGACCGCCCATGCGGCGGCCAGTGCGCCACCTGATCTGAAAATGAAATCGGCCAAGCCACAGGGGCCGGAAAAAATTGCCGGTGTCGACCGCATACTGGCTATTGCCTCGGGCAAAGGCGGGGTAGGGAAATCCACCGTTGCCGCCAATCTCGCCACAGCATTGGCAGCCGAAGGGCGGCGCGTTGGTCTTTTGGATGCCGACGTTTACGGCCCGTCGCAGCCGCGCATGTTGGGTGTTTCGGGCAGACCTGCCTCGCCCGATGGCAAGACCATCCTGCCACTGCGGAATCACGGCGTCACGTTGATGTCTCTGGGCCTGATGACCCAGGAAGATGAAGCGGTGGTCTGGCGCGGGCCGATGCTGATGGGTGCATTGCAGCAGATGCTTTTCCAGGTGCAATGGGGCGCACTGGATGTGTTGATCGTCGATCTGCCACCCGGCACCGGCGATGTTCAGATGAGCCTGACCCAAAAGGCGAATGTCGATGGCGTCATCATTGTTTCGACCCCGCAGGACATCGCGCTTCTGGATGCGCGCAAGGGAATTGACATGTTCAACAAGATGGGCACGAAGATCATAGGCATGATCGAAAACATGGCGGTGCATGTCTGTTCCAAATGCGGGAATGAAGAGCATATCTTCGGCCATGGTGGCGTCAGGGCCGAAGCGGAAAAGCTTGGGGTGCCCTTGCTGGCGGAAATTCCGCTGCATCTGGATATCCGCACGACGTCGGATGGCGGCGCCCCGATTGTGGTGTCAAAAAGCGCCTCGCCGCAGGCGCAGGCCTTTCGTAAACTGGCGCGGCAACTGATGGAAGCCGGTCAGGCATGACGCTGATCCCATCCTTTCCACCGTTGCTCACTGGTCTGGCGGCAGGCCCCGCCAACCCCTTTGCGATAGCCATTGATCAGGCACGTCGCGGGGTGGATTCAGGCCTGCTGACCTGGTCGATTGGCCCGGAACGGCTCAGGGCGGCATTGGTGCTGGCCCCCGAAACCGCGCTGGAACCGGCCTTGGCCGCGTTTTGCGCCGTTACGGTCGGATTTCAGAATGCGCTGGGTGTATTGGTACCGCCAGAAACCGCAGTATATCTGGAATGGTCCGGGGGTATCCGCATCAATGGCGGGCATTGCGGCGGGTTTCATATGGCCGCCAGCACCCGCAATCCGGCGGCCATCCCCGATTGGCTGGTGGTCGGCCTAGACCTGACACTGTCACATACGGCGGAATGGGAACCCGGCGAAACGCCCGACTGGACCGCCCTTGATCAGGAAGGTTGCGGTGATGTGGTGCCGATTGAACTGCTCGAAGCCTGGTCGCGTCACACCCTTGTCTGGTTGAACGAGCTGGAAGAACCCGGTGGCCGGGCCCGATTGCACCGGGAATGGAGCGGCCTGGCCTCGAAACTGGGCGAGGCCGTCAGCCTGCCCATCGGACGGCCCCGTGCCGAAGGTGTATTTCTGGGCGTGGATGAGAATTTCGGCATGATCCTGAAATCCACGGATGGCGACACGCGGCTTGTTCCCCTGTCCTCAATCCTTGATGAGATATGACCCTATGTATCTGGCCCGCGCCATTCATTTCGACGAAAGCGACCGCAACGTCTTTCACAGCCCCGCCCGGACCGGCGAATGGGCGATCAGCGGGGGTTTTGAGTTTTCCAACTGGTCCGAGGGCGATTTGACGGGTAAGTCGCGTCAGGCCTTTGCCAATGGCTGGTTGGGGGTAGAGACCTTTGGCCGGGTGACATTTGTCGCCGTGACCCGGATCGAGCCTGCCGAATATGAGGTTCTCACCGACCGGCTCGCCCGGCATTTCGTCGATGTCTACGGCGCGCCCGACATTGGAACCGCGCGCCCCACTGCCATCGAGGAACTGGAACAAATGGCTGACCTTTGCGCTGATCATGCGCCCAATACCGTGTTGACGGTGATGCGCGAATTGACCGATGCCGGTGTGCGCGAACAGTTCCGATTCATCGAGGCCAACGACGCGGGCATCGACCAATTTGCCATTCACGGCGAGTTGGAAGAGTAGGGCCAGGCCCATGCGTCCAAAGAACCCGTTCTGATCAAAAAAGATACTTTAAACGGGCGGTGGATGGCCGCCGATGGTTGCCGAAATCAGCCACAGGCCCCAGACAATCAACAAGATACCGCCGAGCTTTGAAATCGTTTCGCCTCGGGAGGTGAGTTTTTCCAAGGCAACGATCCCCGACAAGACGGCGATGCTGGTCAAACTCATGACGCCGCCGACGAACAAGACCATCATCAGGGCCCAACAACAGCCGATGCAGTATTGGCCGTGTTTGATCCCCATCCGAAACGCACCTGCGCGACCATCACGCCAATCCGTCAGCAAAAAGCCCATTGGGGTTCGGCATTTGCGAAGGCACGCGGCCTTCAGTGGGGTCAGTTGAAAAACGCCCGCCGCGACGAGTATGCCACCGCCGACCACTGACTCCTGAATTTTCAACATATGTGACAGGACATCTGCCTGTTGGAATCCCCATTGCAGCAAGGACGCGGCCACGCTGAACAATGCCCAGCTCAGAAGATACGCGGCCAGAAACCAGCGGTTGGATCTCATAAATTCGGGGTCTCGTTTCGCGGCAACCCGTCGGTGCACCAATATCATCGGGATGGCCGACGGCAACATCATCGCCCCCATCATGACCGCCCACATGAGCCAGACCGCGATGATTTCCGGGGCTGTCCAGCGGGCATCCATCGGCATCATCAGGGCGACGGCCGGTGATGACATGTTCGCCACGGACCAGAAAATCAGCACCCAGCCAAAAGCCGACAGAGCCACAAGCGTGGCAACCCCGTTTCGCATTTCTGCGCTGATCGGGTTGCCCTTGCGCACCGAATATTCCTCAGGCCCTAATTCCAATAGGCAAAATCGGTCGCGAATCCACAGCGTTCGGAATAGCTGAATGCCAGCGGCGCGTCCTGCACCGTCAGACTGGACACAGATTCCTGACCCGGATGATCGTGGCCTGGGATACCACAAGATATCCGGCCGTCGAATTCGAAATCCCGCACGACATGGGCTGACGCAGAGGAGCCGACATGAATGGTTTCTGCGCCCGCCTTGTGATCCAACCGGATTTCGGCAGGCTTGATCCCCAGGATCGTAGAAAAATTGGCCGTGACACCAAGATTGCCACCAATAGCGCCGCTGAAAATCTGACCCAGGGCATCGAACTGTGGTTTTGTTGCGTTTTCGTCAATGTAGATGAATACGGACCAGATATCATCACCGACGTCATCATTGTATGTTCCCGCAATTGAAACATTGAGGCCGGGCAAATCAACATCGCCCATGTGCCCCGTGGCGATTCGCCACGACAATAGAAAATCACAATCGCCATAGGTCGACCGGCCACCGGGAACATCGCCCTGCCGCCGACAGGGGCAGACTGCATCGCAATTGCAGGCCTCGTAATAGCTGCCGACGATTCGATAGCTTGGTTTTTCGGCCATTTCGACTCCAAATCTGATTGTGCTTTCTCGCCACCAAAAGTCAGGCAGAAAGAGCTGTTTCGGGTCCAGTTACCGGGACAATACGTCGAAGATAACCGCAAGACCTGTTTTTCGCCAAAGGCTTTGTCCTGCCTCGTCGAGACAATGACGGTTCAAAAACGAATAGCGAATGCCAGAAAGGAACCGTCGAGTTACTGATTGGTGTCGCAAACTGGACTTTGGCCTTGTGCCAAAGTCCAGTCGCAAAAAGGGTGGTGAAGAGTTTTGCCTTGGGACCGATCAGCCCCCTCACGAAAATTTAGCGGAGCCCTCATCAGGGCTGGGAACGGAATGCCTGTGAATTACTGTGCGACCGCATTGAAGGTGAACAGTTTCTGCCCGTCGATCATATAGCCTTCGATCAGGGCTTTGGCTTTGTCGCTGGTCAGCCATGCTTCCAGTTTCTCGGCGGCTTCGGCCTTCACATGCGGCTGCTTTTCCGGGTTGATCGGCAGATAGGCATATTGGTTGAAAAGCGCCGGATCCCCTTCGAAAATCAGCTTCAGGTCTGCCTTGTTGCCGAAATTGAGCCAGCTCGCCCGGTCCGACAGGATATAGGCGTTAAGCCCGGCCGCCGTGTTCAGCGCCGCCCCCATGCCGGCACCAACGGCGTTGTACCAGGTGCCTGCGGGGTCGATGCCCGCCGCTTTCCACAGCGCCAACTCGGCTTTATGGGTGCCGCTGTCATCGCCACGGCTGACAAACGGCGACTCGGTCGTCGCAATCGCGGTCAGCGCCTCGGTCGCCTTGCTGGCGGCAGCGGCCCCTGCCGGATCGGCGGAAGGGCCGACGATGATGAAATCGTTGTACATGATTTCACGGCGGTGGGTGGCGTTGCCGGCGGCCAGAAACGCCTCTTCGGCAGCGCGGGCATGGACCAGAACCGCATCGACATCGCCTGCCTCACCGAGTTTGAGCGCCTGCCCGGTGCCGACGATCAGAAGCTGGACATTGATCCCGGTATCGGCGGCAATCTGCGGGAGCAGAATTTCGGCCAGCCCCGAATTGGCAAAGGATGTGGTCACGGCCATTTTCAGGTCTTCTGCAATGGCGGCGGTGGCGAAGAAAAGCGCGGACAGGCTTAAGGCGAGTGTCTTCAGTCTCATGGTAAAAGATCTCCGTTGATATGGGCTTTGGCTTCGGCTGTCTTCGGGGTGTCGAAAAATTCCGACCGGGTGCCGGCTTCATGCAGGCGCCCGTCCCAAAGGAACAGGATGTCATCGGCCAGACGGCGGGCCTGGCCGATATTGTGGGTGGACATGACGATCCGCGTGCCCGCATCGCGGGCACCGGTCAGGATCGCCTCGATCTCGGCCATCGACTTGGTGTCGAGGCTGGCGCAGGGTTCGTCCAGAAACAGCACTTCGGGATTCCGGATCAGCGCCCGTGCCAGCGCCAGCTTTTGCTTTTCGCCGCCTGACAGAACCTGCGCGGGCAGGGCAAGCATTGACCCAAGCCCGACCTTTTCGGCCTGCGCCATGGCCGACGCCCGCGCCTTGGCCTTGTTCACACCGTCAAGCAGGAGGGGATAGGCGATGCAATCGACCACCGAACGGCGCATGAGGATCGGTGTTTGAAACACGAAGGCTTGCCGTGCGCGCGCCGTTTCCTGATCACTCTGCCAGCGGACCGACCCGCGCCGGATCCGTTCAATCCCGTGCATGGCCCGCAAGAGCGAGGTTTTGCCCGCCCCGTTCGGCCCCAGGATGATGGTGATCCCGCGGCCCGCCAGCGTCAGACTGACCGGTCCGAGAATGCGCCGCCCATTGCGGCGCAACTCCACTTCGTCAAGCTTTAGGGGCAGAATTGACGTTACCACCGGCTTTCCCTTTCGGTACGGGTCAGCATGTGCAGCGCGAGGTTGACCGCGATGGCCAGCGCGATCAGCACGAAGCCCAGCGCCAGCGCCAATGCGAAATCGCCCTTGCCGGTTTCCAGCGCGATCGCAGTCGTCAAGACCCTTGTCGCGTGGTCGATATTGCCCCCGACGATCATGATCGCCCCGACTTCGCCGATGGCGCGTCCGAACCCGGCCAGCGAAGCTGTCAGCAACGCCCGCCGCCCATCCCACAAAAGCGCCTTGATCCGCTGTACCCGTGTTGCATTCAGCGAAATCAGCAGATCGTGGTAATCGGCCCAAAGTTCGCGGATCGCCTGATGGGCGATAGAGGCGACGATCGGCGTGATGATGATCACCTGCGCAATCACCATGACCGTTGGGGTAAAGAGCAATCCGAAAACGCCCAAGGGACCGGCGCGGGAAAACAGCACATAGACAATCAGCCCCACGACCACCGGCGGCAAGCCCATCAGGGCATTCAAAAGCGCAATGACGATCCGCCGCATCTTGAACCGGTTCACGGCAAGCCACGCCCCGAAGGGCAGGCCAATCGCTGAGGCGATGGCCGTCGCACCCAGTGATACCTGCAATGAACGGGCGGTTATCTCGACCAGATCAGCGTCGAATGACCCCACCAGACGGGTGGCTTCCTTCAGCCCCTGAAAGATGTCATTCATTCAAAAACTCTCGTGGCGCAACATGGTGGCTACCCTTCGTTCCGGGTTTACTAGCCGGGCACAAATACGGCAAAAAGGGACAAATTGGGGGTAGCGCCTAAATCATACTGGACATTTTGTCCACACAGCCAGTCACGCCTGAATCCCAGTCCTATCGTCCAATAATCTGGCGGGATCGGAAGACATATCGCATCCCACAGCCCTTGAAACTGCCGGATCAGCGCTCCAAGATGCGGATCGGACAGGAAAGCCCCCAGATGACCCTCAATCTCCCCATTCTTCCCCGGCCAGACGATCCGCATCTGACCCGACGGGTTTGCGGCACGGACCATACCGGTGCTGTGACCGAGATCTCGGTGGTCGAGGAAAGGCCGCTGACCATCTATCTCAACAGCCAGGAAATCGTCACCGCAATGACCATCGGCGACTATCCCGAATATCTTGCGCTGGGCTTTCTGCGCAATCAGGGGATGCTGCGGGCCGATGACGTGGTAACGGGCGTCGATTTCGATGCTGAAATTGAAACCGTGGTGGTGCGGACCAAACGCAAGACCTCCTATGAAGAGAAAGTGAAGAAAAAGACCCGCACGTCGGGCTGTGCGGTCGGCACCGTGTTCGGCGACATGATGGAAGGGCTGGAGGGGCTGGTATTGCCCGCCACTGAATTGCGCACCAGTTGGCTCTATGCGCTGGCAAAGGAAATCAACACCACACCCTCGCTCTATCTGGAGGCAGGGGCGATACACGGCACGGTCCTGTGTCAGGCGGGCAGGCCTTTGGTCTATATGGAGGATGTCGGGCGTCACAACGCCGTCGACAAGATCGCTGGCTTCATGTTCCAGAACGCGGTGCCCGCCGATGACAAGATACTTTACACGACCGGGCGGCTGACCTCGGAAATGGTGATCAAGACCGCGCTGATGGGCATCCCGATCCTCGTGTCGCGCTCCGGCTTCACCGCCTGGGGGGTCGAGATCGCGCAGCAAGTCGGGCTGACACTGATCGGGCGGATGCGCGGGCAAAGGTTTGTCTGTCTGAGCGGGGAGGAGCGGCTGGTCAGGGATGCCGATCCCGACAGCATTGGCGATGAGGGGCAAAAGCACCGGCGCAAGAGTGCGGCCGATGAGTGAATTTCCCGGCATCATCCTTGCCGGTGGCCGCGCGACCCGGATGGGTGGCGGTGACAAGGGGCTGCGATTGGTCGGCGGCAAGCGGCTGATCGACCATGTGATCGCGCGTCTTGCCCCGCAATGCGGGCTGCTGGCGCTCAATGCCAATGGCGATCCGGCGCGGTTCTCGGATCTTGGCCTGCCGGTGTTGGCTGACAGCCTGCCCGACCATCCTGGGCCATTGGCCGGGGTTCTGGCAGGGCTAGACTGGGCGGCAGAACAGGGGGCCGAAGCCATTGTCACCGCTGCCGCCGATACACCGTTCTTTCCTTCCGATCTGGTGGCAAAACTACGGGACGCCGCCGGGCCGTCCGGTCTGGCGCTGGCGGCGACGCAGGACGCGGAAGGCAAATTGTGGCGACAGCCCACATTCGGGTTATGGCCCGTGGCCTTGCGCCACGACCTGCGAGCCGCTCTGGAAGGAGGCCTGCGCAAGATCGTGCTTTGGACAGATCAGCACGGGGCCGGAACCGCCGCCTTCGCCGACACGCCTTTTGACCCTTTCTTCAACGTAAATACGCCCGAAGATATCACTAGGGCGGAAACATTGTTAAAGGCGCTGGCATGAAGGTATTCGGTGTCACCGGTTGGAAGAATTCCGGCAAGACCGGGTTGATGGAGCGTCTTGTGGCCGAAATCACCGGGCGCGGCCTACGTGTTTCCACCATCAAACACGCCCATCATTCGACCGATGTGGATCAGCCGGGACGCGACAGTTTCCGCCACCGCGCGGCGGGGGCGCATGAAGTCATCCTCGCTTCGCCGCGCCGCTGGGCCCTGATGCACGAATTGCGCGGCGCGGATGAACCGCCGTTGGCGGAATTGCTGGCCCATCTGGCCCCGGTCGATCTGGTGCTGGTGGAGGGCTACAAATCCGGCACCCATCCCAAGATTGAAACCCACAGGGGCGAAAACCCCCGCCCCTTGCTGGCGCTGGAAAACCCCACCATCCGGGCGGTGGCATCGAACGCCGCGCCTGTCGTTCTCGATGTGCCGGTGTTTGATCTCGACGATACTGAGGCCATTGCCGATTTTGTTCTGGGGGAGATGGGGTTGTGACACCGTTTGATACAGTCATCGTTGTTGACTGGTCCGGCGGCGGCGACCGTGGCCCTACACCAAAAAAGGACGCAATCTGGGCCGCTGCCGTGACGGCAAATGGCAGTGAAGCGCCCGTCTATCTACGCAACCGGACTGTTGCCGAGGATTGGTTGGCGAAAAGGTTTGCTACCGAAATCAGCGCAAATCGCCGAGTGATTGCAGGTTTCGATTTTCCCTTCGGGTATCCAAAGGGCTTTGCCCGACATATTTCCGACAGGCAGGATCCATTGGCATTGTGGGACTGGATTGCCGACCAACTTGGTTCAGAAGGCATCGGACCCGACCGATACACGCTCGCAGGGCGGATCAATGCGCTTTTTCCCGGCACTGGCCCGTTCTGGTTCAACGGATCGGGAACAGAAATAGACGGGCTGCCACGCAAGGACACACTTCGGACAGGACACGGAATGCCCGAACGTCGTGAAGCCGAAAGCCGTGCGAAAGGGGCCTCTAGCTGCTGGCAGATGGGCGGCGCGGGTTCAGTTGGATCGCAGGCGATGACGGGCATGGCTTCGCTGTCCCGCCTTCGGGCACGGTTTCCCGACGCAACTTGCGTTTGGCCATTTCAACCGTTGGACGGGCCTATCGTGATGGTCGAGGTATGGCCCTCGCTTGTCGGCGCACAAATCAAGGCGGCGACGCGCACGGGCGAAATCAAGGATGCGGCGCAGGTACGCATATTGGCACAAGCGATTTGGTGGATGCAGGAATCCGGTGTCCTCGCCGGTGCTCTTGATGGTGTTCCTCCCGAAGCGCGGTTTGAAGAAGGTTGGATTTTTGGCCTGGGCGCGGAAGCGCAACTTCGGCAAGCCGCAGAAGCAGCGGGAACAGCGTCATTGACCCCACCCCGCCTGCGCGACGATTGTTTTGCCATGCCGCAGGGCGTTTCATGGGTGCCGGTGGACGAGGCGCTGGCACGGCTGAGGGATGGGTTGGTGCCGGTCGCGAGGGTGGAAACCGTCAAAACCGCCAATGCCGCGGGACGGGTTCTGGCGTCCGATTGCGTTGCGCGACGGTCGAACCCGCCCGAGCCCAATTCAGCCGTCGATGGCTATGGCTTTGCCCATGCCGCCACCGGCAGGGGAGTACAGCGCCTGCCGCTGGTGGCGGGA
>JBATDH010000216.1:0-2772 GCA_049663365.1 Albidovulum sp. | reverse complement strand
GTGTGAATCACGGAGGCAAACTGGGCCACGGAAACGGTGGGATTACCCGACCGTCGCGGAGTAAAATTCCGCCATTCTGACACCCGAGGCGGAAGCTGAGGGTCGGGAGATGTATTCTGTGGAACTGTATAACCGGGTGCGCAGGGCGTGCCATGTCGAGGGCATGAGTGAGCGCGAGGCCGCGCGTCTGTTCGGGATCGACCGCAAGACGGTATCGAAGATCCTGAAGCATTCGGTGCCTCCGGGGTATCGGCGCAATGCGCCCCCGCATCGTCCGAAGCTTGACCCTTTTGTGCCGGTGATCGACCAGATTCTTGAGGACGATAAGAGCAAACTGAAGAAGCAACGCCATACTGCCAAACGGCTCCATGCGCGGCTGCGCGACGAGCATGGCTTCACCGGCGGGATTACCATCGTCACCGATTACGTGCGCGAGAAGAAGCGCCGGTCGCAGGAAGTGTTCGTGCCGCTGTCACATGCGCCGGGCCACGCCCAGGTCGATTTCGGCGAGACGCTGGGTGTGATTGCCGGCGTCACGTGCAAGCTGCACTACTTTGCGATGGCTTTGCCGCATTCGGATGCGTTCTTCATCAAGACCTATCCGGCGGAGACGACCGAGGCGTTTTGCGACGGCCACAACGCCGCGTTTGCCTTCTTCGGTGGCGTGCCGTTGTCGATCCTCTACGACAACACAACCATCGCGGTGGCGAAGATTCTGGGCGACGGGGTCCGGCTGCGCACCCGAACCTTTTCGGAATTGAGACCGCATTTTGACAGTATTCGACATATCGATCGAAAGTGGCGAAACAATCTGATCGAGAGCGATCACGCTGCCATGAAACGGCTGCTCGGATATCGCCAGAGCTTCCGATCCTTGCGATCAGCCAAGGCAACCCTCAGCGGCATCGAGACAATCCGGACTATCAAAAGAGGTCACATCCATCACCAGCAACCAGGCGTCAAAGGCGAGATCAAATTCATCGCCAGCCTGTTCGAAGCAGCTGCATGATCAACCGTGCAATCCAGGCAAACGCCCAACGATGCTGAAATAACGCAACAATCCCGTTTACACTCCCCTCACCTGCCTCAAAGCAGGGAATCACATCACGCCCAATCTGGGAATCCTGAATCTGAAAGTCAGAAACACGTTCTAGCCGACTGTCCACAATGACACGGCACATTACGCCGTCTCGCAAGCATTCAATACGTCGCGTATGTCAGGCATTCGAGCCAGGGTCCGTGCCATCCTTTCACGCCAGCGGGGTCCACGCGCCATTGCGTCTTCATAGGCGTCCCAGATGTCTGACGGGCGATCCTCGGCCATGGTGGCAATGATAAATGCCGCCTGTTGGCGGTCCTTTTCGGCCTTGAAGGATGCGGGACCGTCACGGCGCCGATCGGCGACGATCAGTTTGTGGATGGCAAATTTCTCAGGTCGCGGGATTTGCACAAGGATGCCGTCACGATAGAGCGCGACTGCGCTGGTCGCGTCAGAGATCAGATAGTTCAGGTGATGCAATGCCCGTGCTTTGACGCCCAGGGCCGGGAGGTCGCGAATGCCCTCATCCGCCTCAAAAGAAGGTGTCAGGAATTCTATCGTCATTCCGGTCTGCCCAGCCTGCCGCCATCGCCAGACGCTGTCTCGATCAAGGCCCTGAACGGGATCGAATTTGAGCGCTGAGAACGTCTCGGCAAGGGATGGCTCGACCGTGTCTTCCAGTGCTACGGACAGACGTCCGAATTGTGCGATGTCGATATCCCCGGTGTTTGCCACACCACCAAGGGGGAGGGTAGCTCCCAGATCTCCTTCCATCAGGCGAAATGCATTCGTCCCGATCAGCGTTCCGCCAAGCCGAAAGGTTCCGACCTTGGCCATTGCGAGCAGTAGGCCACCTGTGCCGCGGTCAACCGGCGTCATGCCCTCGGCACGCAGCAAGCGGGCTAGGCGCGCGCGCTCTTTCTTGCGCTCGCCCGCCTGCTCGTGCAGTTCCTTCATTCGGGCGACGCGATTGCGCGTGTCGGTGCTGTCCGGGCCGACGTACCAGAACTTGACGTCGCTGCCGATTTTCTCGGCCGCGTACCAGTAGACTTTGCCACCCCTCTCTTTTGTGACGAGCGAGCCGCGGACATTGGCAACCATATCGTCCTTGAGCAGACGCAAGAGGTCACCGTAGGCAGATCGCGCCACGGAACTCAGGTTCGCCATTTCAGCCTCCATTCTATCCTTTCGGTAAACTTACATTTTTCGGTTGACCGGGGCAATCGGTCAACCAATTTATTTTCGTTTACCGGGCGCAACGCCGACACCTGCAACGGTTCAGTTGCAAGACAGCGGCTTGCAGCAAATACCGCGTTGGCCTTGGACATCGTCGATGCGGGCGAGCTTTAGGAGGTTAGAAAAAATATTCTTTGATCCGAAGCGGCGACTCATATTGCTCGGGATTGAACGCGCGAGAACGTTTGGCACAAAGTTTCGCCATAGTGCTGGCTTTGATGATGTCAAACCCCGCCAAAGGTTCTCGTCGGTCAATATCTGACCATCTCGTGACCGGCGTTCCCCTGATGATCCTTCCACTCGACGCCGACATCCCGAACGTTGGCCCCATTTTGCGCCGGTAAGTGGCCCCTTTTGTCGCCGCGATTGACATCCAGCACATCCAACCCGGGCAGCCCCAGCAGAACGCTTATGTCGAGCGTTACAACCGCACGGTCCGGCACGAATGGCTGGACCAATATATCATCGAAAGCATAGAGGAGGCACAGGATCAGGCC
>JBATDH010000215.1:0-2020 GCA_049663365.1 Albidovulum sp. | reverse complement strand
GTCGGGCGGGCTGGCCGGGTTGCGCGGTCCGGCCCGATCCACAAGAGCGGTTGATAGCCGCCATCGCGGGTCAGGACCAGATCGCGGGCACGCAGCCATTCGACGGGGATGTTGCCGTCAATGGTGGCGATCCGGGTGGCCCCGCAAAGGCCGGGCAGGCCGAGCGCCGGGCTGTTGCCGCCGCCCGCGTGAAATGCTGCTGTCATGCCCGAACCCGTCTGTTGCCCTGCGACCGTGGCAGACAAGCGCAAAATTGCGGTTAACAGGCATCGCCGCCGGGATTTCCGCCTGTCGGGGGCTTGCCGGGGCGGGCGGCTGCGGGCATATCGCGGGGCATGGCCCGGCAGCTCGACTATCAGACGCTTTGCGACATTTTCAGCCGGTTCCGGGCGTCGGAGCCGGAGCCGAAGGGTGAGTTGGAACATGTCAACGCCTTCACGCTGGTGGTGGCGGTGGCGTTGTCGGCGCAGGCGACGGATGTCGGGGTCAACAAGGCGACGCGGGGCCTGTTCGCCGTGGCCGACAGCCCGCAAAAGATGCTGGCGCTGGGCGAGGCGGGGCTGAGCGAGCATATCAAGACCATCGGGCTTTTTCGTCAGAAGGCCAGGAATGTGATCCGGCTCAGCCGGATTCTGGTGGAGGAGTATGGCGGCGAGGTGCCATCATCGCGTGCAGCACTGATGCTTCTGCCGGGGGTGGGCCGCAAGACCGCCAATGTGGTCCTGAACATGTGGTTCGGTCAGCCCGCCCAGGCGGTCGACACCCATATCTTCCGCGTCGGCAACCGCACCGGCATAGCGCCGGGCAAGGATGTCGATGCCGTCGAGCGCGCCATCGAGGACAATGTTCCGGCCGAGTTTCAACAACATGCGCATCACTGGCTGATCCTGCATGGCCGCTATATCTGTGTGGCGCGCAAGCCCAAATGCGGGGCCTGCATCATCCGCGATCTGTGCCCCTATGAGGAGAAAACCCTGTGACCAAGCGCTATCAGGTTGTCGGCATCGGCAACGCCATCGTCGATGTGCTGGCCCAGACCGATGACAGTTTTCTTGACCTGATGGGGATTGAAAAGGGCATCATGCAACTGGTCGAGCGCGACCGGGGCGAAGTGCTTTACGGCGCGATGAAGGAGCGCACGCAAGCGCCGGGCGGATCGGTGGGCAACACTATCGCGGGCCTGGGCAATCTGGGGCTGAGTTCGGCCTTTATCGGACGGGTGCGCGATGATGCGCTGGGGCGGTTCTTTGCCAGGTCGCTGACGCTGGAAGGCACCGATTTTCCCAACCCGCCGGTGGCGGGAGCGGAATTGCCGACCTCGCGCTCGATGATCTTCGTCACCCCGGACGGCGAGCGGTCGATGAACACCTATCTGGGGATTTCGGCCGATCTGGGGCCAGAGGATGTGGCAGGCGATGTGGCCGGGCAGGCGGATTACCTGTTTCTGGAGGGGTATCTTTTCGACAAAGACAAGGGCAAGGCAGCGTTCCTGAAGGCCGCGCGGGCCTGCCATGCGGGCGGCGGCAAGGCCGGAATTGCGCTGTCGGACCCGTTTTGTGTGGACCGCCACCGGGACGATTTCCGTCGGCTGGTCAAGGACGAGATGGATTATGTCATTGGCAACCAGCATGAATGGGAGGCGCTTTATCAGACCGAGGATCTGGAGGCGGCACTGGCCCTGGCGCGCGCCGATTGTCCGGTGGTGGTGTGTACGCGGTCGGGGGCTGATGTGATCGTGCTGCGCAGGCAGGAGCGGGTGGAAACGCCGGTGCACCGGGTGGTGCCGGTCGATGCCACCGGGGCGGGCGACCAGTTCGCCGCCGGGTTTCTTTACGGGCTGGCCACCGGGCAGAGCCTGAAGGTGGCGGGCCGTATGGGCTGTATCGCCGCGGCCGAGGTCATCAGTCATTTCGGGGCGCGACCGGAGGTGGATGTGAAGGCGCTGTTCCGCGCGGAAGGGCTGATCTGAGGGTTTGATCCTTCGCGGGTTTTCCCGGCCGGGGGTGGCGCGCGCGTCAGG
>JBATDH010000214.1:0-14818 GCA_049663365.1 Albidovulum sp. | reverse complement strand
CCTGACGCTGGCCGTCCTCCCCCAGGCGCGCCGGCACGGCATCGCCACCCGTTTGCTGGCCAGTTTCAGGACCAGCGCTGTAGACCGGGGTGCCAGAACCGCGTTTCTGGAAGTGTCGGCAGACAATCACGCCGCACAGGCGCTCTATTCCCGCGCGGGATTTATCCGAACGGCAACGCGAAAATCCTATTATTCAAGACCCGACGGCATCGCAGTCGATGCGGTGATCCTGTCCCTGACGCTTGCGTGACCGGTGACGATGTTTTGATCGGGTGGTAAAAATGACCCCCAATCAACCGTAGATTCCTGTTGACCCCTCCGGGCAGTTGCGACCTAATCAACCCTGATCCGCAAGAGATCGACCTGCGGGAACCCCCGCAGGCAGCCCTTCAGGGTAAAACGATTAAAAACCGGGAGATACCAATGACCCTCATGCAGAAATTCCTCGGCGCGGCCGCGACGCTGGCGCTATCGACGGGTGCCGTTCTGGCCGATCCGGCGATCATCTATGACCTTGGCGGCAAGTTCGACAAGTCGTTCAACGAAGCCGCCTTCAACGGGGCCGAACGCTGGAAGGCCGAAACCGGCGGCACCTACAAGGAACTGGAAATGCAGTCCGAGGCCCAGCGCGAACAAGCACTGCGGCGTCTGGCGGAATCCGGTGCCAACCCGGTGGTGATGACCGGCTTTGCCTTTGGCGATGTTCTGGCCCAGGTCGCTCCGGATTTCCCCGACACCAAATTCGCCATTATCGACATGGTTGTCGATCAACCCAACGTCCGCTCGGTGGTCTTCTCCGAAGAGCAGGGATCCTATCTTGTCGGCATGATGGCGGCGATGGCATCAAAAACCGGCACCGTCGGCTTTATCGGCGGCATGGACATTCCGCTGATCCGCAAATTCGCCTGTGGCTATGTACAAGGGGTGAAGGCTGCCAATCCCGATGCGATCGTGATCCAGAACATGACCGGCTCGACCCCGTCGGCCTGGAATGACCCGGTGAAAGGTGCCGAACTGACCAAGGCGCAGATCAGCCAGAAGGCGGATGTGATCTATGCCGCCGCCGGAGGCACCGGGATCGGTGTCTTGCAGGCCGCCGCCGATGAAGGCATCCTGTCAATCGGCGTCGACAGCAACCAGAACTATCTGCATCCGGGTCAGGTTCTGACCTCGATGATGAAGCGCGTGGACAATGCCGTCTATGACATCTTCAAGGCCGGACCCGACGTAGAAACCGGTTGTGCGGTCATGGATCTGGCCAGCGGCGGTGTCGGCTATGCGCTCGATGACAACAATGCCGATCTTGTCAGCGCCGATATGAAGGCCGCCGTCGATGCGGCCGCCGAAAAGATCAAGTCTGGCGAAATCAAGGTGCATGACTACATGTCCGACAACACCTGCCCGGCAAGCTGAGACGGCGCGGCGTGGTCGCTGATACGATAGCGGGGCGGCAGAACATCGCCGCCCCGGCACCGGCCCCGCTGGCGATCGAGCTGCGGGGCATATCCAAGGCCTTTGGCCCCGTGCAGGCCAACAAGGACATCTCGATCCAGGTCGCCCGCGGCACCATCCACGGCATCATCGGCGAAAACGGCGCGGGCAAATCGACGCTGATGTCGATCCTTTACGGGTTTTACAAGGCCGATAGCGGCGAGATTATCATCAACGGCACCCCCACGCTGATCCCCGACAGTCAGGCCGCGATCCGGGCGGGCATCGGCATGGTGTTCCAGCATTTCAAGCTGGTGCAGAATTTTTCCGTGCTGGAAAACGTGATCCTCGGGGCCGAGGATGGCGGGCTCTTGCGCCCCTCGCTGGCCAAGGCGCGCAAGGTGCTGGGCGAACTGGCCGCAGAATATGAACTCGACGTCGATCCCGATGCCCTGATCGAGGAACTTTCGGTCGGCCATCTGCAACGGGTGGAAATTCTCAAGGCGCTTTACCGTCACGCCGACATCCTGATTCTTGATGAGCCGACCGGGGTTCTGACCCCCGATGAGGCCGATCATCTTTTCCGCATCCTCCGGGGGCTGAAGGAACAGGGCAAGACCATCATCCTGATCACACACAAGCTGCGCGAGATCATGGAAATCACAGACACGGTTTCGGTCATGCGCCGCGGCGAGATGACCGCGACGGTCAAGACCGCCGACACCAGCCCCGAACAACTGGCCGAACTGATGGTCGGGCGCAAGGTGCTGCTGGACGTGACCAAGACACTGGCCAAACCGGGGAAAACCGTGCTCGAAGTGGAAAACCTGAGGGTGCGCGATGCCGATGGGGTCGAACGGCTCAAAGGTATCAGCCTGACCATCCGGGCCGGTGAAATTCTGGGTATCGCCGGGGTATCGGGCAATGGCCAGTCGGAACTCCTGGCGGTGCTCGGCGGTATCGCCAACGGCACCGGCACGGTCAGGATCAATGGCGCAGAAATCGACCTGACCGGCAAATCCTCGGACGGTCAGTCGCGCCGCGCCCGCGGCATTTCCCATGTGCCCGAGGACCGCCAGCATCTGGGCATGATCATGGACTTCACCGCCTGGGAAAATATCGCCTTCGGCTATCACAACGACCCGGCCTATCAGAAAAATGCCCTGCTCATGGACAATGCCGCGATCCTCGAGGATACACGCGGCAAGATGGACCGCTTCGACGTGCGCCCGCCGATCCCGACCCTGCCCGCCAAAAGCTTTTCCGGCGGCAATCAGCAAAAAATCATTCTCGCGCGCGAGATCGAGCGCAACCCCGACCTCTTGCTGGTCGGCCAGCCCACGCGCGGCGTCGATATCGGCGCGATTGAGTTCATCCACAAACGCATTGTTGAACTGCGCGACGCGGGCAAGGCGATCCTGCTTGTCTCGGTCGAACTGGATGAAATCATGGGCCTCGCCGACCGCATCGCGGTGATGTTCGACGGCCAGATCATGGGCGAACGCCTGCCCGAGGAAACCGACGAACGCGCGCTGGGGCTGTTGATGGCGGGTGTGGTGGGGGAGGAAGGTCAATGACCCGCTTGCCGAAATGGGCCGATCTGGTGCTGGTGCCGCTGATCAGCCTGCTTTTTGCCGGGGTGATCTCGGCCCTTGTCATCCTCGCCATCGGCCAAAGCCCGTCCGAGGCGCTCAAAACCATGGTGGTGGGGGCGGTGGGGTCGCCCTATGCTTGGGGCTATACGCTTTACTATGCCACCAGCTTCATGTTCACCGGCCTTGCCGTGACCGTGGCCTTTCACGCCAGCCTGTTCAATATCGGCGGCGAAGGGCAGGCGCAGCTTGGCGGGCTGGGTGTCGCCCTTGTCTGTCTGGCGCTGCCCTGGCCGCACTGGACGCTGGCACTGCCCGCCGCGATGATCGGGGCGGCCCTGTTCGGGGCGGCCTGGGCGGCGATCCCGGCCTATTTGCAAGCCAGGCGTGGCAGCCATATCGTCATCACCACGATCATGTTCAACTATATCGGGGCGGCGCTGATCATCTACCTGCTGGTCAACGTGCTGCGGCCCCAGGGCCAGATGGACCCCGCCTCGGCCCGGTTCCCCGACGGCGCCAAGCTGCCGACTTTGCACGAAATTCCGGGGCTGAACCTGATTTTCACCAAACAGGTCCCCGCCAATGTGACGCTGTTCATCGCGCTCATCGCCTGCTGGCTGGTGTGGGTTTTGTTGTGGCGCACCCGGCTTGGCTATGAAATCCGCGCCTTTGGCCGTTCGGAAAAAGCCGCCCTTTATGCCGGCATATCGCCCTTTCGCATTACCATGCTGGCGATGCTGATTTCCGGCGCGCTGGCGGGCCTCATGTCGATCAACAACGTCATGGGCGAAAGCGAACGCCTGCTCCAGAATTCCGCCGAAGGGGCGGGGTTCATCGGCATCGCCGTGGCGCTGATGGGGCGCAACCATCCGGTGGGGGTGTTTCTGGCGGCGATCCTTTTCGGGTTCCTGTTTCAGGGCGGGGCAGAGCTTGGCCTCTGGACCACGATCCCGATTGAGCTGCGTACCGTGGTGCAGGGTCTGGTGATCCTGTTCACCGGTGCGCTGGATCATATGGTGCGAATGATCCTGGGGGCGTTCTTCCGCCCCCGCAGAACGGTGGTGGCCTAATGGATTACGCGACACTCCTGCAAATCCTCGACAGCACCATGCGGCTGGCCACCCCGCTGCTGCTGGCCTGCCTCGCCGGGCTATTCTCGGAACGTGCCGGGATTTTCGACATCGGGCTCGAGGGCAAGATGCTGATGGCGGCGATGTGTACCGGGGCGGTGGCGGCGCTCACCGGGTCGGTCTGGGTGGGGGTGCTGGCCGGTATCGGTGGGGCGATGATCTTCGCGCTGATCCACGGGCTTGCCTCGATCACCTTTCGCGGCAATCAGCTCATCTCCGGGGTGGCGCTGAATTTCGTGGCCTCCGGCATCACGGTTCTGGTGGCGCAGGCGTTATTCAGGCAAGGCGGGCGCACACCGCCCTTGTCGGGCGGGGCGCGGTTCAACCCGATTGACCTGCCCTTTGCCGACGGCCTCAGCAATGTCCCGATCCTTGGTCCGCTTTACAGCGAGGTGGTTTCGGGCCACACGGCGCTGGTCTACATCGCGCTTTTGTGTGTCCCGTTAAGTTGGTGGGTGCTTTTTCGCACCCGCTTTGGCCTGCGCCTGCGGGCGGTCGGTGAAAACCCGGCCTCGGTCGATACCGCCGGCATTTCCGTCATCCGCCTGCGCTATTCAGCGGTGATCATCACCGGGCTTCTGTGCGGGCTGGCGGGGGCCTATATGTCGGCAGGATTGCAGGCCGGATTTGGCCGCGAAATGACTGCCGGGCGCGGCTATATCGCGCTGGCGGCCCTCATCTTCGCCAAATGGCGACCCTGGGCGGCGCTTTATGCCACCTTCCTTTTCGGTTTCCTGCAAGCTTTGGCACTGCGCCCCGATGTCATCGAACGGTTGCTGCATTTCCCGATCCCGACACCCGCGCTCGATGCGCTGCCCTATATCCTGACGGTGATCGTGCTGGCCGGTTTTGTCGGTCGTGCCATCCCGCCGCGCGCCGGAGGCGAGCCCTATGTCAAGGAACGCTGACGACCTCGCCGCCCAAATCCGTGCCCGTGCAGGGGCCGAACCGGTCAGGCTCGGGCTGATTCTCGGCTCGGGGCTCGGGCATCTGGCCGACGCGGTGGCGGGCACGGCCATCCCCTATGACGATCTGCCGGGGTTTCCCCATGCAGGCGTGTCCGGGCATAACCCGCAACTGGTGGTCGGCACGCTTGAAGGCCAGCGCGTCGCGGTTTTCGGCGGTCGGGCGCATTACTATGAAAACGGCCGCGCCGACGCGATGCGCCTGCCGCTTGAGGTGCTAAAGGCGCTGGGGGCGAGCCAACTGATCGTCACCAATGCCGCCGGATCCATGGTGCCCGAAAACCCGCCGGGATCGGTGATGCTGCTGTCTGATCACATCAATTTTTCCGGCCTCAATCCGCTGATCGGCGAACCCACGGATGCGCGTTTCGTCCCCATGACCGAGGCGCATGATCCGGCCATGCGCGCTGACCTGCGCGCGGCGGCAGAGGCCGAAGGCGATACCCTCGCCCAGGGCGTCTATGCCTGGTATTCCGGCCCCTCGTTCGAAACCCCCGCCGAAATCAGCGCCATCCGTATCCTCGGTGCTGATGCCGTTGGCATGTCCACCGTGCCCGAGGTCATTCTGGCGCGCTTTCTCGGACTGCGGGTTGCGGCGATGTCGGTTATCACCAACATGGCCGCCGGGATGAGCGACGAGTCCATCAGCCATGCCCATACCAAGGCCATGGCCCCGCTTGGCGCGGCGAAACTGGAACGCATCCTGCGGCGCTATCTGCGGCAACTGGACTGACACCACCCCCGCAACTGGACCGACGCGATGGCATGGCAGCATTTGACACCGGCCCCGCATCGGGGCAACAGTGGGATAAGACGTTCCTTCACCCAAGTTGATGGCCGCTGATGCAGATCTATCTGCCCATCGCAGAAGTTTCCGTAAATGCTTTCCTGCTGCTGGGGCTGGGTGGCATTGTCGGTATGCTATCGGGCATGTTCGGCGTCGGCGGCGGGTTCCTGATGACGCCCTTGTTGTTTTTCATCGGCATCCCGCCCGCCGTCGCCGTCGCCACCGAAGCCAACCAGATCGTCGCCTCGTCGTTTTCCGGGGTGCTGGCGCATCTCAAACGCAAGACGGTCGATCTGCGCATGGGCACGGTGCTGCTGATCGGCGGCCTGATCGGCGCGGCACTTGGCATTCAGCTTTTCAACTTTCTCAAAAGCCTGGGTCAGGTCGATCTGCTGGTCAGGCTTTGCTATGTCATCTTTCTGGGGATCATCGGCGGGCTGATGTTCGTCGAAAGCCTGAATGCGATCCGGCGATCGAAAAAGCCCGGTGCCAGGGTTGTGCGCAAGAAACACAACTGGGTCCATAACCTGCCGTTCAAGATGAAGTTTCGTACCTCGGGGCTTTATATCTCGGTCATTCCACCGCTGGTCGTCGGGGTCTTTGTCGGCATTCTGGCGGCGATCATGGGGGTTGGCGGCGGGTTCATCATGGTGCCCGCGATGATCTACATGCTGGGAATGCCGACCAAGGTCGTGGTCGGAACCTCGCTTTTCCAGATCATCTTCGTCACCGCCTTCACCACATTGCTTCACGCCACCACCAATTTTACCGTCGATATGCCGCTGGCCGTCCTGCTGCTGGTCGGCGGCGTCGTGGGCGCACAGTTCGGGGCGCAGATCGGCACAAGGCTGAAGGCGGAACAATTGCGCATCCTGCTGGCGATCATGGTATTGGCGGTCTGCGGCAAGCTGGCGCTTGATCTACTGCTGATGCCGTCCGAGCTTTATTCCATCGGGCCGGGGGGGCACGGATGATCCGCGCGCTATTCCTGCTGTTCGGTCTTCTGGCCCTGCCCGTTCACGGCGAAGAAGTCGTGGCCGGCATGAGCCAGAACCGCGTTGCCATCACCGCCAATTTCGACGGCTCCGAAATCCTGATCTTCGGCGCGGTCAAGCGCGAAGCGCCCATCCCCAACGCCGACCCCTTGGGCGTCATCATCACCGTCGCCGGACCCTCGCGCCAGATTGCCGTCCGGCGCAAGGACAAGCGGTTTGGCATCTGGGTCAATGTCGATTCTGTCGAAGTCGACTCTGCCCCCGCCTTTTACGCGGTTGCCACTTCGGCCCCGCTGAGCAAGGTCTTGGCGGATATTGAGGATTTACGTTACAAGATTTCCATCCCCCGCGCGATCCGGTCTGTCGGGGCACCGATGACAGTGAAGGATTCGGTATCCTTCACCGATGCGCTGATCCGCATCCGCATTGCCAACAACCTCTATCAAATGCTGGAGGGCCAGGTCGAGCTTTCCCAGGAAACGCTGTTCGACACCTCGATCATATTGCCCGCGAATCTGGTCGAAGGGGAATACCGGGCGCGGATATTTCTCACCCGGTCCGGCAAGGTCGTCGATGAATATGAAACCGAGATCGGCGTTCACAAGGTCGGGCTGGAACGCTGGATTTACGCGCTGGCCCATGAACAGCCGCTGATCTACGGGTTGCTATCCTTGTTCATTGCGATTGCGGCAGGGTGGGGGGCTTCCGCCGTCTTCCGCTATTTCCGTGCCTGATCTTTAAGGCGGGAATAGTGGCGTTTTGCGTTTGATCTGCTGAACCAGATCACGGGCAAAGCGCCTTACCCGCGCCCGATAAACGGCATTTTCGTCGCCATGATCGTCATGAACTGAACATTGGCCGACGCGGGCAGCTTGGCCATGTTCCACACCGCATCGGCGACATCGGCCACATCCATCACCGGGTTTTGCGTGGCATTCGGGTCTGCCGCAAGCAGGCGCGCGTTCAGCGCCTCGACCATTTCGGTGCGGGCATTGCCGATGTCGATCTGCCCACAGGCAATGTCAAAGCTCCGCCCATCCAGGCTCAGGCACTTGGTCAGCCCGGTGATCGCGTGTTTCGTGGTCGTATAAGTGACCGAGTTCTCCCGCGGCGCATGGGCCGAGATCGAGCCGTTATTGATGATCCGCCCGCCTTGCGGGTCTTGTCTGCGCATCCGGCCGAAAGCTGCGCGCGCGCACAGGAACATGCCGGTCAGATTGACATCAAGGGCTGTGCGCCATTCATCGACCGCCAGTTCGTCGATCGGGGCCTGTCGTCCGAACATACCGGCGTTGTTGAACAGCGAGTCAATCCGCCCGAACCGGGCTATCGCCGCATCAAAAGCGCCGTCAACCGCATCCGCGTCGGTCACATCACACGGGCAGACCAGCGCCCCCGAATGCCCCGCCGCAACCTCCTCCAGCGCCTCCTTGCGCCGCGCCAGCAACGCCACCTGCCAGCCTTCGGCCAGAAACCGTTCCGCCGTCGCGCGCCCGATGCCGGAACTCGCGCCGGTGATGACGATACTTTTCGTCACCTCAGAACGCCTTGAAGGTCATGGTTGTCAGGGTTCGACTGATGCCCGCAATATCAAACAGCTTTTCATTCAGCCAATGGCCGGTATCGGCGTCGTCGGGCACGTATACCTTAGCCATCAGGTCATATTCCCCCGAGGTCGAATAAAGTTCCGACACCACTTCACGGTCATAGATAGCATCGGCGACTTCATAGGTCTTGCCGGGGTGACAGCGAAACTGGACGAAAACACAGCGCATGAACGCCTCCCATGTCGATCAGCGGGAATCGTAGTCGGTTTCCGGCGCGACCGGAAGACGCCAGGCAAAAGGCGCCTCAGATCATGCAAATGACCCGAAACGCCCTGGCCCTGTCGTTAGATGAACATCGTATTGCCGGGTGTGGCAAAGCCCAGCAGCATCAGTTCGAAATCGGCATTGCCATCGCCGTCCACATCGCCCTGAATCAGCGTATCCATCCCGCCATTGACCAGGACAGAGCGCACTTCCGGGCTGAACGAGCCCGAGAATGCCGAGCCGAAGATATATTCACTCCCGGATATTCCCATCGAGGTCAGGTCAATCCGGTCAAAGTTGCCAAGCGCCGAGGTGAAATCGGTAATGACATCGCGCACGCCCATACCGATGCCCGCATCCGCAGCCGTCTCAAAGACGAACGTGTCACTTCCCGCACCACCGCTCAGCAGGTCAGTTCCGGAGCCACCGACAATCCGATCATCGCCTGCGCCGCCGTTGATCGTGTCAGCACCGGCGCTGCCGTAAAGAAAATCATTGCCATCGTCACCGTTCACCAGGTCGTTGCCCGCGCCGCCGCCCAGCAAGTCACTCCCGGTGCCGCCATTAAGGCTGTCATTGCCGTTGCCACCCAGCAGCGTATCATTGCCGTAACTCCCGTACAGCGCATCATTGCCGTCCTCGCCGTTCAACAGATCATTGCCGGCACCGCCGCCCAGAAGATCGCCCCAGGTGCCGCCGTAAAGGCTGTCATTGCCATTGCCACCCAGCAGAGTGTCATAGCCATAGCTGCCGTAAAGCACGTCATTGCCATCCTCGCCATCCAACAGATCATTGCCCTGACCGCCGCCCAGCAAATCGCCCCAGGTGCCGCCGTAAATTCGGTCGTCATCGTTGCCACCCAGAAGCGTGTCATAGCCCCAGCCACCGTAAATCGTGTCATTGCCCGCACCGCCGTCAACATTGTCGTTGCCGCCATAGGTAGTGACCAGATCATCGCCGATGCCGGTCAAGAACACATCGTTGGCGGCGTTGCCGGTTATGACGTCGTTTTCATTGAGCACGCCAAACAACGCTGACGATGACAGATCAATCACGTCGCCGGGGCCGTAGGGGCTTGCGGCCACACCGGCGCTCAGCAGATCATTGGTGGTGAAATTGATGAAATCACCCACCGAGGCAATCGCCGGCAGGGCATCACCGCCGACGGCAAAAATATAATCGGTCGAGGTCTCAAAATCATACAAGATCATCAACAATGTCGTTCTTGTGGTGCCATTGTCGTCCCAGGTAACTTCGCCGAGCAGGGTTTCGTCATTCACGCCGGAAAAAATATCGCCCACATTCATCGACGCGCCATTGAGGATCAAATCGATATTGTTGGACGTCACATCCACATCCGGCAGATCGCCGGGCGCGGGCGAACCGTTGACAGTATAGGTCAATGCGGGCGTCACCCCGGTATTATAGGCCACGGCAAGACTGCCACCGCCGGTAAATCCTATAGGATTGTCCATATTGTCATATTGAATGGCAAAGCCCGCGAATGAATAGGTCGACATGTGTTTCTCCCACAAAATGCCCGATTGTCAGCGTTGGCACCTGCCGAACCCGGCAGAAAAAGCGCTCTCGATGAATTTCTCTTAAATACGAGAAAAGTTCAATGCGTTTCGGCAAGATGTGATCGGGTGCTGGCGGTGCGACGGCGGCATTTCCTCTGCACGAAATCCCGGCTCTGCCCCGAACGCCCGGTCACTCCTCACGTTCCGGCTCCAGGGCCAGGGGCACCGGGTTTTTCGGCAAATCCTCGACCGTCAATTCCGCGTCCGGGCGCGCCAGCCGGTTCCTGACCACCCAGAACAGCCGCTTTTCGGCGCGGGTGATGGCGACATAGGCGAGACGTTTCCACAAGGGCAGGCCCGCCTCGATCCGCCCCGCCCGGGACGCGGCATAAAGGTCGGGAGCAAAGACCTGCACATCCTGCCACTGGCTGCCTTGGGCCTTGTGAATGGTCACCGCCGATCCATGCAGAAACGCCGCCCCCATCTTCGCCGCATAGGGAATGAACGGCTCTTCCTCGCCGGGGCTTTCGATCTTGATGATCGAGGCGGCCGCGACCTGCGGGTCTTCGGCGCCCAGCACATGCAGCCGTGAAAACCCCACGTTCTTGCCGGGTCCGAGATAGATCACCTGCGCCCCCTTGATCAGGCCCCGCGCTTCCAGATCAATGCGTTTCTTGCGGTGTTTCAGCGGCAGTTCAATCCCGTCGCAGATCAACGGCTCGCCGGGCAGCAGCGCATCCACCGGCGCATCATAAGCCGACCGGAACGCCTGGATCAGCCGGATACGGGTCTGGTTGCGCCAGACCAGCACCGGCGAGCGCGCCATCATCCCCGCCTCGACCCGTTCGGCCCAGACAACGCGCCCATCGCGGCGGGCGAAATCCGCAACCATCTGTTCAAAACCCTCGAAGGTCAGATCATCATCGGAAAGCGCATGGGCCAGATCAAGGATCGGGTTGTCTTCCGCCTGCCGGTGAATGCGGCTCAGCACCAGTTTGCGGCTATCGCCCAGCTTGTCGAACACCATCTCGCCCGACTGACCCACCGGGGCCAACTGCGCCGGATCGCCAAACAGCACCAGCGTCGGAAAGATTTCGCGCAGATCGTCCAACTGCCGTTCATCGAGCATCGAGGCTTCATCGACAAAACCGATATCCAGCGGGTCATCGCGCCGCTTCCAGCCCAGGATGAAATCCGACCCGCGCAGCCCCGCCGCCGCCAGCGCACCGGGAATGGATTTGACCTGCTCGTAGAACGCCTTGGCCCGGTCCAGCGCGATGTCGGTCAACCCCTCGACCGTGGGCCGGTCGCCATTGCCCGCCAGCCAGTCGGCGATGCGCTCATATTCCGGGCCATAAACCGGCGTGTAAAGAATGCGGTGGATCGTCGTCGCCGGCACACCGCGCCCGCGCAGCACGCTCGCCGCCTTGTTGGTGGGGGCCAGAATCGCCAGCGTGCGTCGATCCTTGCGGCGTTTGCCTTCATAATCGCCCGAAACCGTATCGACACCCGCCTCGGCCAGCGCCTTGCTCAGTTCCGCCAACAGCATGGTCTTGCCCGACCCGGCCTTGCCCACCACCGCCAGAACGCTGGCTTTTCCCGACGCATCCGGGGTCAGCGTGGCATTGACCAGATCGACACCTGCACCGCCCAGAACCTCGGCAATCCGGTCCCAGGCCTCGGCCTGATCATGCGAAAAAGTGAGTGCGGGCAAGGTCATGGCCGCGACCCTAATGTATCCCTCCGGCGCAAACCAGTTGCCGCCAAAAAATTCTACGCAGGCGTCGTGTCACCTTCACAGCAACACGATCCCTTCGGCGATGGCACGGGCAACCGCCTGCGTGGTGTTGGCGGCCCTGAGCTTGGCGCGGGCACTTTCCACATAGGCGCGCAAGGTATGTTCGGATATCGCCAGCGCTTCGGCGGCCTGCGACCGGTTCAGCCCCATCGCCAGCCGGGTCAGAACGTCAACCTCACGCCTGCTCAGGCTTTGGCTGGCGTGAAAATCGGTGCCCCGCTCAATCTCCAGCGCCTTTTGATTGGTGAAATGGGCAATCAGGATCAGATCGCCCGTGTGTTCGGCGGTGAATCTGGCCCATGTCTCATCCCCGCTTCTGTCGGACACGGTAAAGATCGCAAACTGCCCGTTGGGGCCGCGGATCGGCACCGAATAGCCCTGATTGCCGACCCCCGCCGCGATCGCCTCGCCCAGAAAGTCGCGCGCCTGACGCCCCGACCAGTCCAGCCGTTTCCAGTCAACCGGGTGAAAGCGGCGAAAGCATCCCTGCACAACCGGGTCGATATGGCCGTAATCCTGCGCCAGATAGTGATCCACCCAGGCCGGCGCATAGGTCAGGGCGGCATATTGCTGACCGATGCTGTTAAGTGAATGGTAAACAAGGTGCTCAACCCCGAAATCGTCGCGCAGTCCGACAATGACGCGTCTCAGCTCCTCAAGCGTTTTTACTTGCTGAAGGCATTCGATAAAACGCACCAACCGTGTCTGCATTCGCAGCACTTCCTCTACCCAACACACCGCTGGACCGAGCAATCTCGCTGGCCGCGACAAGCGCTGTATCGTCCAGTTGCTCGGCCAGAACCGGCAGACCATTGGTAACGGCAAAGGTCCTGAGGTCGGTCAGCACATCCAAGATCCAATCATAGTGCATTTTGGTTCTCGCATAAAGGTAGTTGAATAGATAAAAACAACCTTGGCATGTTCATGGTTCCCGCTAAGCCGGGTTCGCACAATCCCCCAAAAATGATGGGGACAGCATATTTAACCTGTTGATTTCATTTGAACTGAACGAAAAACCCACCTGCGACAGCCATTCGACTGGCGCAGGTGAATGTCGGTTTCGGGTGATGTCAGCCGGTTTGGCCCGCTTCCAACGCATCCTCAAACGTGCGCAGGCCAGTGCGCGGAGCCTGCACCAATACCGCCATATTGCCGGGTTTGTGCTCATTGCGGCGCATTTTCATATGTGCCGCCGGTATCTCGGCCCAGGGAAACACCTCGGACATGCACGGATCAAGCCGCCGTTCCAGCATCAGCTTGTTGGCAGCAGACGCCTGCTTGAGGTTGGCGAAATGGCTGCCCTGCACCCGCTTCTGATGCATCCACAGATAGCGCACATCGAAGGTCAGGTTGTAGCCGGTGGTCCCCGCGCAGATCACCACCATGCCGCCGCGCTTGACCACAAACACCGACACCGGGAACGTCGCCTCGCCGGGATGCTCGAACACCATATCGACATTGTTGCCCTTGCCGGTAATCGCCCAGATCGCCGCCCCGAATTTGCGCGCCTCCTTGAACCAGGTGGCATATTCGGGCGTGTTCACCGTCGGCATCTGCCCCCAGCAGGAAAAATCCTTGCGGTTGATCACGCCTTTCGCGCCAAGGTCCATCACGAACTGGCGCTTGTCCTCTTCCGAAATGACCCCGATCGCATTGGCGCCCGCTGCATTGATCAACTGGATCGCATAAGACCCAAGCCCCCCCGACGCGCCCCAGACCAGCACATTGTCGCCGGGTTTGAGGATATGCGGCCGGTGGCCGAACAGCATCCGGTAGGCGGTGGCCAGCGTCAGCGTGTAGCAGGCACTTTCCTCCCAGGTCAGGTGCTTGGGCCGCGCCATAAGTTGCTGGGCCTGTACGCGGGTGAACTGCGCGAACGACCCGTCCGGCGTCTCATATCCCCAGATGCGCTGGCTGGGCGAAAACATCGGGTCGCCACCATTGCACTCCTCGTCGTCGCCGTCGTCCTGGTTGCAATGCACCACGACCTCATCGCCGACCTTCCAGCGCTTGACCTTGTCGCCCACCGCCCAGACGATGCCCGACGCATCCGATCCGGCGATATGATAAGGGGCCTTGTGGCCATCGAACGGCGAAATCGGAATGCCCAGCGCCGCCCAGACACCGTTGTAATTGACCCCCGCCGCCATCACCAGAACCAGCACTTCGTTGCTGTCGATAGCAGGCGTTTCGACCACTTCGACCTGCATCGCGCTATCAGGCTCGCCGTGGCGTTCCTTGCGGATCGCCCAGGCGTACATATTCTTTGGCACATACCCCAAGGGCGGCATTTCCCCCATCTCGTAAAGGTCTTTTTCCGGTGCCTCGTAAGGGGCGATTTCGGTCGTCACATCCAGGGCCATGGCCGTCTCCTGATATTTACGCCGCATCGCAGAATCGAAACGGGCTCCCTGCATGGGATAATTCTGGCCCAGCAATATTGCAATAGATAGCGCCTATTGTTTTGAAACTTTATGTCGCTTTACGCGACGATCCGGCGATTTGGTGATCACTCTTTCGCCGGGCGATGCCGCAGGTGCATCCAAAAGCTGCCCGACCGAGGCGGCGTAAAAGGTAAGCATCGCGGTTTGCTCAGGTTCACAAGAAACGTCATTGCCGTCGCGCCGCACCACCCCGCGCCCGACCAGCGTGGCCAGCCCTGTCTCTACAGCCTGCCTGACCGACCCTTTGGGCAGGTTCAGATGCGCCCCTGCCGCTGTCAGCCTGTCGCTCAGGGCTTCGGCGCGCGCCACAAGCGCATCGGCATCGCCAGCACCCTCCATAAG
>JBATDH010000213.1:0-4306 GCA_049663365.1 Albidovulum sp. | reverse complement strand
CCCCCAGATAGGCGTCGATGACGTCCTGATTGCTGCGCACCTCGTCGGGCGTGCCGTCGCCGATCTTCTTGCCGTAATCCATCACCACGACGCGGTCGCTCAGGTCCATGACCACGCCCATGTCGTGTTCGATCAGCACGATGGTGCTGCCGAATTCGTCGTTCACATCCAGGATGAAGCGGCTCATGTCCTCTTTTTCCTCGACATTCATGCCCGCCATCGGCTCATCCAGCAGCAGCAGTTTCGGCTCTGCCGCCAAGGCGCGAGCCAACTCGACGCGTTTTTTTAGCCCGTAGGGCAGGCGGCCCACCGGGGTTTTGCGGATTGCCTGTATCTCAAGGAAATCAATGATCTTTTCGACGCGGGCGCGGTTTTCCGTCTCTTCCCTTTCGGCCTTTCCCCACCAGATCGACTGTGCCAGCAGCCCGGTTTTCATATGCGTGAGCCGCCCGGTCATGATGTTGTCCAAGACCGACATCCCGTCAAACAGCGCGATGTTCTGGAAAGTGCGGGCAATGCCCAGCCGCGCCACCTCATAGGGTTTCATCGGCGGGCGTTTTGCGCCCCTGAACCAGACCTCGCCTTGCTGCGGGACGTAAAAGCCCGAGATGACGTTGAGCATCGAGGATTTGCCCGCGCCATTGGGCCCGATGATCGCGCGGATCTCGCCCTCGCGGATATCAAAGGATATATCGGTGATCGCCGCAACCCCGCCAAAACGCAGGGTAATATTCTTCATCTCCATCAGCACAGAGCCGATCTTGCGACCGTCGGCGGTGGTGTAGGGTTCTACTTTCAATGCTTTGTTCCCCAACCTAGTAAGGTGAGCACTACATCAAACAGCCCGATCCCTAGGGTGGCAAGAAATAGCCCACAAAGATAAATTGCGGGGCCGATTGTCAGCAACGGTATTAGAGTGTCTTTGCGTTTCCCGTCTTCCAATCCTACTCCATCTACAGAGAGTGCGAAGATTGAAGCTAGGATACCGCCACCTATGAACAACCAAGGCCATTCCGGGAAAAGCCGGCCAAATATGGCTCCTACCAGACTGACTAATCCTGCACCGATGTATTGGGCGGTTCTGAGTTCTGAGCCTGGCAATTTCATTCCGCCGCCATCCTCTGGCCCACCGGCTGCACCACCGCATCGCGGATCGTCAGCGTCGCCTTGATCTTGCCCTTGCGGCCATCCTCATAGGTCACTTCGGTCTCGGTATAGATGCTGTCCTTGCCGTCATAGAGCGCCTCGATCAGGTCGGCGAATTTCTCCTCGATGATCTTGCGGCGGACCTTGCGGGTCCGCGTCAACTCGCCGTCATCGGCATCGAGTTCCTTGTGCAGGATCAAAAAGCGGTGCACCTGACAGCCCGCCAGCATCGGGTCCTCCGCGACCGAGCGGTTCACCTCGGCCACATGACCCGCGATGGTTTCCAGAACCTGCGGGTGCTGGCTCAGTTCCTGATAGCTGGCATAGGCGATATTGTTGCGCTCGGCCCAGTTGCCGACGGCGGTGAGGTCGATGTTGATGAAGGCGGTGCAGGTGTCGCGACCGGCACCAAAGACCACGGCCTCCAGAATATTGGGATAGAATTTCAGTTTGTTTTCAATGTACTTGGGCGCGAACAGATGGCCATCGGCCATCTTGCCCACATCCTTGGCGCGGTCGATGATGCGCAGATGTCCGGTGTCCTCCTCGAAAAAACCGGCATCCCCGGTGGCCACCCAGCCCTCGGGGTCTTTGGTCGAGGCGGTCGATTCCGCGTTCTTGAAATACTCGACGAAGGATCCTGGCGAACGGTAAAACACCTCGCCGCTGTCGGCGATGCGGATTTCGACACCGGGGCTCGGCACGCCGACGGTATCCGACCGCACCTGCCCGTCCGGTTGCTGAGTGATGAAAACCGAGGCTTCGGTCTGGCCGTAAAGCTGTTTGAGGTTGATGCCGAGCGAGCGGTAGAAATCGAAAATCTCCGGCCCGATCGCTTCACCTGCGGTATAGCCGACGCGCACTCGCGAAAAGCCAAGGGTGTTTTTCAGCGGTCCGTAAACCAGAATGTTGCCCAGCCAGTAGCGGAACCGGTCCATCCCCGACACCGGTCTGCCGTCGAGGATTGCCGGGCCGACGCGGCGGGCAACGGCCATGTAGTGATCGAACAGACGCTTTTTCAGCCGCCCGGCATCTTCCATGCGGATCATCACATTGGTCAACTGGGTCTCGAACACCCGCGGCGGCGCAAAGAAATAGGTCGGCCCGATTTCGCGCAGATCGGTCATCATGGTGGCGGCGTTTTCCGGGCAGTTGACGGTGAACCCGGTCCAGAGCGCCTGGCCGATGGAAAAGATGAAATCGCCGACCCAGGCCATCGGCAGATAGGCCAGCACCTCTTCGCTTTGGCGAAGGTGGTCGAATTCGGCGGAATTTTTCGAGGTCTCGATAATGTTGCGGTTCGACAGCACCACGCCCTTGGGCTTGCCGGTCGTGCCCGAGGTATAGAGCATCACGCAAGTGTGGTCATAGCTCAGTTCGGCCACGCGCCGGTCCAGTTCCGCACCCAAGCGCTGTTCCGCCGCGCGGCCTTCGGCCTCGATATCGGCGATGGCGTTCATCTGCGCATGGTCGTATTTGCGCATCCCGCGCTTGTCGAGATAGGCGATGTGATGCAGTTTGGTGCCGGTTCCGGCCAGCTTTTCCTGCACTTCCAGAACCTTGTCGACCTGTTCCTGATCGCCGGCAATGACAAAGCGCGCGCCGCAATGGTCGAGCACATAAGCCATCTCATCCGCGACCGCGTCCTGATAAAGCGGCACCGGCACGGCCCCGCACATGTTGACGGCGATCATCGACCAGTAAAGGGCGGGGCGGTTGCGCCCGATGATGGCGACATGCTCGCCCCTTTCCAGCCCCAGCACCAGCAGGCCGAGCGCCAGGGCGCGGATTTCCTCGGCAGCTTCGGCCCAGGTCCAGCTTTGCCAGATGCCGAATTCCTTTTCGCGGTAGGCGGGGCGGGCCCCGTAGGCCTGCGCATTGCGGGCCAGAAGGGCGGGCAGTGATGGCAAATCGCCCTGAGGCGTTGACTGGATCACGAAACTTTTCTCCCCTCGCCGACAGGTCCGGCGGCCTTCGATCACCTTGGCGGTGATTCCCCGCGCTGTATCCAGCGTCGCTTGCTATTGGATCACCGTCAAAGGTTTCGTGACTTTTGCCCAATCCTTGCGAATTGTAACAAGCACTCCTTGCCCCTTTCTGCCGGGGTGGCAACGGTGCTAGCCATAGGTGAACGAGGGGCCGCCCATGCACCGCGACGAGATGCGTACAAAACTGACCCAGGCGGGGTTGAACCTGATCCAGCAGGCGCTGTCGATCTATGACAGCGATCTGCGACTGGCGGTCTGTAACCGGAGGTTTCAGGATATGTTCGGCCTGCCCGATGCGCTGGTCACACCCGGTGCGCGATTCGAGGACACGATCCGCTATCTGGTGGACTGTGGCGAATACGGTGATTTGCCCGACCACGAGGCCGCCGTGCGCGAACGCGTGGAACAGGCCCGCGCCTTTCAGCCGCATTACATGGAACGGCCCCGAGCCAATGGCCGGATGATTTCGGTCGAGGGATCACCCCTGCAACAGGGGGGGTGGGTGACGGTCTATACCGACATTACCGAGATCAAGCATCACGAAGAGCTATTGCGCGGCCGGTCCGAGGAACTGTCGGGTCAGCTTCTGGCCCATGCCGAACGGCTGGCGCAGGCCAACCGCGAATTGGCCGCGACCAACGCCGCGTTGCAAGAGGCCAAACGCGAGTTGACCGAGATGGAGGCGCGCACCCGTCTTGTGACCGAAATGATGCCCGCCCATATTGCCCATGTGGACCCCGATCTGCGCTATACCTTTTCCAACCGGATGTTGCCTGCGGTGATGCCCGGCAGCATGTCCGACATCGTCGGGCACCAGGTTTGCGAGGCGCTGAGCCCTGATGCCTTCGCCCGGATCGAGCCGAACCTGCGACGCGCGTTGCAGGGCGAGGCCAATGTTTTCGAGATCACCCATGACCCGTCGGGTCGGCGTATCCGCATCGCCCTGACCCCGGACCGGGCAGGCGCAGGCCGGATCGGCGGCGTCTATGTGCTGTCGGCCGATGTCACCGAAGAAACCCAAACCCGCGCGGCGCTGACCCAGACCGCCAAACGCGAACTGGCGGCACAGCTGACCTCGGGGCTGGCGCATGATTTTGCCAATCTCCTGACGATCATCCTGGGCCTTCAGGGGCGGTTGGGCCAGCAGGTGCATTTGCCCGATGGCGCGGCGG
>JBATDH010000212.1:0-1692 GCA_049663365.1 Albidovulum sp. | reverse complement strand
GGTCCTTTGGAACCGGCTCCAGCGGCGGAATGTCAAGCGGCGCGGTCAGTTCCTGCAACCGCCGCCCTTCGGGCGAGGCGGCCCCGAACCCCGCCACATCGGCGTCGCGCGTATCAAACAGGATCATGCCGCCCGTGCGCAGATAGCGGTTGAGCTTGGCATAGCTTTCAGGCGATGGCTGCGGCTGGCGCGCCGTCACCGGCCAGTAGAGAAAGGTGAACACCGACAGCTCATCGGTTTCCAGATTGACCGCCATCGGCGCGCCCGGTTCAACCGACGTGCGCGCATAAAGCACATTCGACAAACCGCGCAGCCCGTCTTCGGCCATCTGGTCAACCGTGGCATCCCCGGTCAGGACATGCGCCAGAACCACATTCCCCGCCGCCTGCAACAGCCGCGCATCGTCGGCACCCTGCGCCTTGGCACCCTGCGGCAAACCGCCGATCGCCACCGCCATTAACACCAGCGCCATACCCGCGCGTGGCCCCGCCAATCGCCCGGCCACGGCCAGCGCGGCCAGGATATCGGCCATCAGCAGCCCCAGCGCTCCGGCCAGAAACCAGCCCTTCAGCGGCGTTTCCTGCACGACACCCAGCCCCTGAACCACGACATTGGCAGGCCATTCAGCCGCCGCAAGAACCCGGTCGGGGGCGATGGCATTGACCGCCAGTTGCCGCCCTTCGGAGGTATAAAGCCCCGGTGGCAGGTCCGCCCCGGTCACAGCCTCGGCCAGCCGCTCGCCTGCCACCCCCGGCATCGCCCCGGCATCACCCAAAACGCCAAATCCGTCCAATACACGGTCGGCAACCCAGACCGTCCCCGCCAGTTCCTCGGCGGCGGGCCGCGCCGTTCCGCTCGACACGGCCAGCCGTTCCAGCATCTGCACGAAAAGCCCCGACAGCGGCAGGCTCGACCATTCGGCATTGGCCGCGACATGAAACAGCACCACCTGTCCGTCCCCGATCTGACGCCGTGTCACCAAAGGCGTCCCGTCGGCCAGCGTGGCAATGGTGTTCTTGCTCAGATCCGGGCCGGGCTGGGCCAGAATCTGCGCGCTGATGGACACATCCTCTGGCACTGCCAGCCCGTGAAAGGGCGACTCTTCGGGGAACGGGGCCAATGTCTTCGGCTCGCCCCAGCTCATGGTGCCGCCGACGGCCCGCCCCCCGGCCCGCAGCTTGACCGGCAGCAACGGATCAAGCGTATCGCGCCCGACATCCGAGGCCGCCAGTTGCGGGCCCGCAAAACGGATCAGCAACCCGCCTTCGTCGATCCAGTCCAGCAGCGCATCGGTTTCCGCCACCCTGGCGACATCGGCCAGAATGATCACATCTGGCGCGGCCAGCAACACATCGCCAATGGTGCCGTCGATCAGATCGGCGCTCGGTTCCAGTGCCCGGCGCAGGAAATGATCGGGTGACAGCAATTCCAGCCCCTCGCGCGCGCCGCCACCCGCAATCAACGCGATCTTGCGCCGCTTCAGCGCGTCGTCGGTCAGTGCCACCGCCCCGGCAGTGGATTCCCCGGCAATCTCGAACCGGGTGATGCGGTTGCGCAATTCTGGCGGCAGATCGAATTGCGCCTCGGCCTGCGCCTCGCCCGTGCCGAAGGCCACCCCAACGCGCGCAAGCTCCCGTTCGATCCCGGCGGGATCAAGGCCCAGCGCCGACACCTCCATGGACGCCGCCGCAC
>JBATDH010000211.1:0-3312 GCA_049663365.1 Albidovulum sp. | reverse complement strand
AGCCTTTGCATGAATACAATGACGGTGTCATTCGGGCAGGCGTGATTGCGACCGCCCTTTGGGGTGTGGTCGGTTTCCTTGTGGGGGTCACCATCGCCTTTCAACTGGCGTTCCCGGCGCTCAACTTTTCCGATCTGACGCAGGGTTACGTGAACTTCGGCAAGCTGCGGCCGCTGCATACCTCGGCGGTAATCTTTGCCTTTGGCGGCAACGCACTGATCTGCACATCCTTTTATGTGGTCCAGCGCACCAGTGCGGCACGCCTTTGGGGCGGTAACCTCGCCTGGTTCGTGTTCTGGGGATACCAGCTTGTCATCGTGCTGGCGGCGACGGGGTATATCCTCGGGGCGACGCAATCCAAGGAATATGCCGAACCGGAATGGCTGACCGACTGGTGGCTGACCGTGGTCTGGGTGGCCTATCTGGCCGTGTTCATGGGCACGATCGTCAAGCGCAAAGAGCCGCATATCTATGTGGCCAACTGGTTTTATCTGTCCTTCATCGTCACCATCGCGATGCTGCATCTGATCAACAACATCTCGATCCCGGTGTCGATTTTCGGATCGAAATCGGTGCAGCTTTTCGCAGGCGTGCAGGATGCGATGACGCAGTGGTGGTATGGCCACAACGCGGTAGGTTTCTTCCTGACGGCGGGCTTTCTAGGCATGATGTATTATTTCGTCCCGAAACAGGCCGAACGTCCGGTTTACAGCTACAAGCTGTCCATCATCCACTTCTGGGCGCTGATCTTTCTCTATATCTGGGCCGGTCCGCACCATTTGCACTACACCGCGCTGCCTGACTGGGCAACGACGCTGGGCATGGTGTTTTCGATCATCCTGTGGATGCCGAGCTGGGGTGGCATGATCAACGGGCTGATGACCGTGTCCGGTGCCTGGGACAAGCTGCGCACCGATCCGATCCTGCGGATGATGGTGGTTTCCATCGGCTTTTACGGCATGTCGACCTTTGAAGGCCCGATGATGTCGATCAAATCGGTGAATTCGCTGTCGCATTATACCGACTGGACCATCGGGCATGTGCATTCCGGTGCCTTGGGCTGGAACGGCATGATCACCTTTGGTGCGCTTTATTACCTGGTGCCGAAGCTGTGGAATCGCGAGCGGCTTTATTCGCTGTCGCTGGTCTCGTGGCACTTCTGGCTGGCCACCATCGGGATCGTGCTTTACGCGGCCTCGATGTGGGTGACGGGTATCATGGAAGGCCTGATGTGGCGTGAAGTGGACAGCCAGGGCTTTCTCGTGAACGCCTTTGCCGACACCGTCGCTGCGAAACATCCGATGTATGTGGTGCGCGGTCTGGGTGGGGTTCTCTTCCTCGCGGGGGCCTGCATCATGGTCTACAACCTCTGGGCAACAGTGGCCAAGCAAGAGGGCCCCGCGCCCCAGGCTGCCGCTGTCCCGGCTGAATAAGGAGGCCGGAGCCATGGGATTTCTCGATAAACACAAGGTACTGGAAAAGAACGCGTCGCTTTTGCTGGTGGGTTCGCTTCTGGTCGTCACGGTCGGCGGCGCGGTCGAAATCGCCCCGCTGTTCTATCTCGAAAACACCATCGAAAAGGTGGAAGGGGTGCGCCCTTACACGCCGCTGGAGCTGACCGGGCGCGATGTCTATGTGCGCGAAGGTTGCTATGTCTGCCACAGCCAGATGATCCGACCGATGCGCGACGAGGTGGAGCGGTATGGCCACTATTCGCTGGCGGCGGAATCCATGTATGACCATCCGTTTCAATGGGGGTCAAAACGCACCGGCCCCGATCTGGCGCGGGTTGGCGGGCGGTATTCGGACGAATGGCACGTGGACCATCTGACCGACCCGCAATCGGTGGTGCCGGTATCGGTGATGCCGAAATACGGGTTCCTGGCCAACCGTCACATTGACGCGGAGCATATCGTTGAGCGTCTGGAAACCGATGCGCTGGTGGGCGTACCCTATAGTGCCGAGATGATCGAGCAGGGGGCCGCGGATTTCGCCGCGCAGGCCGATCCCGATGCCGATACCGACGGGCTTCTGGAGCGGTATCCAGGGGCGGCGGTGTCAAATTTCGACGGCCAGCCGGGCATTACCGAAATGGATGCGCTGGTGGCCTATCTGCAAGTGCTGGGCACGATGGTCGATTTTTCGACCTTCCAAGCCGATGCCAGCCGATAAGGGGAAGATCATGGATTTCTATTCGCTGCTAAGAGAGTTCGCCGACAGTTGGGTGCTTTTGGCGATGACCGGGTTTTTCCTTGCCGTGGTTATCTGGGCGTTCCGCCCCGGTTCATGGGCCGTCCATAAAGACGTGGCCGATATCCCGTTTCGCCACGAAGACAGACCGGCCCCGAACGGTGCGGCGAAAGAGGTGCTGAAATGAGCCGGAAGCCTGTAAAGGTAAAAGCCGATCCTGAAACCACCGGCCATAGCTGGGACGGCATTCAGGAATTCAACAACCCCCTGCCGCGCTGGTGGCTCTGGACGCTTTATCTGACCATCATCTGGGGCATTGGCTATGTCATCGCCTACCCGGCATGGCCGCTGATTTCGGGGGCGACGCCGGGGCTGCTGGGCTATTCGACGCGGGCCGATGTCGCCGCCGAAATCCAGCGCTTTGAGGAGGCCAATGCGCCTATCGAGGCCAAGCTGGTGGCCACCGATCTGGGCGCGATTGCAGCGGACCCGGAATTGGCCAACTATACCCAGAATGCCGGCGGGGCGGTTTTCCGGACCTGGTGCGCGCAGTGCCATGGGGCCGGTGCCGCCGGGGCAAAGGGTTATCCCAACCTGCTGGACAATGACTGGCTTTGGGGCGGGACGATCGAGGATATTCATCAGACCGTCAGCCACGGTATTCGCAATACCACCGACGAGGACGCCCGGTTTTCGCAGATGCCGGCCTTTGGCGAATTTCTGGAACCGGGTGACATTGAAGCGGTGGTCAATCATGTGCTGGCCATCTCGGGGCAGGAACATGATGCCGGGCTGGCCGAAGCCGGGGCAGTTGTCTTTGCCGACAATTGTGCCTCTTGTCATATGGATGACGGCACCGGCGACCGCGAACAGGGGGCACCGAACCTGACCGACGCCATCTGGCTTTACGGGGGCGATGCCGCAACGCTGACCGAGACCGTCACCAACGCGCGGTTCGGCGTGATGCCGGCCTGGGCGGGGCGCCTGTCGGAATCCGATATCCGCGCCGTTGCCGCCTATGTCCACAGTCAGGGTGGCGGCGAATGATTTGAGATCCGAAGGGTCCAACCCCTTCGGGTAGAGAGCACCGGCGCCCCGTCCTGTTCGCGCGTTTCCTGGGAG
>JBATDH010000210.1:0-5390 GCA_049663365.1 Albidovulum sp. | reverse complement strand
GCTGACGGTCCTCACCTCCCGCCTCAACCATCCGCAATGCGCCAGCCATCCCGGCGCTTCCCTCCCCCCTTGTGGGGGAGGGAGAGGGTGGGGGGGCACCCGCCAAAGACCCGCACCGGAACTTCGGCTTCCCGGCCCTTCGACAGAATCTGCCGCCAAAACCCTCACCAAACCCCTACCCCAGCGTCACGCCCTGTCGGGACGGATGCGGGACGGATGCGGGACGGATACCCGACACATGCCAGCCGATGATCTGACCGGGGCAGTCCGTCTCGTTGATTTCTGTAGACCCGCCCGAAGGACACCCGCATCCGGTCCGCAAAAACCGGACCGGTCCGCTATGCGTCCCGCCCTTTCGGCGCGGGCTTCGCAAAGCGCGCGATCAGCGCCTCCCTGACCGGCGGGGTCACGAACCGGGTCACATCGCCGCCAAGCCGGGCAATCTCCTTGACCAGCTTCGACGCAATCGCCTGCCGCCGTGCATCGGCCATCAGGAACACCGTCTCGATCGAGGCATCCATCGCCCGGTTCATGCCAACCATCTGAAATTCATACTCAAAATCCGCCACCGCGCGCAGGCCGCGGATGATCACCCCGGCCCCGACATCGCGGGCGCAGTCGATCAGCAGGTTCTCGAAAGGGTGAACCACGATCTCGCCACCGGTCACGGCGGTGATCCCCGCGCATTCCGCCTCGACCATCGCCACCCGTTCTTCGAGCGTGAAAAGCGGCCCCTTGTCGCGGTTGATCGCCACGCCGATGACCAGCCGGTCAACCAGCGCCATCGCCCGCTGGATGATGTCGGTATGCCCAAGCGTGATCGGATCGAATGTGCCCGGATAAAGGCCAACACGCATAGACACCCTCCTCACGGTCCCGCAATTTCGCCGCTACGCGATTGCACCCGAAAAGGCAAGCCCCGTCGGCCCGCTCAATTGCCCATGATCATGCCGGTAAGGGCCTCTTTTTCCATGGCAAGTTCGGACAAGCGGGCCTTGACCACATCGCCGATGGAAATCAGACCGACCATCTTTTCATCTTTCAGAACCGGCATATGGCGAAACCGGCCTTCGGTCATCTTGGCCAATACCGCGTCGGCGGCGTCGTCGGGGCGGCAACTGACCAGTTTGCTGGTCATCAGTACTTCCACCTGATCGGTCAGACAACCGGTGCCACGCTTGCCAAGTTCGCGCACGATGTCACGCTCGGACAGGATGCCGAGCGGTATGGTCCCGTCCTTTGAGACAATCACCGCGCCGATCCGCTTGGAGGACAACAATTCTGCCGCCTGTGCAATGGTCCTGCCCGGTGAAATCGTCACGACACCCTCGTCGGATTTTGACCTGAGAATCTGATGAACCAGCATGGCAATCTCCCGATAAGAAAGAACCTTTCTGTCAAAGTCGCTCTTGCGTAGCTTCATGTCAAGGCTTCAAGCCGTGCCACTTCGCGGCGCACACCTTGCGCCAGCAACCCGGCAAACCGGTTCAGCCGGTCGACCCGCCGGTCATCGGCGTGACGGATCAGGTAGAAGCTGCGGGTGAGGCTAAGCTGATCCGGCAATATCCTGACCAGACCCTGGGCGGCAGGCAGGGCAAAATCATGCACGATCGCCACCCCTGCCCCGTGTCGCACCCAGTTGAACTGGACAGAGACCGAATTGGAGGCCAGAGCCACCGTATCCAGACCGGTTTCGGCCAGATAATCAAGCTCCTTGTCGAAGATGAGATCGGGGATGTAGCCGATCATCCGGTGATGTTTCAGGTCGGCAATGCAGGTAATCGGCGGATGCCGCTCAAGATAGCCACGCGACGCGGTCAGGTGCAGCTTGTAGTCGGTCAGTCTCTGCACCGTCAGCTTGCCCGCCTCGGGCCGGCTGACGGCGATGGCCATGTCCGCTTCGCGCTTGGACAGGTTGAAGACCCGTGGCAGGGCGACAATCTGTACATCAAGCCCCGGATTTTCATCGCAAATACCCGCCAGCACCTGCGGCAAAAGATAGTTGGCACAGCCGTCCGGCGCGCCAATGCGGACCTGCCCCGACAGACTGCCTGCCTCGCCGCGCAACTCCTCGATCGCACCGGCCATCGCCTGTTCGGCGCGCACCGCATGGCCCATCATCCGCTGGCCTTCGTCGGTCAGGGCATAGCCCTGGGGCGAACGGGCGAACAGCCGTGCCGCCAGCGCCTCTTCCAGTTTGGCCACACGGCGGCCCACCGTGGCGGGGTCAAGCCGCAGCACCTTGCCCGCGCCCGAAAGACTTTCGCTGCGCGCCACAGCCAGGAAAACCCGCATGTCATCCCAGTCTGTCACGGTTCAACCTTTGCATTCTTGCAAAACCCTTTTGGAGAATTGTCCCTTTTCCACCCAAAAATGCAAGGCTACTGTAGGGTCAAGCAAACATAAGGAGGATTCCATGCAAGAGCTGACCCACTGGATCAACGGCAAGCACGTCAAGGGAACGTCGGGGCGTTTCGCCGATGTCTTTAACCCCGCAACCGGCGAGGTGCAGGCCAAGGTGCCGCTGGCCTCCAAAGCCGAGCTGGACGCCGCCGTCGCCGACGCCGCCAAGGCGCAAGCCGCTTGGGGCGCCACCAACCCACAAAAACGCGGCCGCGTGATGATGGCGATGGTCGGGCTGATCAACCGCGACATGGACAAGCTGGCCGAGGCGCTGAGCCGCGAACACGGCAAGACCATCCCTGACGCCAAGGGCGACGTACAGCGCGGGCTTGAGGTCATCGAATATTGCATCAACGCCGCCCAGATGCTGAAAGGCGAGTTTACCGATTCCGCCGGCCCCGGCATCGACATGTATTCGATGCGCCAGCCCCTGGGCGTGGCAGCGGGCATTACCCCCTTCAACTTTCCGGCCATGATCCCCTTGTGGAAAATGGGCCCCGCCCTGTCTTGTGGCAACGCCTTCATCCTCAAGCCGTCCGAGCGCGACCCCTCGGTGCCCTTGATGCTGGCGGAACTGTTCAAGGAAGCCGGGTTGCCGGACGGTGTCTTGCAGGTCATCAACGGCGACAAGGAATCGGTCGATGCGATCCTTGACAATGAAACGGTGCAAGCCGTGGGTTTTGTCGGATCGACCCCGATTGCCCAGTACATCTACGGTCGTGGATGTACCAACGGCAAGCGGGTGCAGTGCTTTGGCGGTGCCAAGAACCACATGATCATCATGCCCGACGCCGATATGGATCAGGCGGCTGATGCGCTTGTGGGTGCCGGATATGGCGCGGCGGGCGAACGCTGCATGGCGATCTCGGTCGCGGTGCCGGTGGGCGACAAGACGGCGGACGCGCTGATCGAGCGGCTTATCCCGCGCATCGAAAAGCTGAAGGTCGGCCCCTATACCGCTGGCAATGATGTGGATTACGGACCGGTTGTGACTGCTGCCGCCAAGGAAAACATCCTGCGGTTGGTGCAATCGGGTGTCGATCAGGGCGCGAAACTGGTCGTCGATGGCCGCGATTTCAACCTGCAAGGCTATGAGAGCGGCTATTTCGTCGGCCCGCATCTGTTCGATCATGTGACCACCGATATGGACATCTACAAGAAAGAGATTTTCGGGCCGGTTCTCTCAACCGTGCGCGCCAAGACCTATGAAGAGGCGATCGGCATGGCGATGGACCACGAATATGGCAACGGCACCGCGATCTTTACCCGCGACGGCGATACGGCCCGCGATTTTGCCGCCCGGATCAATATCGGCATGGTCGGCATCAACGTGCCGATCCCGGTGCCTCTGGCCTATCATACTTTTGGCGGCTGGAAAAAGTCGGGCTTTGGCGATCTCAACCAGCATGGTCCGGATGCGTTCCGCTTTTACACCCGCACCAAGACCGTGACATCGCGCTGGCCGTCGGGCCTGAAGGAAGGCGGCGAGTTCCACTTCAAGGCGATGGATTAAACGCGTCCACGATCTTGGATGCAAAGAAGCAAAAGGGCGGTCGTTGGACCGCCCTTTTTCCGTTAGAATAATCCTTGCAAAACTTGTGCAACAGTTGGAATTTAACAATCGTTCAATTCACCCAAGCCGGAGCGCCCGATGGATTTCGCCCTGTCCGAAGAACAAGAGGCCATCTTCGACATGGCCCGCGCCTTTGGGGCCGAGCATATTGCCCCCTTCGCCCGCGACTGGGAAAAGGCCGGAACCATCCCCAAGGAGCTTTGGGCCAAGGTGGCCGAACTGGGGCTGGGCGGCATTTATGTTTCCGAGGAAAATGGCGGATCGGGCTTGACCCGCCTTGACGCCACGCTGGTCTTTGAGGCGCTGGCCATGTCCTGCCCTGCCGTCGGGTCGTTCCTCTCGATCCACAACATGTGCGGCGGAATGATCGACACATTCGGATCACCCGAGGCCAGGGCGCAATGGCTGCCATCGCTCATCTCCATGGACAAGATATTTTCCTACTGCCTGACCGAACCGGGGTCCGGATCGGACGCGGCAGCCCTTCGCACCAAGGCCGAGCGCACCAATGACGGCTTCACGCTCAACGGCACCAAGGCCTTTATCTCGGGTGGTGGGTATTCGGATGTGTATCTGACCATGGTGCGCACCGGCGGCGATGGCCCCAGGGGTATTTCCGCCGTGCTGGTCGAGGATGGCACAAAGGGTCTTTCCTTCGGTGGGCTGGAGGACAAGATGGGCTGGCGCGCCCAGCCGACGCGGCTGGTGCAATTCGATGACTGTCAGATCCCGGCGGCCAATCTCCTGGGCGAAGAGGGCAAGGGGTTTGCCTATGCCATGGCCGGGCTGGATGGCGGGCGGCTCAATATCGCCGCCTCGGCCCTTGGCGGCGCGCAGGATGCGTTGAACCGGACGCTGAGCTATATGGGCGAGCGCAAGGCCTTTGGCAAAACCATCGACCAGTTTCAGGCGCTGCAATTCCGGCTGGCCGAGATGGAGATGAAACTGCAATCCTCGCGCACCTTCCTGCGTCAGGCCGCGTGGAAATACGACCAAAAGGCCGCCGATACCTCAAAATTCTGCGCCATGGCCAAGCTGATGGTCACCGATGCCGCCTTCGAGGTTGCCAATGGCTGTCTGCAACTGCATGGCGGCTATGGCTATCTGGCCGATTACGGGGTGGAGAAGATCGTCCGCGATCTGCGGGTGCATCAGATACTGGAAGGCACCAATGAAATCATGCGCATGATCGTTGCCCGCCAACTGCTTGCCGGGCGCGGCTGATGGGCGATATCCTGATCCGCAAGAATGGTCATGCGGGACGGATCACGCTGAACCGCCCGCAGGCGCTGAATGCGCTGACCTATGAAATGTGCATGGCGATTGACGCGGCGCTCAGTGGCTGGCGCGATGACAGTGATGTGGCGCTGGTGATCCTTGATGCGGCGGGTGACCGCGCCTTTTGTGCCGGTGG
>JBATDH010000209.1:0-7598 GCA_049663365.1 Albidovulum sp. | reverse complement strand
GCACCGCGCCATCCTCGGGTCATTCGAACGCTTCCTCGGCATATTGATTGAAAACTACGCGGGCAAACTGCCCTTCTGGCTGGCCCCGCGTCAGGTCGTCGTCGCTTCCATCGTCTCGGACGCGGATGACTATGTGAATGAGGTTGTCGCCGCCCTTCGCGCGCGCGGCATCCGCGCCGAGGCCGATACCCGCAACGAAAAGATCAACTACAAGGTCCGCGAACATTCTGTCGGCAAGGTTCCGGTGATTCTGGCGATCGGAATGCAAGAGGTCGCGAACCGGACTGTTTCAATCCGCCGCCTCGGTGCGGACAGGACTGAAACCGCTTCGCTTGACACTGCAGTAGACTTGCTGGCCAGCGATGCTGTTCCGCCAGACCTGAAAGGTCATTGAAAATCAATGGTAAACGGCAGACAGGTCAATCAGGCAGCAACGCGGAAAACGGCGCGAGCCGAACGAAAGTTGTGTTTCATCTTTTCACGCGACCGTGGCCCACAGGTTCGTGAATAGCCAGTGATCGCCCGCCCTGAATAGGGTATGCCTGTCACATCAAGTTGACGCATTCAAATTCAAACAAGGGAAGTAACCATGGCCAATTCAATGAAAACCCTCGCCGTCGCCGGCAGCCTTGCCGCTGCGCTTACCGCGCATTTCGTCACCCCTGCTGCGGCCCAGTCCAAAGAAAAGTGCTTTGGTGTGGCGCTTGCCGGTCAGAACGATTGCGCCGCCGGTCCTGGCACGACCTGCGCCGGGACCTCCAAAGTGGATTATCAGGGCAACTCCTGGAAGCTTGTCCCGGCGGGTTCCTGCACCACCATGGAACTGCCGGATGGCCGCATGGGCTCGATGGAAGCGCTTGACCGCGATCTGCCGCAGGGCTGATAGCGGCATCGAAATGATTGGCAGTCCCGGTCGGTTCCGGGATTGCCTGACCAAGTACCGGGGACTGTCATGCTGGACCAGACCGCCAAGCAAAGCCTTCCGGCCCAACCCGGCGTCGGATACAAAGCCCAGCACTTTTCGAACATTATCGAGGGGGCGGACCCGGTCAAATGGCTCGAAATCCATGCAGAAAACTACATGGGCGATGGCGGGCGACCTTTGGCGCAACTTCAGCATCTGGCTGAACGGTTCCCCATTTCCGTCCATGGCGTCGGCCTGTCGATCGGCGGCGAAACCCCGCTTGACCGCGATCATCTCGCACGGCTCAAACATCTTTGCGGCTGGCTGAACCCGGCCAGCTTTTCCGAACACCTCGCCTGGTCCACCCATGACGCGGAATTTCTCAATGATCTTTTGCCGCTGCCCTATACCGCCCGGACCCTGACCCGCGTCGCCGACCATATTGATCAGGTGCAGGATCATGTCGGCCGCCGGATGCTGCTGGAAAACCCCTCGGTCTATCTCGATTTCGCCGAGACCGAGATGGGCGAGATAGAGTTCCTGACCGAGATCACCCGTCGCACCGGCTGCGGGCTTTTGCTCGATGTCAACAACGTCTTTGTCTCGTCAACCAATCGGCAGACCGATCCTTACGATTACATCAACCGATTTCCGCATCATCACGTTGGCGAAATCCATCTTGGTGGCCACGACGAGGACAGTGACGACAGCGGCGCGCCCCTCTTGATTGACGCGCATGGGTCGGCGGTGGTTGATCCGGTTTGGCAACTCTATGCCCATACCCTTTCGAAGGGCGGGGCCAAACCGACATTGATCGAATGGGACAATGACGTGCCTGACTGGCCCGTCCTGGCGGCCGAGGCGACGCGCGCGGCGCAACTGCTGCAAAAGGTTGTGGCATGAGCCAGACCGCGTTTCGTGCCGCGCTCTTCGACCCCGACCTGCCGGTCCCACCCGGCCTTACCGATCCGCAGGGCCGTCCCGCCGGACGTCGCTTCAATGTCTATCGCAACAATGTCAGCGCCAGCCTGACCGAAGCCCTTCGCACCGCGTTTCCGGTGATCCGGGCATTGGTCGGCGACGATTTCTTTACTGCCATGGCCACAATCTATCTGCGGGCGCACCCGCCACGATCACCGCTTTTGATGTTTTACGGTTCAGAAATGGCTGATTTCCTTTCGACCTTCGCACCCGTGGCACATCTGCGTTATCTGCCCGATATTGCGCGGCTGGAACTGGCGCTTCGCCATTCATACCACGCAGCCGACATCGCCCCGGTATCGCCGGAAACCCTGGCGGAATTGCCACCGGATCAGTTGATGAATACGCAGTTAAAGCTGGCCCCGACGGTTTTTCTGATCCGATCCCGATGGCCCGTTCACGCAATCTGGATGGCCAACACCCGCAACGGCCCGTCACCGAAGGCGGGGCCGCAAGACGTGCTTGTCGTGCGCCCTGAATTCGATCCCGAGCCCGCGCTTTTGCCCTCTGGCGCGGGGGATTTCATCGAAAAACTGATCGCGGGCGACACCATCGCGGCGGCGCTGGACGAAGAAATAGATTTTGATCTGACCGCAACGCTCGGCCTGTTGATCACATCCGGCGCGATCACCGAAACCATTTCCGAGGCAGCCCAATGAGCGCGTTGATGACCCTTTATACCCGCCTGTCAGTAATACTTGACCGGTTCGCCCCGATTGTGGTCCCTACTCTGGCAAGGCTGGTATTCGCCGGTGTGCTTTTGATCTATTTCTGGAATTCGGCCCGCACCAAAATCGGCGATGGTCTGTTCGGGTTCTTTCAGCCATCGGACGGTGCCTATATCCAGATTTTTCCCAAAGTGGTCGAGGGGGTCGGCTATGACTTCAGCCAACTCGGGTTTTACCATTGGGCGGTGGTGACGGCTGGAACCTGGGCCGAGTTCATCTTGCCGCTGTTGATCGTGATCGGGTTGTTCACCCGGCTGGCCGCCCTGGGGATGATCGGCTTTGTGGCCCTGCAAAGCGCCACCGATGTGATCGGCCACGGGGTTACCGGCGACGATCTTGGGCAGTGGTTTGATGTGGCATCCGATGCCCTGATCCTCGATCAACGCGGTCTTTGGCTCGTGCTTTTGGTCGCTTTGGTCTTTCTTGGTTCGGGGCCCCTATCCGCCGACCGGCTATTGAGCAAACGGGTGGTTTAAGCTGGACCATCGGGCGATGTTTTCAATAATCTTGATTTTTTTCCAGAATTCAGCATGATTTCGCCTGCGTGGACGCAGACTTTCCTACCGCTCCCTAGTGATGAGGCAGCCGGAAGACCTGAAAGACCTGGCTGCACGAACCGGAAGCAATGCCGCTACCGGTGCACCATAACGGAGGATAGGCATGGCGACGGGCACCGTTAAGTGGTTCAACTCTACCAAAGGCTTCGGCTTTATCGCCCCGGATGGCGGCGGAAACGACATTTTTGTGCATATTTCCGCGGTAGAGCGGGCGGGGTTGACCACACTGAACGACAATCAGAAGGTTTCATTCGAAATGCAAGAGGGCCGTGACGGCCGTTCCTCGGCAGGCGATTTGAAGCTCCTCTGAACCGAGCTCAGCCGGCCCAGATACATTGGTCGGCGCGCCGCATGGCGGGCCGTTCCTATTTCAACACAGCCTCTTGCACCTCGGGCCCCCACCCCAGCAAGAGGGCATCGCCGGTATCAATGACCGGTCGTTTCATCAAGGTTGGATGGGCCGCCAACTGGGCATCTGCCCCTGATGCCTTCAGCCAGTCCGATAGTCCCCGCCATGTCGTTGACGCACGGTTCACGATCCGATCGCCGAAAGCGTCGATAAATCGGTCCCGCTCGACCGCGCTAAGCGGATCGGCTCTGACATCGCGAAAGCTTACCGGGTGATTGGCCGCCTCAATGGCTTTCAATGCCTTCTTGCAACTGTCGCAGGTTGCGATTCCATATATGATCATGTTTTCTTCTCCCGGCGTTGGCTGATCATTATATCGGCCTGCGCTGGCACCTGAAAGCTTTGTCAGAACCTGTCGCCAGAATCTTATCCACAACCTACCTCCCAAGGTCGGCGGATTTCCCCCGTCGTCGGCGTGTTTTCGGCGTCTCCACCCCATCGGAAAGTTGGATTGTTGACTGCCAGCGTTGCCCGTTCTAGCAAGTGTATGGGCTGTTACGATTAAGCGTTCTGTCAGTAAAAATCGCAAAAATGGACATCGTGCCGATACGCTCATATCGGCGCGAACGGGGCAAGCTATGACTATTTCCGATGACCTGATCAATCGTTTGTCAACCGAAACCGGTCGGCGCCTGATGTCACGTGCACGTGATGGACGGCGCCGGGCGGTGGCGAAGATATCTCATTGTTGCGTCACGGTGACCCGCGACGGAAAAAACACCCAAGAAGAGATGTTTGATAAAACCCCGACACTGGGCGAACTGGTTGCGCGGGTCGGGCCAGATTTCTACGTCGTCTCGATCATGATGAAGCAAAAAAGCCTGCGGCAAAGGGCGCGGCTGTTGCTGGCCGCGGAATGAAACCAGGAGTCGCAGGGCGAATCCTTTCGATCTGGTTAACGCCGAAGGTTTTCGACAATAGGCGCAACAGTCCCCGGCTTTTCTATTGATTACATCCGGTTATTGCGCCTGTCCGCCTCAATTTCGATCCGCTTTCTGCCTTAAACTTGCCACAATCCTTTCGCCGCGGCTAAATTCAGGTCGTCGGTAGGGCCGACTGTGGTGTAGTGAGGGCTTGGGTGATGACGGATAACTTTGACAGATATGATTTCATTGGCCGCGCCAGGCAGCGGAACCTGCAAGATTCGTTGCGCGAACGCAGGCGTCTGGCTGTGCAGGCATTGACGGAATACAGCGTCAAAGTCACCCGCGACGGCAGGACCGTCGATGAGTTGATCTTCGACACGCGGCCGACGCTCGGCCAACTTGTCGAACGCGCGGGCCAGGATGCAACGGTGGTGTCGATCGAAAGCATGAAGCGCACCGTTCTGGTCCCTGGCAGGACCGCAGAAGCCGCAAGATAGAACGCCATGCTGGCAGCCGGTTGCACCGGCATGTCGCATGTTGCGCTATAGTGTTATGTCCAAAGCTGGCCTATAGGGTTTCGAACCTTGCCGAACCAGCCCGAGGACATCGCAAATGCCCTGCCTTGCCAAAACACTGGCTGCCATTGACGCGGCAAATAGTGCCGACCCGGACCGCAGCGAAGGGCGTCCGGCAGCGCTTTTGTACGGCGAAAGGATGAGCAGCGAGCTTTCCCGCCTGTTTCCTGAAGCCTCGGAAATATTGGCAATAGCGGTACGCGGGCAGCATATCGAAAGGTGGACCTCGCCGCGCGCATCCTACCCGGAAGGCCGGGTCGGCTATCTGCAATGGCGATCCGATCTGGCGGCCTTCCATGCACGCCGCGTGGCCGAGATCATGGCCGACAACGGCTATGACCCTGCCGACATCACCCGCGCGGGGACCATGCTGCGCAAGGAAGGCATCAAACGTGACCCCGAAGTTCAGGTATTGGAAGATGTCGCCTGTTTCACCTTTTTGCGCTGGTATTTCCTGCCTTTTGCCGCAGACAAGACCCCCGAGGCGTTGGCAAAGATTGTTGCCAGGACCGCGAGGAAAATGTCCGCCGAGGCCAGAAAACAGGCATTGACGGAATTCGACCTGCCAGCACCATTGGCGGCTGCTTTTGAGGATTGATTGGATATTTTTCAGCGCCGTTTACCAAATTTCAATTTTTAGCTGAACCACCGGCTCATCACACACGTTTCTTTGTTTCGCAAACCAAGCCTTTTTCGGATTTCCACCCCATGAGTGTTGCGCCAATGGCGCGCAATAGAGCACGATTCCGCCCAGTCTCTTGAGCGGATCGAAGAATCACCGCAAGCTCTATTGACGGTGCAAGGCATCGGCAATAAATGCGCCCGGCCAAAGCCACCGTGAAGTGTGAAGTTGGTAACCTTATGTAAAGAGGCGCGGTTTTTTTCTGATTTTCCGTGTCCGAAAGGAAAAGTTCGATGAACGGGTCGAAACAGATGGGTGACAATTCTGTGCCGCAGCAGCGCACAGGGCTTTCCCGTCAACGCGGTCTCCAGCAGCAGGCTGAGACCCCTAAGACGACACAACAACAATCCGGCGCGGATACGGAAACATCCGCCCAGACGACCCAGATCACCGACTGGGCCGCGTTTTAAGACATCTGGCGTGGATGTGGGACGCCACAGGTCTTTTTTACGGCATTTGAACCCACTAGAGCGGGTGCCTGTCAAAGGATCCGATGAAACGACCCGTATCAGCCATTCGCAATCTTGGCCCGGCCTCCGACGCCGGTTATGCCCTCGCTGGCATCCATTCCGCTGAAGAGTTGATCGGATTGGGCGCTGATGTTGCCTATCTGCGGTATCTTGAAGCAGGCGGTCATGCCCATTTCATCGGTTATTACGCCTTGGTCATGGGCCTGCAAGGGCGACCATGGAATGATTGCAGAGGCGCTGAAAAAGCAAGCCTTCGAACCCGCTTTGACCGTCTGAAGGCACAACTCACGAATTGCCCCGATAAAAAGGCCCGCTCCCGGATGGAAGCGGACTTTGATGAAATCGGGTTGCGGTCCCCTGGAATTCCCTGACGGAACATTTTTGAGGTTTTGGCCCTGAGGCGGAAAAATCAGCCGACGAGTTCGAGACCCGAAAAGAAATAGGCTATCTCGACGGCGGCAGTTTCCGGGGCAGGTCGCGCCCCATAGGTCGTGTCACAACCGATGTGCCGGTCTTGTCGACAACATGAACCACCCGGCCACAGCGCAGCAAAAAGGGGAGCTCAACCGCCCCTCCGCCAGTTCAACACATTGCGGCACGTCGCCACACCGCGCAGCAAGACATGGCTGGTCGCGTCATTTCACCCGCTTCCAGTCCGAAGCACGGCAGATCACGCCGCCAAGGACACAGCCGGAAACCGCCAGATCATCGCCCGACAACTGCATTTTCCCTTTATAGGTCTTGTTGCGGTCCGGTGCCCAGACTTTGCCGCCACTATAGCTACCCCCGCCTGACGGGGCCATGTCCCAGACGATCTGCTTGCCGATATTGTCTGACGGCGTTTCCGCCCCCGAACTGTCGAAGGCTTTGACCAGAACCCCGCAGAACTTGGTCCCGCAGGGTGCCATGTCGACGAAACCGAATTTGCCGTTGTCATCGGGTTTGGTCTGCCACCGCCCCTCGATCGGGTCGGCCATCGCCGCCCCCGCCGCAAAAACCAGCGCGGTCGCAAAAAGAAGTGTCTTCATGGCCTTTACCTCCCTGACAGTCGCGCGCCATCATCCCCGAATCACCCATCCCCCGTCCAGCGTTACGTCACGTTGCCATGCCCCGCCGGCTATGGCATGAGGCATCATCCCCGAACCGGAGCCCGCCATGATCCTTTACCCCGCCATCGACCTGAAGGACGGCCAATGCGTAAGGCTGGTGCATGGCGAAATGGACAAGGCCACTGTTTTTGGTGACGACCCGGCGACGCAGGCGGCGGAATTCGAGGCGGCGGGCTGCCAATGGCTGCATCTGGTGGATCTGAACGGTGCCTTCGCCGGTGCCCCGGTCAACGCGGCGGCGGTCGAGGCGATCCTTGCCCGCATCACGGTGCCCGCCCAGCTTGGCGGCGGCATCCGCGACATGGCCACGATCGAGA
>JBATDH010000208.1:0-5968 GCA_049663365.1 Albidovulum sp. | reverse complement strand
CGTATGTACCGCGCCGCGTATATGACGCAGCAAAGCGGCTTGAGTCAGCCTGCGGGCGCTGTGGACATCCTTCGCCGATTGGTGTCGCCGAAGACCGCATGGCGTCAAGACCCTCGTTGGCCGCGTGCGTTCACTGGCATCAGGTCTGGCGCTACATGATGGAAAGCCACAACGCTGCGGCGGATTTTGATATCCGCTTTGTCGTGGTTGATGATCCAGCGTTCGATTGTCTGTATTCAGTCGCGCCGGAGCGCATGAACTAAAGCCGCCCCGCGTGGGGCGGCTTTAAGCTACTCGTCAGAACCCGAACAAATCGCCCTGAACCGTCAGGGCATCATCGATGGTTCGAAGATTGGCAAAGCCGTTCGTCAGGTGCGAACTCTTGAGGCTGATCGCTGTGTAGATGTTGCACGTGAGCGGTCTCTCGTCTTCCTCGCCTGCGCGCCTGAAACGGCGAAGTTCACAGGCGCATTCGCGGTAACGCGACAGGTCTTTGCGTAAGTCCTTGAGAACATGTTCACGCAAGGCTCTGAGGGATTCAGAGCGTTGTGGTTCGGATTTCGCGGCGGCGGCATCGATGTCGCCTGCCAGATATCCGCGATAATCCTTGGATTCGACCTCGGCCTTGATCTGCTTGGGCGACGGGATCGCGCCGCCCAAGCGAAAGTACCATGGATGTCCTGCGTGGTAGCCGCCGAAGGGTGTGAGTGGCTTGGTCATGTTACGCCCCCTTCTTTTCTGCCTGATTTTGGCTTTCTACAGGCTCGTCGAGTGGTTGGCGAAGGACGATGCGTCCGTTGATGGGCACGGTTTCTAGCTGGAGCGTGAAGCCCTTTCTGTCCTTGTGCGCCCATGCTGCGCCGACCTTGTTCCAGAACGATTTCTCGCCTTTGTCTGTGACGTGCCACGCCAGAAAGTCTGGCGCTTGGTGCGGTTGAGAGGCTGGTTTTTGGTTGTTGCGTGCCATGATGTTTTCTCCTTTGTCTTGGGGTTGGCTCGTTACGCCATTCCGAAAGAGCGGACGGAGAAGGTCTGCCGTCATATCCAACACGGTTCGGCACCGCCGAAGTGGTGCGGGCAGGATATTGATGGCTGACCGCGTTCGGTCAGGAAGTCAGGCGGTTAAGAACGAGGCAACTCCGAGGGAAAGGTCTGATTCATCGCGGTTCAGCACGAAACCTGCGTTCTCCCGCATCCAATTGACCCTTTGGCTTTCCCGTGGCGCTGTCTTTCAGGTCATCCGAGATCAGTTCTGGCATAGAAGGCTCTGGCAATGCACAAGGCGGCAAGGCTGCCTGCTTCACGCTGTTGCGCCCTAAGAAGGTGTCCATTGAGCCTTCGAAGCATCTCCCGCTCCCGAAACGACCTGGAAAGGCCAGGCCGAAAACGGAAAAGGAGGTTCACATGAACACGATCATCACACAGAGCGAGCTAAACGGGCTCACGGATCAGGAACTCGGAGAGTTGCACCAGTTGCTCACCCTGCTGCTGACAGAGGCCGAACCCGCCTCGCAGGAACGCCGCAATATCCTGGCATCCCTTGCCAACATCGCGCGCGCGCGAAGCTACAAACGTCGATGGACGCCCCAGCCAGGCTAGCCCCATTGGCTAGCATACGGCTTTATGTAACCGATTTTCACAAGAATGCGGATTTTTACTACGATTTTCATTGAAAGTAACCGATTTTCATGAGAGAATGAGGTTTGTGAACTGGAAATCAAGGGCAGGAAGCGAGTGTCACGGAGAGGTATGGAAAGTAAGTGTTTTTCAGAACCAGTAAGCATTTTTCAGGAAAGCAGGCTCCCAGAGCAAGCTTTGCCGGTCGGGTATGCCGCTCTCATCGACGCCTACGATCTCAAGGTGCCGCTGCCGCTTGCGCTTTGTGCGATAGGTCAACGTCACAAAATATACGAGGAAGGCGGCTGGCGCATATACACCCCGCGTCATGAACCGCACGCTTCGCTTGAAGGCCATCTTGTCTTTGCGCTGAAATATGAAGGTCTTGATCTTGCCATCTTGAAACGTCTGTTCCTTGCAATGGATGCTGCGGAGCTTGCAACCATCGTCGCCGCAAAACCGACCAGCGCCTATATGCGCCGCTTGTGGTTTCTCTATGAATGGCTGCTGGATCGTGCGCTTGACCTTCCCGATGCCAAAACAGGCACCTATGCCGATATCGTTGACCCTAAACTTCAATGGGCGGTCAAAGGAGAAACATCGACCCGCCACCGCGTGCGCAATAACCTCCCAGGAACACCTGACTTCTGTCCGCTTGTGCGGCGCACCGACAAGCTTGATCGGTTTGTAGCCGCCAAGCTGGATCAACAGGCTCGTGCTGTCATCGGCAAGATTTCAGCGGGAATTCTGGCGCGCACCGCTGCGTTTCTGCTGCTGAAAGATTCTAAATCAAGCTACGCCATCGAAGGCGAAGCGCCGCCGCACAGCCGCATACAGCGTTGGGGCAAAGCCATCGGCGAAGCAGGCAAGCAACCGCTCGACAAAGATGAATTCCTACGCTTGCAGCGTATCGTGATCGGAGAAGAGCGATTCATCCGCCTTGGTTTCCGCGATGAAGGCGGCTTTGTCGGCGAGCATGAGCAGGACACGCGCATGCCGCTTCCCGATCATATAAGCGCACGCCATGAAGCGTTGCCATCCCTCGTTCATGGCATGATCGATTTTGATCGCAACTATGCGGGCGGGATCGATCCCGTCATTGCGGCCTCTGTGCTTGCGTTTGGCTTTGTCTATATCCACCCGTTTGAGGACGGCAACGGGCGGATTCACCGCTATCTGATCCACCACGTTCTGAGCGCACGCGGCTTCAACCCGACAGGAATTGTGTTTCCCGTTTCGTCGGCCATTCTGGAACGGATAGATGATTACCGCCGCGTTCTTGAAAGCTACTCGCAACGCCTCTTGCCAGTCGTCGAATGGGAGCCGACAGAGAAGATGAATGTGCGCGTCATCAATGACACCGATGATTTCTATAAGTATTTTGACGCCACACCGCATGCCGAGTTCCTGTTCGAATGCGTTCAGAAAACTATCGAGAATGATTTGCCGGAAGAGGCTGCGTATCTTGAGAGGTATGACCGCTTCAAATCCCGCGTTGAAGCGATGATCGAGATGCCCGCGTCAACGGTGGATTTGCTATTCAGCTTTCTCAAACAGAATGGTGGCTTGTTGTCTAAGAGGGCACAAGAAAAAGAATTCGCACCGCTGTCGCAAGAGGAAGTTGGGCAAGTCGAGGCCATATATCAGGAGCTGTTTGAGGTTTGAAGCAGCGCCTCGGCAGGGGCGAAATTAGCTATCTGTGTATATCAATCGATATTCATTCTGCTTAATTTGCGTATCATCTGATGGGCAAATTGTCCCGCGCCCGCCAATGCGGGCGCGAATTTTTTGTTCATCTACGGGCAGAGCTGCCGCTTACGCGGCGACTCCTTCCTGCTGTTCGGCTTTCTGTTGCAGGCCGTTCAAGAAATCCGCTGCCTTCTGGGCATGGGCTGCGGCGCTGAAAATCGCCCGCTTGTCATTCCGCAGATCTGACCAGACCGACGCTGTTCAAGCTCCGACTCGAAGAAACATTGGCCAAGACTGCTCCTGCAAGGGACGCAACATCTAGGCACTTTTTGCAAGGTTACAACTAAAAGTTGTATACTTAGGATTAGGACATCGTTCGCGCTGTCCATGAAAGGAAAGACGATGAAAGACGAACTCAACAAAACTGGCACAACAAGCCTGTCGGAAAATTTCGCCTCTTCAGCGCAGCGCGTTCTTTCTGTCGATGTCGAGCGGTATCAGTCCTACCTCGACGGGCTAGACGTGCCGTCGTCACTATGCGTATTATCTCTGCGACACGCGAGGCTGCCCGTCTAAGCGCAAGTCGATCTCGCGCGGCAAGATCGAGGACGGCTTTGCAGAAGTGCTTCAAAGCCTCCAGCCGACAAAGCAGCTCTTTGAACTGGCCAAGGCGATGTTCAAGGACGCCTGGGACATGCGTCTAGCCGAAGCACATAACGCCAAGGAAACGATTGCAAGGCAACTGTCAGAGCTTGAAAAGCAAATCGAGGGTCTGCTCGACAGGATCGTCGATGCCTCTAGCCCGTCTGTTGTGTCGGCCTATGAAGGCCGCATATCGAAGCTGGAGCGCGAAAGGATTCTACTCACCGAAAGAGCGGCCAAAACAGTGCCGCCGCGAGGCAGGTTCGAAGAGTTTATCGAACTATCGCTCGAATTTCTGGCAAAGCCTTGGAATATATACGAAAATGGCAGCCTGCTGCTCAAGCAAACAGTGCTTCGACTGGCATTTTCAGAGCCCCTGCGATACTCACGGGAAAGCGGTTATCGAACTATAAAAACCGCCTTACCTTTCAAGGTGTTAGCAGGATTCAACAATCAAAATAGTGAGATGGTGCGGTCGAGAAGACTCGAACTTCCACGGGGGTTAGCCCACAGCGACCTCAACGCTGCGCGTCTACCAATTCCGCCACGACCGCACTTTTCCATGGGTTCACTGGCCCATAGTTGAGGTGGGCGCTTCTTAGCCGAGGGTTTCGTCGAAGTGAAGTGCATTTTTGGGCGGAACCGGAAATTCGAAACCGGTTGGTAGTGGAAAAGACATGTGGCCAACCGTGAAATTGAAGCCGCCAGGAGGCCGTTTCATCATCAAACATGCTGTCATTGTCCACCGGGACATTGTACTTGGCGGGCGTCGGGATGGGCCGCGACCAAGATTTGCAGCCAAATAGGGTGATAGCGACGTGATTGAATGGAAGATCAGCCCAGGACTGGTGCCTTATGAAACAGCGCTTGAGCTGATGGAGGACCGCGTTGCGGCCATTGGCGCGAGCCGGGAACCCGAGTTGATCTGGATGTTGGAACATCCCCCCCTTTACACCGCCGGCACATCGGCCAAACGCCAGGACCTGATCGACCCGGACCGGTTCCCGGTATTCGAGGCGCGCCGCGGCGGGCAGTATACCTACCACGGGCCTGGGCAGCGGGTTGTCTATGTGATGCTCGATCTGAACCGCCGCGGGCGCGACGTTCGCGCCTTTGTCACCAACCTCGAGGCATGGATCATCGCCACGCTTGCCGAATTCGGCGTCAAGGGCGAAAGGCGGGAGGGTCGCGTCGGGGTTTGGGTGGTCCGGCCGGACAAGACCAGTGACCGGTCCACCGGGATGCGCGAGGACAAGATCGCCGCCATCGGCGTCAAGATCAGGAAGTGGATTTCGTTCCACGGCATTTCCATCAACATTACGCCGGACCTGTCGCATTTTGACAGTATCGTGCCTTGTGGCATCCAGGGGCATGGCGTGACCAGTCTTGCCGATCTGGGGTTGGCAGCGTCCCTGGCCGATGTCGATGAGGCCCTGTCGAAGACTTTCAGCACGGTATTCGGCGACAGCCAATCACAAATCTGACGACGCGAAGGTTACAGCCTGTCCTGGTTTGTCTTCAATCCGCTTCAGATTGAATCCAAGAACCGCTTTAATGGCTCCAGGCCCGGCTCGCATCGGGATAAAGCGCCCGGCGCAGCCGCAGGGCCAGCGATTTTTCCTGTTCTTCACGCCGGGTAAGGGTCGATTTCCGCTTGGCGTTGGCTTTGAAATCGCCCTGGAACAGGTACTGGATTTCCTCGCGCGACAGCGTTGCTTCTGACGGTGGCTCCGGACACAGAGGAAGGCCGACCGAACGCCAGGACGGAATGGCAATCCGCAACCCGCCCCGTAACGCGATCTCTGATGCGCTGATGGGCGCAAGCGTCGTATGCCCTCGGTTTGCCATGACCCTATCCCCCCTTGAAGCCATGCCAGCAACCAGCAATATTTGGCCGATACTGGAGCTTATAGATTGCCTGAAAAAACCAAATACGCCGAATCACTAAGGCACATTAGGGGAAAATGAACCATTTTCTACCCCATGATCAATTCAAGGTTGCGTTTCAGGATTGTTTCAC
>JBATDH010000207.1:0-14826 GCA_049663365.1 Albidovulum sp. | reverse complement strand
AGGCCCGACAGCACATCCTCGACATTTTTCTGCACCGTCGCCGGGGTGATGCCGTGGGCCTCGTTATAGGCCACCTGCTTTTCGCGCCGCCGGTCGGTTTCCCGGATGGCGCGTTCCATGCTGCCGGTGATCCGGTCGGCATACATGATCACCCGGCCCTCGACGTTGCGCGCGGCCCGCCCGATGGTCTGGATCAGCGAGGTTTCCGAGCGCAGGAAGCCCTCTTTATCCGCATCCAGTATCGCCACCAGCCCGCATTCGGGGATATCCAGCCCTTCGCGCAACAGGTTGATGCCGACGAGCACGTCAAAGGCGCCGAGCCGCAGGTCGCGCAGGATCTCGATCCGTTCCAGCGTGTCGATATCGGAATGCATGTAGCGCACGCGGATGCCCTGTTCGTGCAGATATTCGGTCAGATCCTCGGCCATGCGTTTGGTCAGGGTGGTGACAAGGGTGCGGAAACCCTTGGCGGCAACTTTACGCACCTCGTCCAGCAGGTCATCGACCTGCATCGACACCGGGCGGATTTCGATGGCCGGATCAATCAGGCCGGTGGGGCGGATCACCTGTTCGGTGAAGACGCCGCCGGTTTGCTCCATTTCCCACTTGGCGGGGGTGGCCGAGACGAACACCGATTGCGGGCGCATGGCGTCCCATTCCTCGAACTTCAGCGGCCGGTTATCCATGCAGGAGGGCAGCCGGAAGCCGTGTTCGGCCAGGGTGAACTTGCGCCGGTAGTCGCCCTTGTACATGCCGCCGATCTGGGGGACGGACACGTGGGATTCATCGGCAAAGACGATGGCGTGGTCGGGGATGAACTCGAAGAGCGTCGGCGGCGGCTCACCCGGCGCGCGACCGGTGAGGTAGCGCGAATAGTTTTCGATCCCGGCGCAGACGCCGGTGGCCTCGAGCATCTCCAAATCGAAGTTGCAGCGCTGTTCAAGCCGCTGCGCTTCAAGCAGTTTGCCGTCGTCGCGAAGCTGTTTCAGGCGCAGGATCAGCTCCTTGCGGATGCCCTGAATCGCCTGATTGAGCGTCGGGCGCGGGGTGACGTAGTGGGAATTTGCGTAAATTCTGATATTTTCGAAAGTATCGGTTTTTGAACCGGTTAGGGGATCGAATTCGGTGATGGATTCGAGGTCGTTGCCGAAGAATGAAAACCGCCAGGCGCGGTCTTCGAGGTGGGCGGGCCAAAGTTCCAGACTATCGCCGCGCACCCGGAACGAGCCGCGCGAAAACGCCTGATCATTGCGCCGGTAGGCCTGGGCGATGAGATCGGCCATCACCTTGCGCTGATCATAAGAACCGCCGACGGCCAAATCCTGGGTCATCGCCGAATAGGTCTCGACCGAGCCGATGCCGTAGATGCACGATACCGAGGCGACGATGATCACGTCGTCGCGTTCCAGAAGCGCGCGGGTGGCCGAGTGGCGCATCCGGTCGATCTGTTCGTTGATCTGGGATTCCTTTTCAATGAAGGTATCGGTGCGGGGCACATAGGCTTCGGGCTGGTAGTAATCGTAGTAGCTGACGAAATATTCGACGGCATTGTCGGGGAAAAACCCCTTGAACTCGCCGTAAAGCTGGGCGGCCAGCGTCTTGTTGGGGGCCAGGATGATCGCCGGGCGCTGGGTTTCCTCGATCACCCGCGCCATGGTGAAGGTCTTGCCGGTGCCGGTGGCGCCCAGCAGAACCTGATCGCGTTCGCCCGCCAGAACCGCGTCGCTGATTTCGCGGATCGCGGTCGGCTGATCGCCGGCGGCGGAGTATTCGGTCTGCATGACAAAACGCCTGCCGCCTTCCAGCTTGGGGCGGGTCAGAACCTCGGGCCGGGGGGCCGGGGCATTGGTGTTATTGTGCGGCATAAGCGATTCCCTCAGGGTTACCCCCAATTTGATCCGTTTTTGTTCTGGTTCAAGGGCAATGCGGTATCGGGCCGAGACATATGGCGGCAATTGCTGACACCGGCCTTTCGGCACGCCGCGAGCCCCGCGTCAAAGACCTTGCACTGGAGGCGCAGTTTCAGGATAAGAGGCCTGACGATGATCGGAGAATGCCCATGCACGCGCGCATCTATCAGCCTGCCCGAACCGCAATGCAGTCGGGAACCGCGAAGACCCATCAATGGGTGCTGGAATTCGCCCCCGCCGAAGCGCGTGAAACCGACCCGCTGATGGGCTGGACCAGTTCAGGCGACACGCAGTCGCAGGTGCGGTTGCGCTTTGACACGCGTGCGGCTGCCGAGGCTTATGCCCGCGACAAGGGGCTCGACTATGTCGTGACCGAACCCCATACCCGCAAGGCCAATATCCGCCCCGGCGGCTATGGCGAGAATTTCGCCACCAACCGCAAGGGTGCCTGGACGCATTAGTTGTGTCGAAGGGCGCAGCAGGATGGATGTTTCACGCAAACCCGGCCTTGCACGTTGCCCGAACGAACCGGTAAACTGAAAGTAACGGTCCCGTAGCTCAACTGGATAGAGCACCTGACTTCTAATCAGGATGTTGGGCGTTCGAGTCGTCCCGGGATCGCCAACTGTTTGAAACGACGGCCACACATGGCGCTGTCAAACCGAATGGGTCAACGTTGCCCAAAACATCGGGCGCGCGACGAAGCGTCGTTACCTCTTGCCGCCCGGTACAAAGAAGTCAAGCGTGCTGCCTGTTGACGCCTGCAGGTCCGCCCAGCGATCGATCTGAAAGTCGATGACAAGTGTGGCGGCGCTTGGGTAGCGCTGGAAACTCGGGTGAACCGGCGGTTTGGCACAAAGCCTTGCCGCCAGTTCGGCGATACCCGGATTGTGGCCGATCATCATCACGCAGTCACCCGTCGCCCTGGTCAGGTGTTTCAGCATGACATCCGCCGACGCCTGATACAGCGCATCCAGATAGGTGATCTTCGGGGTGACTTCCAGGGGGGCCATCGCCACTGTTTGCCAGGTTTCACGGGTTCGCTGCGCGGTTGAACACAGAACCTCGTCCGGTTCATAGCCGCGTGAATGCAGCCACTCGCCCAGCTCCAGCGCCGCGCGCCGTCCGCGCGGGTTCAAGCAGCGCTCATGATCCTCTGTTGCGGGTTCGTCCCAGGCGGATTTTGCGTGCCGGGTGAGGATCAGGCGGCGGTGTCCTGCTGGTGTCATTTGTGAAACTGTCCCATGTGATAGGCGGATTGCTGCGCCAGCCTGCCATAGGCTTGGGACAAGGGGCAAGCGCGACGAACACCGCAGCCCAAAGAAAGACAGCCTTGGCCGTCGGCACTGTCCAGAAACCTGTGGCACGCGGGGACATCATATCCCTTGCCCGCAAGTGCGCCGACGGGGCAGGCGGCAAGGCAGGGTTTGTCGGCACATGTATCGCAAGGGGACTGCGACGATGGCGCGGGCAGCGCAAGCCTTTCGGGCAGCGCAATGGCGCCGCGATAGGAAACGAACAGCCCCGCCTGATCATGCACCAGCAATGTGACGGGCGACGCGAAGGCGCGACCGCTGCGGATGGCCCATTGGTAAAACGGCCAATAGGGCGGACCATCGGAGGGGAAAAGCGCGTGACCGCCACATGCGCGGGCGACGTCGCCAATGGTCCGCACCGACCAACGGTCCAGCGGGTCGGCGGCACGATCGCGCCATTCCGGCGCGGCTGTCACATGCGGCCAGAAGCCCGGCTCTGCCGGCCCGAACAGGACCAAAGTACCTGTGCCGTCGGGCAAATTGTCGGCCGTTTCCGTATGAAACGCCCCAAACACCGCGAGGTGATGCAGTTCTGACTGGGCGGCGATATCTGCCAGCGACGTCACTTGTGTCGCGGCTTCATCCGCGAAGCGGTCGACCGGATCATCGAGCCCGCGCCATGTTCGGTGAACAATTCCAAAAGTGAGGCATTCGGCAGGCGTCCGTCCAGAATGGAAACCGCGCGCACGCCCTGCTCCAATGCCGCCAGTGCGGTTTCCGTCTTGGGGATCATGCCGCCCGCAATCACACCGCTTGCGGTCATCTCGCGGACCTGCTCGGGGGTGATTTCGGTCAACACGGTGCCGGTTTCGTCCTTCACGCCCGATACATCGGTCAAGAGCAGCAACCGGTCGGCCTTCAGTGCCCCGGCAATCGCCCCCGCCGCGGTATCGCCATTGACGTTGAAGGTCTCGTTTTCGGCCATGCCCGTCGCCACCGGGGCCACGACGGGGATGATCCCGGCGTTGAAAAGGTCGCGCAGCACCTGCACGTTCATTTCAACCACCTTGCCGACAAACCCGAGTTCGGGGTCGTCGGCGACACAGACCATCATGTCATCGTCCTTGCCCGAAAGCCCGACGGCGCGGCCACCTTCGTCCATGATCGCCTGCACGATGCGTTTGTTGACCAGACCGGTCAGCACCATTTCCACGACCTCGACCGTGGCCTTGTCGGTCACCCTCTTGCCGCGCACAAATTCCGACTTGATACCCAACCGGCCAAGCATCTCGTTGATCATCGGGCCGCCGCCATGGACCACGACCGGATTGACGCCGACCTGCCGCATCAGCACGATATCACGAGCGAATTCGGCCATCGCGTCTTCGTCGCCCATGGCGTTGCCGCCGAATTTGATGACGACAATCGCCCCGCTGAAACGTTGCAGATAGGGCAGCGCCTCGGACAGGGTGCGGGCGGTGGCGATCCAGTCACGGTTCATGTCTTGCTTTCTCATCGGGGTTCCTTTGTGGGTCTTTGTAGGCCACTTGCCGGACTGCGCCAAGGTCATCAACCCGGATCAGCGCCGGACCGCGCAAGAATAATATTGCAAGCAAATGCGGCTGCAACCCTGCATTTTGACCGATACGGAGGGCATGGATCACAACAATCAACGGGGGCGTCGAAGGCCGCTATTCCAGCGATGCGATAATTGCCCTGAGGGTTTCGATCCCGTCGCCTTTTTCGGCAGAGGTCAGCACAATTTCCGGATAGGCTGCGGGGTGTTTTTGCAAAGCGGTCCGGACTTGCGTCAGTATTCGCGCATGGTCAGAGGTTTTGACCTTGTCCGCCTTGGTCAACACCACCTGAAAGGCGACGGCGGACTTGTCCAGCAGGGTCATGATTTCATCATCGACCGCCTTGACCCCGTGCCGGGTGTCGATCAGCACGAAGGCGCGGCGCAAAGTCTGCCGCCCGGCGAGGTAGGCGCGCAGCAGGCGTTGCCATTTTTCGACCACCGCGACGGGTGCCTCGGCGAAACCATAGCCGGGCAGATCGACCAGATAGTGATCGGGACCAGCGGTGAAATAGTTGATCTCCTGCGTCCTGCCCGGCGTGTTGGAGGCACGGGCAAGCGCCTTTCGGCCAGTCAGCGCGTTTATCAGGCTCGACTTGCCAACATTGGAACGACCGGCAAAGCAGACCTCCAGCCGGTCTGCCGGCGGCAACCCGTCCAAGGCTACCACGCCTTTGAGAAAGTCCACCGGTCCGGCAAACAAGAGCCTGCCCTTTTCACGTAGCGCAAAGTCCGGCTCTGGCGCGAGAGGGAATGCAACCTGCACTAGACCGGTTCCAGACGGTCGCCGACACGCACGTTGCCGCCCTTGATCACCTTGGCGTAAACGCCGAATTCCTGATGCCCGAACATCGCGTTCAGCGCCCTCAGCGTGTCTGCGTCGCGCTGGCCTGTGGCGGGGTTGGCAGTGGTCGCCAGGCAGCGGATCTTGGGTTCCTCGACCCAAAGCACGGCCTCGCCCAGGCGTATTTCATGGCCAATCCATTCGCGTTCCTCGAAGGGTCGCAGATGTTCGATCCAGAAATTTCCCCGCCAGCGCAAGGGCGACAGTTCCACGCCCATATATTCGCCAAGCGCACGGTTTGACGCCAGCCCGATCAGCGACACTGACGGGTAATCGGTATCGGTCATCGACCGTCCCTTGACTATGAAAATGCGCGCAGGCAGGGCCCGGTCGGTCGGAGAGATCGGGCGCACCCAGTCAATGAACCGGGTCTGGTCATCCGGGTCATCGGGGCGGAACGTCAGGTCGGGCCGTTCCGGATGATTTAGTGTCAGCCGGGCCTCGGCCTCGTCCAGCCGGGCATTGATCGCCATCAATCCGGGGGCCTTGGAGCCGTGCGAAAAATTCGCGCAAGGGTTCCATGCACCTTCGGTCAGCTTTGCCGCATCATGGGCCACGGCCCAATGCCGGTCCCAGGGAATTTCGCGGCCCGCCGCGAGAGCGACAGTTTCCAACGCCTCCCGCCCATGGGATTTCAAAGGATGCCGGTAGATGGCGGTCAGCTTTCCGGTCATTTCTTGGCGGCCTTGTCGCGTTTGAAACTTTTGCGGATATTGTCGAAGATATCCGGCCTTTTGCCATGCATCGACATGATCGTGTACTGCTGCAGAAAGGTGATGGTGTTGTTGGTGATCCAGTAAAGCACCAGACCCGACGCAAAACTGCCCAGCATGAACATGAACACCCACGGCATCCAGGCAAAGATCATCTGCTGGGTCGGGTCGGTCGGGGCCGGGTTCAGCTTTTGCTGAAGCCACATCGAGATGCCCAGAAGGATCGGCATGACCCCCAGCGACAGGATGAAAAACAGCGAACCCGGTTCGGGCACGGCAAAGGGCAACAGCCCGAAAAGGTTCAGGATCGAGGACGGGTCAGGGGCCGACAGATCGCGGATCCAGCCGACGAAGGGGGCGTGATACAGCTCGATCGTGACATAGATCACCTTGTAGAGCGAAAAGAAGATCGGGATTTGCAGCAATATCGGCAGACAGCCCGAGGCCGGGTTGACCTTGTTCTTCTTGTAAAGCTCCATCATGCCTTTTTGCATCTTCTGGCGGTCATCCCCGGCGGATTCCTTCAGCGCCTCCATCTCGGGCTGCAATTCCTTCATCTTGGCCATCGAGATGTAGGATTTGCGCGCCAGCGGAAAGACCAGCGCCTTGATGATGAAGGTCAGCGCAATGATCGCGAAACCCATGTTGCCGATCACGCCATGCAACCAGTGGAGCAGGCGAAACATCGGTTTGGTCAGGTAAAAGAACCAGCCCCAGTCGATGGAATCGACAAACCCGTTGATACCGACATCATCTTGATAATGCTTGATGGCTTCCCATTCCTTGGCACCGGCAAAAAGCCGCGTGACAGCCTCGGCGCTGGCACCGGGGGCGATTTCCATCACCGGCAGGCGCGCCTCGGTCTGGTAGATGTCTGACCCCGGCACGTATTTCGCCACCGATTTGAAGGCCTGCCCCGGTTCGGGGGCCAGGGTGGTCATCCAGTATTTGTCGGTAAATCCGATCCAGCCGTCATGGGCCACCTCGGTCACCTCGGCCAGACCTTCGCGGTCGACCGGGTCAAGCTTGGGCAGGGCCGCGTATTTGATTTCCTGCAACTCGCCGTCGGACAGGCGCACGACACCTTCGTGCAGCACATAGATACGCCGGGCATCGGGGATGCCGTGGCGGGCGACAATGCCGTAAGGGGCCATGCGCACGGTGGCGGCGGTGGTATTTTCGACGCTTTGGGTGATGGTGAAAAGATAATCGTCATCGACCGCAATTGTGCGCCGGAAAATAAGGCCCGCGCCGTTGTTCCATCTGATGGCGACGGGTTTGCCGGGCGACAGGACCCCCCCGGATTCCTGTTGCCAAAGCGTGCGCGGATCGGGCACCAGCGACGGATCGAGCCCGCCGGCAGGAAGCCAGCCGTAAACCGCATAATATGGCTTTGCGGCCTTCAGGTCTGTGCTGCCAAACGGGGCCAGCAACCGCACATCGGGCGATCCGGGGGCCAGTGAAACCTGATACTTTTTCAGCAAGAGATCGTCGATGCGCCCGCCCAGCAGTGACATGGACCCTTCAAGATGCGGGGTGTCGATCTGGATACGCGGTGCCGTGGCGATTTCGGCGGCTGCCGCCTCGGACGGGGCCGCGGCCGCAGGGGCGACGGTCTCGGCAGGCGGTGTTGCCACCGTCTGGCTGTCAGCGACAGGCGCATTGGGGTCGGCGACGGGGGTCGGCGGCGCAAACAGGGTGAACCATACAAGGATCACCAGAAAGGAAAGTGCGGTCGCGAGTATGAGATTCTTGTTCTGATCGTCCATAAGGGACTTACCATCCGTCCTGCCAAGGTCAGTGGTGGTTCAACAGAACGGGCGACGAAAGGTCAAGGCCTTTCGGTCAAGAACGGACCATGCCAGGCGCAACACGCCGGATCGGTGGGACGCCTTCCATTCGCCATCGGGTGGGAACCTGGCGTGCGGCACCCGGATCGGTGAACCGCCTACAGCGCTTTGCCCTTGATCCGGTTCACCAGGTCAAGGGTGAGACGCAACTATACCCGGCGCGCGCCTGTCTTGGTTTGCCCGCAATCCGGGTCAGATCAAAAATGACAACCAAAACCGGCGTGATCAAGACGAATACTTTAACCAGTGCGTCGGTTCATGCGCGGGGTGGATGCCAGTTTGAGGCGGTGCCGCGCCAGCCAGTCCCGCGTCGCGTCGATCGGCATCGGCTGGGCAATGACAAAGCCCTGCACATGGGTGCAGCCAAGCTGGGACAGAATCGCGTGTTCGCCGATGCTTTCCACGCCCTCGGCCACCGTCGCCAGGCCCAGGCGTTCGGCCATCGACAATACCGCCGAGACGATTTTCTGCTGCGATGGGTCGGTGTCCACATTGGTGACAAAGGTCTTGTCGATCTTGATGCGATCGACGGCAAACCGGCGGATATTGGCAATAGAGGCATGACCGGTGCCGAAATCGTCCAGATCAATCAGGCAGCCCAACCGGGCCAGCGCGCTGATATTCTCTACGACCATGTCATTGCCTGCATCTGCCACCACGGATTCGAGGATTTCCACCGTCAGGCGATTTGGCGCAAGGTCGAACCGGTCGAGTTCCCATTTCAGCTTGGCGACCAGTGTCGGGTTGCGCAGCTCTTCCTTCGAAAAATTCACCGCAACCGTCGCGACGCGATCTTCACCCTTGTCCCAGAACCGCAGCGCGGCAAGGGCCTGCACCAGCATCACTTCGCTCAGCCGTTCGGAAAGCCCGGTGCTCATGATGGTGGGCATGAATTCGGCAGGGGCCAGCACGCTCCGTTCCGGGTGGTTCCAGCGCGCCAGCGCCTCAAAGCCGGTGACTTCGCCGGTATCGGTCGATAGCTGGGGCTGGAAATAGGCGATGATTTCACCGCTATCGAGCGCATCGCCGACGCGTTCGCGCAGGCTGTCGCGTTGATGGACCGCATGCTGGATTTCCGGCGAATAGGCACGGATTGCCCCCGGCCCGTTGCGCCGCGCGTCTTCAAGCGCGAGTTCCGCCGCCCCCAGCATGGAAGTGCCGCTTTGCAAGGGGGACCGGCTGGCCAGACAAAAGCCGACCGATGTCGACGGGTAATAGGTCAGGGCGTCAATCTTCATCGGCTCGGCGGCGGCGGATTTCAATCGCACCGATATCTGAATGACCGATTCAAGATCCATCCGCAGCGTCGGCGTCAGGGCCAGGGCGAACCGATCCCCTTCCAGCCGGGCCAGCAAATCGGTTTCACGCAGCAGGCTGGCGATGCGTTCGCCGGTTTTTTGCAAGATCATGTCATGGGCGGACTGACCAAAATCGTCCAGCAGTCGTTGGGTGTCGTCCAGACTGACGATCAGGCAGGCCGATTTGCGGCCGCTGATCTTGCCAAGGGCGAAAGCCCGGTCCAATGCAGCGGTGATCACCTGACGTGGTGGCAGCCCGGTGACATAATCCAGCCGTTGATCGTCATCCGTTCCTGCGCGCAACTGGTCGCGGCGCTGGCCCAGTACGACAAGCGGCAAAACTGCGACCGACACGATCACCAGCCCTTCGGCCCCGTACCAAAGGCCCGCAAGCACAAAGGCAGGGGCCAGAACCACAAGTTCAGCCAGTCTTGACCTTATCACAATCCGCGACACCGCGACGATGGACTCGGTCGTTCTTTGCAAGAGCATGAGGCCAGCCTCCGGGCATGGGGACAAATCGCTGTTCCCGTCGCACTGACGCTAGTCTGGTACTGTGACCGCCGCGTTAACACGCAAACATACTTTATTGGGAAATTTCGCTAAAATCGTCGGTGCTATGCGCGCCGGCGGCAAGGCCTGCGAAATCAAACAATGCGGTATCAAGCAGATGTGACGGTCGGGCATTCATCAGGGCCCGGAACATCACCTGTCGGCGACCGGGACTGCGGGCCTCCCAGTCATCCAGGATTTTCTTGACCTGCTGGCGCTGCAATCCATCCTGCGACCCGCATAGGTCACATGGGATTATCGGATAGTTCATGGCTTGGGCGAATTTCTCGCAATCCGCCTCGGCGACGAAGGCCAAAGGACGGCACACAAACAAATCCGCGTCTTCGTTCAGAAGTTTCGGCGGCATCGCCGCCAATCTGCCGCCGTGAAAAAGGTTCATGAAGAACGTCTCAAGAATATCGTCGCGGTGATGGCCAAGAACCACGGTCGAACAGCCTTCTTCGCGGGCAATCCGGTAAAGGTTGCCGCGCCGAAGCCGCGAACACAGCGCGCAATAGGTCTGCCCTGCCGGGATTTTGTCCATGACGATGGAATAGGTGTCACGGTAGTCGATCCGGTGCGCAACGCCTTTGGCGGCCAGAAATTCCGGCAAGACCGTCGCGGGGAACCCCGGCTGCCCCTGATCGAGATTGCAGGCCAGCAAATCCACCGGCAACAGACCGCGCCATTGCAATTCATGCAATACCGCCAGCAGCGTATAGCTGTCCTTGCCACCCGACAGGCATACCAGCCAGCGCGCGCCGCGCTCGACCATGCCATAGGTCTCGATCGCCTCGCGGGTCTGGCGCACGATCCGCTTGCGCAGCTTGCGGAACGCGGTCGATTTTGGTGCGCCGTGGAACAGGGGGTGAATGTCGTCGCCTTCGTCAAGCATCGGGCTTCCGGTTCTTTCGGTCTGGTACGGGGTCGAACCCGGCCCCGCCCCAGGGGTGGCACCGGCACACACGCCCGATGGCAAGCCAACTGCCCTTGAACGCTCCATGAATTTCCAGCGCCTGCAAGGCATAGGCCGAGCAGGTCGGGGTATACCGGCATCCATGCCCGACCCAGGGGCTGAACAAAAGCCGGTAGGCGCGCACCGGCAGGGCTACGATCCGGGCCAGCGGGGTCATGTCGCGCCAGAATGGATTTTGGCCAGCGCCGCCACCAGATCGCCCCGCAATTGCGCATATTCACGGGTTGCCGTTGCTTCGGGGCGGCCGACCAGAACATAGTCCCAGCCTTGCCGCCCATGCAACGGCAAAACGTCGCGCGCAATCGCCCTGAGCCTGCGTTTGGCCCGGTTGCGGGTCACGGCATTGCCCAGCTTTTTCGAACAGGTATAGCCGATCCGGAGAAGCGACGCGTCCACGCTCTCGTCCTCGCGCCGGTGGCGTGCCTGCAAGAGAAACCCCGACATGCCTTGCCGCCGCGCTTTCGCCGCCAGCAAAAAATCGCGGCGCTTTGCCAGCACGGTGCAAACGGCAACCGCCGGAGGCAGCACCGACGCACTGCCATTCTGGCCATGCACGGGAGCCTCCGGCGGTTTCATGCCGTTTGCCTTAGGAGTGTCTTCAGGCCGAAAGGGATTTGCGGCCCTTGGCGCGACGGGCGTTCAGAACGCGACGCCCACCCTTGGTCGCCATCCGCGCGCGAAAGCCGTGGCGGCGGGCGCGCACGAGGTTGGAAGGTTGAAAAGTGCGCTTCATGGCTGCAACTCCGGTAGGGGTGGCCCAAATCCAAGGAATTCGAAGGCCACATTCATTCGAAGCCCGGCTCTTAGACCCGCGATGCACCCGAGTCAACTCGCCCGGCCGAAAATTTTCACCCCGGCAGGTGCCCAAATGGCAGCAATTGGGCCGTTCGGGGGGTCTTTGCACAATTGATGCATATCAGAGGTTTAACAAGCAGGTTCAAACGCCTATTCTTGCGCCAGTCAATAACGGGCTCAAGGAAGCCAAGGGATCGGCATCGTTTTTAAGTGCCGGTTTGCCGAATACGGGGCGACGGATGTTTCTTAACACGCTTTCAGGCCGGTTCTTGTTGTTGACAACTCTGTTTGTCATGCTCGCTGAAGTGTTGATTTTCGTGCCCTCGGTCGCGCGCTTTCGCGAAGACTATATCCTGTCGCGACTGGAACGCGCGCAGATTGCCTCGCTCGCGCTTTTGGCCACCGACGGGATGATCGACGAAAACCTGGAACGCGAGCTTTTGGCCAATGCCGAGGTCTACAACGTGGTTTTGCGCCGCGATGAGGTGCGCCAACTGGTCCTGTCCTCGCCGATCCGCGCCCCCATTGAACGCAGCTTCGATCTGCGCGATGCCCCGGCCTGGGTACTGATCCGCGATGCGGTCTTGTGCATCCTCGATCCGCAGGACCGCATGATCCGCGTGATCGGCGATCCGGTCCGGCAGGCAGGGCTGCTGATCGAGGTGACGATGGATACCGGTCCGCTGCGTGCGGCGATGATCAACTACGGTATCAGAATACTCGGGCTATCGGCGGTGATTTCGATTCTCACGGCTCTGCTGTTATTTTTGGCGGTGCAACGGCTCATCGTGTCCCCCATCCGCCGTGTCGTCAGTCATATGAGCGCCTATGCCGATGCCCCCGAAGACGCCCGCAGTTTCATCGAACCGCGCGCCCGCGTCATCGAGCTTCATGATGCCGAGGTCGCTTTGCAAACCATGCAGCGCCAGCTTACCAGCGCCCTGCGTCAGAAAGACCGCCTGGCGCAATTGGGCGCGGCTGTCGCCAAGATCAGCCATGATCTGCGCAATATCCTGACGACAGCCCAGCTTTTCGCCGACCGGATGGAGGATAGCGACGATCCGATGGTCAAACGCGCGGCACCCAAACTGGTCAATTCCATCAGCCGCGCGGTCAATCTGTGCGAATCCACCCTCGCCTTTGGCAAGGCCGAAGAACCCCCTCCCGCCATGACCCGGTTCATGCTGGCCAGTCTGGTGCGCGATGTCGTCGAAAGCGAAAAACTCGCATCCGGCGACACCAGGGTCGAGTTCGTGACCGATGTTCCCGCCAATCTGTCGATCCGGGGCGATCATGAACAATTGCACCGGGTGCTGACCAATCTTGTGCGCAACGCCCATCAGGCGATCGAGGCCACGCGGCAGCCCGGCACGATCGAGATCGGCGCAGGTGATGAAGATACCGGATGGTGGATCAGGGTCGGTGATACCGGGCCGGGGTTGCCCGAACGCGCCCGCGACCATTTGTTCCAACCTTTCCAGGCAGGCACCCGCAAGGGCGGCACTGGGCTGGGCCTCGCCATCGCGGCCGAGCTTGTGCGCGGCCATGGCGGTCGTCTTGAACTGCTCCGAACCGGGGGTGACGGCACGGAATTCGTCATTCACCTTCCCCGTGAACTTCTGCCGAACCAGTTGTCGCAATCGGCCTGACGGGTCCGCGCCAGGGTCGGTTGGGACAACCGGCCAAGCGGTTGGGGCCGGTCGGAATGATGAAAACCGGCCTGCTGCCACCCGCGTGTCAGATGCAGTTCGCCCCGACCGCCGGACCCGGCTTCAAATCAGGGTTTTGCGCTTGCAAAGCCTCTCATGGGTCGCTAAATGCCACCCCACGCACCCGTAGCTCAGCTGGATAGAGCATCAGACTACGAATCTGAGGGTCGGGCGTTCGAATCGCTCCGGGTGCGCCAATACTTTCAATAAGTTAGATGAATTTCGGCGTGGAGACTATGGCGCTCGCCTTCCACATGCCTTTCACGTCAACGAACCGGCATCGGAATAAAAATAGGCATCCAGCATTCGAATCCCGAAGGGGCTTCGAGTCCTGTCCGGTTCATTCCGCTTTTAAAGAAGCGGTTACCGCCGAACGGCCCATGCGGTCCGTCGCTATCGGGCACAAGAAATAACCGTTCGTAGGATTGCAGACCGGTGGCCTCGCTGCCGCCGTTCGCACCAATCTTCGACGACTATTATTGACTGGCCCGCACCTCATTCTCACCGTAAAGCACCGCGTTGCAGCTTCAAGAAACCGGCCATTCGCTCCGGCGATTCAGGGACTCGACACCAGCACGCTGATGATCGACGCGACCCATCTCAAGGCTCATCGCACGGCGTCGAGCCTGGGGTTGAAAAAGGGGGGCGTGGTCGGCTCATCGGGCGCACCAAAGGGGGCCTGAACTCAAAGCTGCACGCGGTGACGGACGCTGTTGGCCGTCCGATCCGCATGTTCCTGAGCGGCGGTCAGACCAGCGATTACATCGGCGCGAGGGTGCTGGTCGGCAGTTTGCCGAAAGCCCGGCACCTGTTGGCAGATCGGGGCTATGACGCGGATTGGTTCCGGGAAACCCTTGTGGATACCTACACAGTCATCTTTGGCTATTGCGGCAACGCGAAACCGCTTGATCTCTATGATGATTTTCCTGCTCACAAGCGCAAGATATTCGTATCCGATTATCAGGAGGGGCCTTATCTGTTGGACCCCTTCTTTCTGGCCGCCGCGCGCCCTGTTTCGGCTGGTCTTTACCGGATGCGGGACCTTGCGCCAGACCGCTTTTATCAGAGCGAATACTTTCGCAATTACTATATTCAAACCGGGTTGGCCGAAGAAGTCGGTTTCTTTGTGGACCTTCCGGGGCGCGCAAACATCGTTCTATCCCTGATGCGGGATAAAAAACCGTTCACTTCACGCGCAATGCGGGACCTTGATGAGGCCCGCCCCGTAGTGGAGTCGTTGTTGCGAAGTCACTGGGCGCCTCTGACCGACCAGTTTCAGGACGCAGATCGGGTGTCGGGTAAACCCATGGAAACCGGGATCGAGCTTTCGCTTCAGTCATTTGGTAA
>JBATDH010000206.1:0-8966 GCA_049663365.1 Albidovulum sp. | reverse complement strand
AAGGTATATATGAAGCGAGATGAGCTGAACCATACCGGCGCACACAAGATCAACAATGTGCTGGGCCAGATCATTCTGGCGCGGCGTATGGGCAAGACCCGGATCATCGCTGAAACCGGGGCGGGCCAGCACGGTGTCGCCACCGCCACGGTCTGCGCCAAGTTCGGGTTGAAATGCATCGTCTATATGGGTGCGCATGATGTCGAGCGTCAGGCACCCAACGTGTTTCGGATGCGGCTTCTGGGGGCCGAGGTGGTTTCCGTCACCTCGGGGCGCGGCACGCTCAAGGACGCGATGAACGACGCGCTGCGCGACTGGGTCACCAATGTGCGCGACACCTTTTATTGCATTGGTACGGTGGCGGGCCCGCATCCCTATCCGGCGATGGTGCGCGATTTTCAGTCGATCATCGGCAAGGAAGTGCGCTGGCAACTGGCCGAGCAGGAGGGCGAGGGGCGTCTGCCCGACACGGTGATTGCGGCCATCGGTGGCGGATCGAATGCCATGGGGCTGTTCTTTCCGTTTCTTGACGATGCATCGGTGAACATCATCGGTGTTGAAGCAGGCGGCAAGGGTGTGGATGAGCGCATGGAGCATTGCGCATCCCTGACCGGTGGGCGGCCGGGGGTTTTGCATGGCAACCGCACCTATCTGTTGCAGGATGCCGACGGGCAGATACTCGAAGGGTTTTCGATATCCGCGGGTCTTGATTACCCCGGTATTGGCCCGGAACATGCATGGCTGCATGAAACCGGGCGAGCGCATTATGTCTCGATCACCGACAAGGAGGCACTGGAGGCGTTCCAGCTCTCTTGCGAATTGGAAGGGATCATCCCGGCGCTGGAACCAAGTCACGCGCTGGCCCATGTGATTAAAATCGCGCCTGCGCTGCCAAAGGACCACATTATCGTGATGAACATGTGCGGACGTGGCGACAAGGATATCTTTGCCGTGGCCAAGCATCTGGGATTTGACATGAAGCTTTGATGTCGATCGGCGCGTTCAGAGGTGCAGGGTTTTCGCTCCTGTCGGATACCGGAGAAACCCGCAAGAGCTTTTGATGCCTGTCTGAATGAAGCGGCGTTCTGCCGAAAATCAACGGCTGCGCAGGGGCAAACGCGGTTGGGAAACTTTCTGGATGCGCGCATCCCCTGATTCGTCTGGCCACAGGTTTTCCCAAGCGCAATTGTGGGAACCCAAAGACACCGGTGACGAGAAATTGGTAAAACCGCCTATTTCCGGAAAAACCCGAAGATTCTGGCAACAAAAAGGCGGTTGGCGACCATTGGTGACAACCGATGTCCAATGACAGACCATTTAAACCTGAGTTTATAGGGGTCTTTCTTCGGTTTATAGCCAGTCACGGTCCAAACGGTTCACATAAACCCATCGATGACAGGCGGAAAATGTTGCCGTGTGTCGATGCCAGTGAAACGTTCAGATTTAGGATATGACATGATCCAGTTAGTAGATATCTTCGCAGATCGTTCGCAGGCGATCTATGTCCCACGGGCCATCGCCGACCTGAGCAATGTTGTGCACGCACAGATCCAGGAAATTGCCACCGAAGGCTACGCTGACTTTTCGGTAAGGTGGAGCGGTATGACCCTGATGATCGAGGCGCGCGGCGACAAGAAAATCATCCGGCGCGAGCTTGATTGCTTCGGACAACTTCTGATGGAGAAGATTACCGATTTGGAAATCAAGTCTGTGCGGGTTTTCAAGGCAGACGGAATTACGCCGGTTTCCGAAATAATTTTTGAAATGCAGGATGATCGTTGACGCAATAGCAACGAGATTCCTGTGGTAGACCCGAATTTTCAATAAAACTTGAGAGAATCTGCTCTACGCGCCATGGTTAATGACCTTTTGTGTTTTGGTGACTAGTGACAATGAACAGGCGTGGCTTCATTCTATCTGCGGCAATTTGTGCCGCCTCCTGCGGTACGCCGGTTTTCGCCGTGACCGCAGCGGACGAGATAGAAGCGGATCTGGTCCGCAGCGGATATACAATTACCAGTTCACGCCGAACTTTCCTTGGACGGGTCAGAATCAACGCCGTCAAGGGTCGCCGCCGCCGTGAAGTTGTGTTGGACCCTTCGTCCGGTGAAATCCTGCGGGATTACAGCGATATATCCCATGAAGGGAACACCGATTCATCGGGCAGCGCCTCTACTGGACAAACCGGTAGCGGCTCCGACGATGGAGATGACGGCGACAACACAGGTGACGGCGACAGCACAGGTGACGGCGACAGCACAGGTGACGGCGACAGCGACCGACCCACCGACAGCGACCGGCCCACCGACAGCGACCGACCCACTGACAGCGACCGGCCCGCCGAAAGCGACAGACCGTCCGGGAACGATAGGCCATCGGGCGACGGCAATGTTGACTGATCCGGTGATCATTTGCTCTGGATGTGCGCCCCATGCCACAGTCGGCCAGGGGAACCAGAACCGATGAGCAATGCGCGCGGTTTCGCCTTCCTACTCGGACTGGTCTGTATACAGCTTGTCAGTGCGGGTTTCTTTGTTCTCCCGATCATGTTGACGTTACTGGGCATCGAGCACAGGCCGCTGGACTGGCAAATCCATGAATTCCTCGAGATCGGCGCGGCACTAGGCCTGATTTTCGGGGCAATCCTGGGCGGTTTCGCGCTGCGCAAGACCATGGTCCGGCAAAAGCGGGCTGAAGAGCAGTTGCGTCAGGTTTCGGGAGCGTTCATGGAGCTGATGCAGTCGCGGTTCCTCGATTGGGGGCTGACATCGGCCGAGCGGGATGTGGCGATGTTTGCTGTCAAGGGCATGAGCACATCGGAAATAGCAGTGCTTCGCGGGACCGCGGGCGGGACCATCAAGGCCCAGACAAACGCAATCTACCGCAAGGCGGGTGTCACCGGGCGGCCGCAACTGCTTAGCCTCTTCATCGAAGATTTGATGGATGACAGCATGTTGCCCAAACCCATGCATTCTGGCGTCAGTGAAGACATGCCTGCTGGTCTGATGCCTGCGCTGAACTAAACCGTCAGGCCAGAGAATACTTCTGCAAGACCGCCAATGGTACAATATCCGCAGCACCTTTGTGGGTGGCTGACAGATTGACCTGTGGCGCACAGCCTTCGTCATGCGCCTGCAAGAACCGGGCCGCACACAGGCACCAGTGATCGCCCGCCTTCAGCCCGGCAAAGCCGAATTCGGGGCGTGGGGTCGACAGATCATTGCCGAGGTACTTTGACAGCGCCAGGAACTCGGCTGTCATCACCGCACAGACCGTATGACTGCCGCGATCTTCGGGGCAGGTGTTGCAATGGCCATCGCGGAAAAAGCCGGTCATGGGGTCGGTCGAGCAGGGTTGGAGGGGCTCGCCCAGGACGTTGATCGACGGGTCTTTTCTCATTACTATCCCTCTGCGTCTGAAGTGCCAAAATTCCACCGGCCCATAGCTGCTTTGTGCCGTCTATCCTCGCCAGAGGCCGGAACCATTGTGCTGCGCCCAATCATCTGAACCGGTCCACCAGACGCTGCAAGGCGCTGCGGCTTTCTTTTACCGGTTCCTCGGTCTGCATTTTCGGTTGGGCCGGTTTGTCGGGGGGCACCTGACCGGTGCCACTGCGGGGCGGATTGACGCGCAACGCGACGGCGTTCAGGAAGCGGGCGGTATCGCCCATTGCCAGCATTGGCGCGCCATCCGACAGGCCGCGCAGAAGGTCGTCAAGCCAGCCTGCGTCCGCCTTGGCAAAATCCGACAGCACATACCCCGCCACCCGGTCCTTGTGGCCAGGATGGCCAATGCCAAGCCGGATGCGGTGATAGGCCTCGCCGATATGGCCATGCAGTGACCGCAGGCCGTTATGCCCAGCATGGCCGCCGGCGGTTTTGGCGCGCAGTTTTCCGGGGGCAAGGTCCAGTTCGTCATGAAAGACAGTGATGTCGTCGGGGCCGAGTTTGTAGAACCGCATGGCTTCGCCCACGGATTGGCCGGACAGGTTCATGAATGTTGCGGGCTTCAGCAAGATGATCTTTTCATCGCCCAGCGTTCCTTCGGCCACGATCCCTTGAAACTTGGGTCGCCATGGCGAAAACCCGTAATCCGCAGCGATCCGGTCAATCGCCATGAAGCCGATATTGTGCCGGTTCATTGCATATTTCTGGCCCTGGTTGCCAAGACCGACGAAGAGTTTCACCCGATGTTTCCTTTGACGATGTACATTGAGGCGATTGAATGATCTTTTTCTAAAACGGATTGGCCACGCATGGAACCAGTGTCATCTGGTTTAGCAGTGCAATGGCGCAAAAAACCGCTCCATAGCTTGCTTGGCCATATGGACATATGGCCCTCGGGGTGCAACCTGCACGCTACGCAATCGTCTTGAGAAGATCGTCCATGGGCAAATATGTTGTAAATGGCATCAACCTTTGGATTCCCCGGCAGGTCGTCACCAAGAAACTGCGAGATGCGCTAACTTCCGAACGGTACGAGAGATCGGAAGCAGCGGCGTTGACGCAGCACCTTCTGCCAGATGACAGGATGCTCGATCTGGGGTCGGGTGCTGGCTATCTTGCCGCGCTTTCGGCGCGGGTTGTCGGCGGTGCGGCCATTCTGGGACTGGAGGCATCCAAGGTGATGGCCGATGCCGCCCAACTGAATCTTGACCGGAACGATGGTTGCGGGGGCAGAATAATCTGGGGCGCTGTCGTGCCCGACGCATTCACCGACGACACGGTTAAGCTGAATGTCGGTCGGGCATTCTGGGCCTCTTCACTGATGGAAACCGGATATCTGCCGGACGTGACCCAAGTCGACGTTCCTGCCATGCGCATTGGTACGCTTCTTTCCAGCCATCGCCCGACCGTTATCAGCATAGATGTCGAAGGTGGTGAACTGGCACTGTTCGACACGCCCTTGCCGGAGTTTGTGCGGTTGGTGGTTATGGAAGTTCACCCGGCGATCTATGGGCCGAGAGGCGTCAAACGCGTGTTTGACGGATTGTCGGCCTCGGGGCTCGCCTATTGCCCGCAAGGATCACGCGGCAGCACCGTGGTGTTCGAACGGGTTGCGGAAGGGCCTTCGGGATTTTGCACCTGAAATGACTGCGGGGCCCAATGGGCCCCGCAATTCCGATCCGGCCATAAAAAATAGGCGGATTATTCTTCTTTACCGTCTTCATCCGTTTCGGCATCTTCGTCTGACCCATCATCCGACGAACGCAGGCTCGATGGGGCCGCGATATTGGCGATGACGAAGTTACGGGCAACCGTTTTCGTGGCGCCAACGGGCAGGGTGATGTCATCAATGTGGATAACATCGCCGATGTCACAGCCCGTCAGATCGACAGTGATATGATCGGGGATTTCGCCCGCGGTCACTTCCAGCTCCACCTCGGGGCGCACGATGGTCAATGTGCCGCCACGCTTCAGCCCTGGGGCCAATTCGTGGTTTTCAAAGGTGACGTGGATGAACAGCTTGATCCGCGATGTCTGACGCAGGCGCATGAAATCGACATGCGTGGGCAGGTCTTTGACCACGTCGCGCTGGACGCTGCGGCAGATGACGCGGGTGTCGTCCTGGCCCTCAACCTTGAGGTTGAACAGCGTTTGCAGGAAGCGGCCTGCTTTCAGGCGGTTCAGCAGAGTGTTGTAGTTGATGTTGATGGACACCGGCTCTGCGCCGCCGCCATAAACGATGCCGGGTACGTTGCCCTCACGACGGGCTTGACGGGCGGCCCCCTTGCCTGTCCCCGTCCGTACCTCGGCTATAAGATCAGGGATCTCACCAGCCATAGGTCTTCTCCATAAGTAAAATCGGGCATCCTCCAAGGGTGCATGCCCATGAAGCGCGCCGTATAAAGGGGAACGGTCGTGAAGGAAAGCAGAATCTTGACGCCAGACGACCCGGTTCAGCTATAGGCGTCAAGAAAATCGCTGGGCAGCAAAACGGTCTGGCGACCGAGTTTATCTATCTGGATATCGCCGCAAAGTGCCATCGAGGTTTCCAGTTCTTTATGGATAAGTTCCAGTGCCTTGGTCACCCCGGCCTCGCCCATCGCCCCCAGCCCGTAGACATAGGAACGCCCGATCATCACCCCTTTGGCCCCAAGGGCGACGGCTTTCAGGACATCCTGTCCCGAGCGGATACCACCATCCATCCAGACTTCGGTCCTGTCGCCCACTTCGGCGACGATCTGCGGCAACATGCGGATCGAGGACAGCGCCCCGTCAAGCTGCCGCCCGCCGTGGTTTGACACCACGATGGCATCGGCCCCGAGACTGGCAGCCTTTGCGGCGTCGTCGGGGTCGAGCACACCTTTCAAGATAACCTTGCCGCCCCACATTTCCATCAGTTTTGCGATCTTATCCCAATTTAGCGCATGGTCGAATTTTTCGGCGGTCCACGCCGTCAGCGAAGACGGGTCGGTCACGCCCTCGACATGGCCGACGATATTGCCAAAGAACCGGCGTTTGGTGCCAAGCATCCCCAGCCCCCAACGCCATTTGGTAGCCAGGTTGATCATATTCGCCAGTGTCGGCTTCGGCGGGGCGGAAAGGCCGTTTTTCAGGTCTTTGTGCCGCTGACCCAGCATTTGCAAGTCTACCGTGATCACAAGTGCCGAACAGCCCGCCGCCTTGGCGCGGTTGATCACGTTGCGGTTAAAGTCGTCATCGTTGAGCGTATATATCTGGAACCAGAAGGGCTTCGTGACTTGGGATGCCACATCCTCGATCGAACAGATCGACATGGTGGAAAGCGTGTAGGGCACCCCGAATTTTTCCGCCGCTCGGGCGGCCTTGATCTCGCCATCGGCGCATTGCATGCCGGTCAGGCCAACCGGGGCAAGGGCCACAGGCATGGTGACGGGCTGACCGATCATTTCGCTGGCGGTTGACCGACCGGTCATATCCACGGCGATCCTTTGGCGCAGGCGGATCAGGGAAAAATCGCTGATATTGTCGCGAAAGGTCTGTTCCGACCAACTGCCGCTTTCGCAATAGTCATAAAACATTCTGGGCGCACGGCGTTTGTGCAGGCCCCTCAAATCGTCGATGCAGGTGATGACGGGCATGGAGTTCGATCCTGCTACTTTATAATTGGTTATCTTAACTTACCAATACCGCCATTTGCCTGCAATGCTCTTGGCCCTCAGCCGCGATGGGCACCCTCGGCTAGGCCTTTGACAAAGCTCAAAATGTCGGCGACGGGTTTGCCTTCTTCGACCAGTTTGACAATCGCTGAACCGACGACCGCGCCATCGGCAACGCTGGCAATCGCCTCGGCGGTTTCCGGGGTGCGAATGCCGAAACCGACGATCACCGGCAGACCGGTCGCCGCCTTGATCCGCGCGACTTCGGGGCCGACATCGGCCGATTGCGCCGCCGCCGCGCCGGTGATGCCGGTGATCGAGACGTAGTACACAAAGCCCGAGGTATTTTGCAGCACCTTGGGCAGGCGTTTGTCATCGGTGGTAGGGGTAGCCAGACGGATGAAGTTCATGCCCGCCTTTTGCGCGGGAATGCACAATTCGTCATCTTCCTCGGGCGGCAGATCGACCACGATCAACCCGTCGACGCCCGCCGCCTTGGCGTCGGCCAGAAACCGGTCGACGCCGCGCGAATAGATCGGGTTGTAATAACCCATGAACACAATGGGTGTGGTCGTGTCGGATGTGCGAAACTCGGCCACCATGTCGAGCGTTTTTTGCAACGTCTGCCCCGCTGCCAGCGCCCGTTGGCCGGCAAGCTGGATCGTCGGGCCATCGGCCATCGGGTCGGTAAAGGGCATCCCCAGCTCGATCACATCGACACCGGCGGCGGGCAAACCCCGCATCAGGTCAAGCGAGGTCGCATAATCCGGGTCGCCCGCCATGATATAGGTCACGAAAGCCTTGCGCCCTTTGGCGCGCAACTTTGCGAATGTCTGGTCGATGCGGGTCATGGCACTCTCCTGCTGGTCATGTTGCTCTTGCAGAAAAGCAGGGCGGAAATCAATGGGGCTTGAATTGATTGCGCAGGTTCAAAAACGTCTGGGCGTTATTTCCAGTAGTCGTTCGCCGCCGCGATTGTCTGGAAATGGGTTGCCACAACCCCGGAAACCATGATCAGCGCCTCGGCGTCACCCTCATAGTCGGCGCGCATCCTGGTGCGCTTGTCCGCGTCTGGCTGGGTCATTTTGACGGCCATACGCGACAGCTTCACAGCAAGATCAAAGCCGCTTTGCGGATCGGGGGTTCTGAGGCTGGGCAACCAGGTGTCGGCCATGTCGTTTTCCTTTGTTTCGGTGGTGAGGTGACGCGCCTATGTGGCGCGCCTTTGCCGTTTCAGTCAACCACTCCCGGAAGACTGAGGTCGCCCGACGCTATGTCAAAGACATCGGTCACGCACAAGAGCGGCGCATGGATGTTCTCGTTGACCCGAAGCGCGGCAGTCACCCCGTCATAGGCGATGCCTTCACCCGTAGCCGCATCGGTGAAGGCGACTGTTACGGTGATTTCCGGCCCGTCGAACAATGGCGTGAAGCCGGGGCTGTCGATAAAAATCGGCAGACCGGGCCAGGTTGCGGGCATCCGGGGCGTTGTTCCCTCGGGAATGTCACGCACGGCCAGTGCGCCGTCGCCACAAGTCTCGGTCGGTGTCAGAACGACCCAATGGCTGTGCCAATCCGCGCCATCATTGGTCAGGTCACCATCACGGTTTTCGTCAAAGAGCGGCGTGTCATCGAAATCCGGGTGGCTTGTCGCGGCCAGCGCGAGAATGCCGGTGGACCCTTCAAACCCGACGGCGGCGGGGTCAAGCGAGGTTGGCCAGACATAGGAAAATACGGTTGCGCCGCCAAGCGAACCGGCTGGTTCAGGTCTGTCGATCCCTGCAACGCCATTGGTTGTCATGTGAAATGTCACGGCGCGACCATCCCGGTGCGCGTGGGCGGCAAGAATATCAAACGGGGCGGCCTTTTGTGGTGCGGGTTCCGAC
>JBATDH010000205.1:0-7759 GCA_049663365.1 Albidovulum sp. | reverse complement strand
GGTTGAAACGGGGCGGGCTTTTGATGTCGCTGCTGGTGCTGCCGCTATACATCCCGACGCTGATCTTCGGTGCCGATTGCGCCCGGCGCGGGGCCGAGGGGCTGGCGGCAGGGACGCCGCTCTGGATGCTCGCGGGGATCACGCTGGGCACGGTGGCGATCCTGCCCTTCGCGGCGGCTGCGGCAATCCGCGTCAATCTCCGCTAGGCAATGACGTGCTATTGAGTTGAGTGCAGGAACGGAAACGGTTAGCAAACGGCCATGTCGATCTGGGAATACGCCAATCCGAGGAAATTCATGCAGACCTCTGCATGGGCTTTGCCTTGGGTGACGGCACTTGCCGTGGCCGCTTTGGTCATTGGCCTGGTTTGGGGGTTTTTCTTCACCGCAGAGGATTACCGGCAGGGGTCAACGGTCAAGATACTCTTTATCCATGTGCCTGCCGCCCTGATGGCGATCAATGCCTGGCTGATGATGCTGGTCTGCTCGCTGGTCTGGTTGATCCGACGGCACCACGTCTCGGCACTGGCGGCAAAGGCGGCGGCGCCCGTCGGGGTCACGATGACGCTGATTGCGCTTTTCACCGGCGCGATCTGGGGCCAGCCCATGTGGGGCACCTGGTGGGCCTGGGATCCGCGGCTGACATCCTTCCTGATCCTGTTCCTGTTCTATCTCGGCTATATGGCGCTTTGGGAGGCGATCGAAGATCCAGACACCGCCGCTGATCTGACCTCGGTTCTGTGCCTTGTCGGATCGGTTTTCGCGCTTTTGAGCCGCTATGCGGTGAATTTCTGGAATCAGGGGCTGCACCAGGGGGCGTCGCTGTCCCTGGCACCGGGCGAGCGCATGGATATGACCTTCAAACTGCCGCTTTACGTGGCAATGGCGGGGTTTGTGCTTTTGTTCGTGACGCTGGTGCTGATCCGCACGCGCACCGAAATCAGGGCGCGGCGGTTGCGGGCGCTGGAAGCACGCGGGCGGATGGCGTGATGGTGGAACTGGGCAAATATGCGGGAACCGTACTTGGGGCCTATGGTGTATCGCTGGTTCTGATCCTGGGGCTTGTGTGGCTGACGATCCGGAAAGGCCGGAAGATGCGGCGCAGACTCGAGGCGATGGAACGCGAAATGGGTCTCAATGGCTAAAATCCCGCCCCTGATGCTGTTGCCACCGGCGCTCTTCATCGCCATCGCCGTCACGTTTGCCATTGGCATGAACCGCGATGACCCCGAAAACCTGCCATCGGTCTTCATCGGCCAACCGGCACCGCCGGTTTCCGGCGAGGCTTTGGCGGGCATACCGCTACTGACCGATGCCGGTCTGCGCACCGGGAAGGTGACGCTGGTCAACTTCTGGGCAAGCTGGTGCCCGCCCTGCCGGGCCGAACATCCGACTCTGATGGCGCTGGCCGAAAGTGGTGTCCATGTGGTTGGCGTCGCCATGCTCGACACCCCCGAAAACGCCCAGGCCTTTCTGGCCGAAGGCGGCAATCCCTTTGCAGCGCTCGCTTTGGATCCCAAGGGACGAATGCGCATCGACTGGGGGGTGACAGGGCCACCAGAGACGTTCATTTTACGCGGCGACGGGACGGTGGCCTACAAGTTCATCGGGCCAATGGTCGGCAGCGACTATGAACAGCGTCTTTTGCCCGAACTAGAAAAGGCCGCCGCGGAGTAGCTGCTCTCCGCGACGGCGTGTCGTCAACTTTTCATAGTTGCGACGATCAGAATTCCAAAACCGATGAATTCGAACCAAGGCATGCTTGGACGAAGTGACCAGACCCTGTGGATTTTTTTCATACTCGTTATTCTTCACGTTTTTTATGCTCGTGAGCCTGATTAGCAGACATGCGCACGCGGCAAAGCGCCCAGAATGATGATTTTTCGGAAATGCCAATGAAACAAGGGTTTTACGGATTGCCGGGTTACAGATCGGGTCGCCTGCGCGGCAACAAGCGGCGGAGACTGGCGGGATCATTGCCCGATATTGTCCAATCCGGACAAGTCAATGAAGGGCACCCGCCCGAATCAGCGGTCGACCTATAGTCAGTTCGGCTTCCGCTTGACCCGAATGGGCGGCGTCACCGGGAAATCCGAGTCAGATTTCCCAGTATGGCGTCAGTCTGCCTTGGCCAGATTGCGCAGCACATAGTGCAACACGCCGCCATGTTCGACATATTCAACCTCGATCTCGGTATCGATCCGGCATTTGAGGTCGATCGTGGTTTCGCTGCCATCGGCGCGGCGGATGGTGCAAGGCACCAGCGACAAGGGTCTGAGATCGCCCTCAAGCCCGGTGATCGAGACGGTTTCATCGCCGGTAAGGTTCAGCGACTTGCGCGTCACGCCGTCGGTGAACTCGAACGGGATGACCCCCATGCCGACAAGATTGGAGCGGTGGATGCGTTCAAACGATTCCGCGATGACGGCCTTGACGCCCAGCAGGCTGGTGCCCTTGGCGGCCCAGTCGCGGCTGGAACCGGCACCGTATTCGATGCCGCCGAAGATAACCAGCGGGGTGCCCGCGTCTTGATACGCCATCGCCGCGTCATAGATCGAGGTCTGCGCGCCGTCCGGGCCCTTGGTATAGCCGCCTTCGACCCCGTCGAGCATTTCGTTCCTGATGCGGATATTGGCGAAGGTGCCGCGCATCATCACCTCGTGATTGCCGCGCCGCGACCCGTAGCTGTTGAATTCGCGCGGGGCGACCTGGCGGTCGACAAGGTATTTGCCGGCGGGTGATGTGTCTTTGAACGACCCGGCAGGACTGATGTGGTCGGTGGTGATCATGTCGCCCAGAAGCGCCAGAATGCGGGCGTCCTTCACATCGGCAATGTTGCCTTTTTCTTTGGCCATGCCTTGAAAATAGGGCGGGTTCTGGATGTAGGTCGAACTCGCGGGCCAGTCATAGGTTTCCGATTCCGTGATCTTGACGTCCTGCCATTTGGCATCGCCCTTGAAGACATCGGCATATTTCTTCTGGAACGCCGCGCGGGTCACGGTCGCGTTGACCAGATCGGCGATTTCCTTGTTGGTGGGCCAGATGTCCTTGAGGTAAACCGGCTCGCCGTTGCTGCCTGTGCCCAGGGGGTCGGTGGTCAGGTCGATATTCATGTCACCGGCCAGCGCATAGGCCACGACCAGCGGCGGGCTGGCCAGATAGTTGGCGCGCACGTCCGGGCTGATACGGCCCTCAAAGTTGCGGTTGCCGGAAAGGACGGCAGTAGCCACCAGATCGCCCTCGGCGATGGCCGCCGAGATTTCCGGCTGCAACGGGCCTGAATTGCCAATGCAGGTGGTACAGCCATAGCCTACGAGGTTGAAACCAATGGCATCAAGATCCTCTTGCAGGTTCGCGGCCTCCAGATATTCGGACACCACCTGCGAGCCGGGGGCAAGTGAGGTTTTGACCCAGGGTTTGCGGTTCAATCCCAATGCGCGGGCCTTGCGCGCCACCAGCCCGGCACCGATCATCACGTAGGGGTTCGAGGTGTTGGTGCAGGATGTGATCGCGGCAATTACCACTTTGCCCGAGGACAGGGTGTAATCTTCGCCCTTGACCACTACCTCCTTGCCCTGGGGTCGTTTGAACGTGGCATCCATCTCATGGGCGAAGGCAGATTTGGCTGTGGTCAGTGCAACGAAATCCTGCGGGCGCTTCGGACCAGAAATGGCAGGCACAATAGTGCCCATGTCGAGATCTAGCGTCGACGTGTAGACCGGTGCGTAATCGGCCCCGCGCCACATGCCGTTGGCCTTGGCATAGGCTTCGACGAGCGCCACTCGGTCTTCGTCCCGACCGGTCTGCTTCAGATAACGGATGGTTTCACCGTCGATCGGGAAGAAACCGCAGGTGGCGCCGTATTCGGGGGCCATATTGGCAATGGTGGCACGGTCGGCCAGCGGCAGATAATCAAGCCCGTCGCCGTAAAACTCAACGAACTTGCCGACAACCCCGTGTTTGCGCAGCATCTGGACGACTTTCAGCACGAGATCGGTGGCGGTGGTGCCTTCGACCATCTGGCCGGTCAGTCTGAAGCCCACAACCTCGGGGATCAGCATTGATATGGGCTGGCCCAGCATCGCCGCTTCGGCCTCGATGCCGCCAACACCCCAGCCCAGAACGGCAAGGCCGTTGACCATGGTGGTGTGGCTGTCGGTCCCGACCAGCGTGTCGGGGTAGGCGACGTCGGCCCCGGTCTGGTCGGTATCGGTCCAGATCGTCTGGGCCAGGTATTCAAGGTTGACCTGATGGCAGATACCGGTGCCGGGCGGCACGACGCGGAAATTCTCGAATGCGTTCTGGCCCCATTTGAGGAACACATAACGTTCCATGTTGCGTTCATATTCGCGGTCCACATTCATCTGGAAGGCGCGCGGATTGCCGAATTCGTCGATCATCACCGAATGGTCAATGACCAGATCGACCGGGTTCAGCGGGTTGATCTTTTGCGCATCGCCGCCCAGCGATTTGATGCCATCGCGCATGGCGGCAAGGTCGACGACCGCCGGAACGCCGGTGAAATCCTGCATCAGCACGCGGGCAGGGCGATAGGCGATTTCGCGGGGGTTCTGGCCACCCTTGGCCCCCCATTCGGCGAAAGCCTTGATGTCATCGACCGAAACCGTGCGACCGCCATCCTCGAACCGCAACATGTTTTCCAGAACGACCTTCAGCGCGGCGGGCAGGTTGGAAAATTTGCCTAGCCCCGCAGCCTCGGCCGCCGGGATCGAATAATAGGCAATGGATTTGCCGCCCGAGGTAAGTGTCTTGCGGGTTTTTGCGGTGTCTTTGCCGGTGACGATGGCCATGATCGGGTCTCCCTTTGGCAAGTGAGAAGGATATTGAAACGCTAATGCCGCATTGAAGGAAGGGGATCAAGGGCTGTGGCGCAAAATATGTATACCATTGTGTACAATTAGAGGCAAGAGACTCATTTCCCGCGCTTTCCAAATTCGCTGTTCTTGCAACGATGACCAAAATATACACGTATTCTCGCGTTTCATTGATTGGTGTTGCACGGTTATTTGGCATAGACACTTGGCGAACTGGAAAGCGGTAATACCAAATGCGCTCATTTATCGTCTGTGTACTGGCCGGATGGCTGGTGATGTCTGGCATGTCACAGGCACAGTCCACCATGGAAAACCCGGTGGTGGTCGAACTTTACACATCGCAAGGATGTTCATCCTGCCCGCCCGCCGATGCGGTTCTGGCCGAATTGGCCAAACGCAGTGACGTGATCCCATTGGCGCTGCATATTGATTACTGGGACTACATTGGCTGGAAAGATACCTTCGCCGATCCGGCCTTTACCCAGCGCCAGCGTGACTATGCGCGCGTTGCCGGGGTCCGAACGATCTATACGCCGCAAATGATCATTGGCGGTATGGATCATCTTGTGGGCGTCCATGTCAGCGAGCTGGAAAAGCTGTTCAAACGCCACGCGAGCAAAGCGCCCCAGGTCAGGCTTGTGCTCACCCGCAAAGGGTCCGTGGTGCAGATACGGGCCAAGGCGCTGAAACCGCTGGAACGCGGGGCGATCGTGCAAATCGTGCGCTATAGCCCTTCGGAAACCGTCGCCATCGGGCGGGGTGAAAATTCGGGGCGAACCATCGATTATGTCAATACGGTGCTGGATCTGACGAAACTGGCCAACTGGGACGGATCGGCGGAATTTGCCCAAGACGTGAAAGCCGAAAGCAAGGGATCATACGCTGTCATCATCCAGGAACCGGGGCCAGGGCCCGTGCTGGTGGCCGCGCGCCTGCGTTGAGATGCGTGGCTGAAGCGGACGGTCACTTCCACCGGCGGTGAATCCAGAACCATTGATCCATATTCCGACGCACCTGCGCCTCCAGACTGTCATTGATGGCCTGGGTCATCGTCAGCGGATCGGAAGGCGCAATCGGCGCTTCGGCGACGATGGCAAAACTCAGCCCGTCCGGCTGGCGGATACCGTAAACCGGAATGAGTTCAGCTCCGTATTTAAGTGCGAGGTCGGCGGCAGAGGTGGCGGTGTAGGCGGTTTCACCGAAGAATTTCACCGGCGCGCCGTGGGCCATGTGCTGATCCATCAACAGCCCCAACATGCCGCCTGATTTCAGGAACCGCACCATTTCCCCCAGGCCGCGGTTGCCGCGTGGAAAAAGCGGGGTGCCGATGGTCGAAATCGCCGCCAGGTAATGGGCGTTGAACAGTGGATTGTTCATGGGCTTGTAGAGCGCGCCGATCCGATAGCCGCGCGCGATCAGGGCGGCGCGCGCCACGTCGTAATTGCCGAAATGACCAGTGGCGAGGATGACGGGCCGACCTTCACGATGCGCGCGCTCCAACGCATCCGCACCGGGGCCGGTCAGGGGCAGATCTTTCACCCGGTCGGTGAATTCGCGCCCGGAATAGAGTTCGACCATGGTGCGACCGACATTGTCGGGAACCGCCCGCATCAGGCGCCTGACCTCGGCGGGCGGCATGTCGGGGCATATCAGGGCCAGATTGTCGCGCACCCGGCGGCTATACCCCGCCAGGGGGGCCACCAGTCGCGATATCACCCAGCCCGCCACAGGGATGCGGCGGTGATAGGGCAGCCTACGCGCCAGCCCCAGCAACGCCCGGAAGGCGCGGTTGGTCAGTCGATCTGTCAGACTTGGGTCGGAAATGCGGGGCAGGGCCATTTTGTCCGTCTAGCCGGTTTTACGGCCATGTTGAATCGGAAATTTCCTGGTGCCATGCGATTTGGGGTCTGATGGCGTCGGCAATGGTCGGCAGAGATGGGAGGGTCTCGGGTTTTGGCCTGGGTCCGACATGCGGGTCACCAATGCATTTGCTTGGCGGATCTTGGTCTGGGCTTGCATGATCCCCTTCATAGGGCCCGCCAGCCGATGTCGCGGCGGCAAAACCCGCCGGGCCAGTCGATGCGATCAACCATCGCATAGGCCCGGCGCTGAGCTTCGGCAAGCGATGCCGCCCGCGCGGTCACATTCAAGACCCGCCCGCCGGAGGCGATGATCGTGCCGTCACGCCTAGCCGTTCCGGCATGAAAAACCATTTGTGACGAATCTTCCGGGATTTCCTCCAGCTTGCGGATTTGCGATCCCTTGGCATAGGCACCGGGATAGCCCTTTGCCGCCATCACCACGGTCAGCGCGTGATCCATGGCCCAGTTGACCCGCATGTCGCCCAGTCGCCCTTCGGCGCAGGCATGGATCAGATCGAAGGCCTGCGCGCCCAGCCGCATCATCAGCACCTGACATTCCGGGTCGCCAAAACGCACGTTATATTCGACCAGCCGCGCCCGCCCGTCCTCGATCATGAAACCTGCATAAAGCACGCCCTGAAACGGCACCCCCCTTCGGGCCATTTCCGCCACGGTCGGCCTGATGATCTCGTCCATTGCCCTTACCAGTATCGCATCGGTCAGAACAGGTGCCGGGGAATAGGCCCCCATGCCGCCGGTATTTGGCCCGGTATCGCCGTCGCCCACGCGCTTGTGGTCCTGCGCCGTGCCAATGGGCAGCACATCCTTGCCGTCACACAGCACGAAAAGCGAGGCTTCCTCGCCGGTCATGAATTCCTCGATCACGATCTCGGTGCCGACCCCGCCAAAGGCACCGCCCAGCATGTCGGCGATGGCGGCCAGCGCCTCACTTTCCGTCATGGCCACCACAACGCCTTTGCCGGCCGCCAGCCCGTCGGCCTTGATCACGATGGGTGCGCCCTGGCGGCGCACATATTCCGCCGCAAGACCCGCATCGGTGAAC
>JBATDH010000204.1:0-13578 GCA_049663365.1 Albidovulum sp. | reverse complement strand
CAACGCCGTCGCTTATGTTGCCCGGAGTAAACAATGACACGACGCAGATCGTCGCCCTTGTGGCGCTCTTCGCCGCGGCATTGACGTTCTTTGAATATGCCTCGACCTATCCCGGACTGGTCGAATTTCGCGATGCTCCGCCATTCAACCGGCTACGGTTTCTGTCGCTGTTTGCCACGGTGCTTTTGTTGTCGACGATCGTACGCGGTCAGACCGAGCCGACGACGCTGACCAGTTTCATCGAAGTGCTGGGCAACAAACTGGGGGAATCGATTGATGTGCCCTACAGCCCGGTGCGGCTTGTGGTGCTGATGCTGCCTGACAATATGAACCTTGAACATCTGGTTCTTGTGCGTACTGCGGCAGGGATCAGCTACATGATATCGCTGCTGACGCTGGTGTTCTTCGTCGCGACGATGCGGCTCATTAGCTGGCCGACGCGGATGGGGTCGTTCAATGTATGGATCAACCTGCCCACTTTTGATCCGACAACCGGCGGTGATGTCGTGGACCGTCTGCAACGCGATGCCCGTTTTAACATTGCGTTAGGGTTTTTGCTGCCATTTCTTATTCCAGCGGCAGTCAAACTTGCCGCACTCGCATTTGTTCCGGTGACGCTGGAAAGTCCGCAAACTCTGATCTGGACGATGACCGCATGGGCCTTTCTTCCCGCTTCGCTTTTCATGCGCGGTATCGCGATGGGTCGTATTGCCGGCATGATCGCCGAGAAACGTCGCCAGAACAATTCGTCGGCCGAGGAATCGGATTTCTTGCTGGCCTGATGCTTTGGGCGGCCTTGCCCGCCAACGCCACCCCGATACGCATTGCGACATACAATGTGGATATGTCCCGCAAAGGGCCGGGATTGTTGCTGCGCGATATCCTGTCGGGCAAGGATGCCCAGACCATCGCGACGGTTGATGTCATAACGCAGGCCGCCCCGGACATCCTTTTGCTGAACGGGTTTGACTATGATCTCAACCTTGCGGCATTGCAGGCGCTGGCCGGTGCCCTGACACAACGCGGCGCTACCTACCCCCATTTGTTCGCCCGCCGCCCCAATACCGGTTTCACAACCGGGCTGGACATGGACGGCGATGGCAGGGTTGGCGGGCCGGGTGATGCCCAGGGCTTTGGCGATTTTGCCGGCGAAGGCGGGATGGCGATACTGTCGCGCCTGCCAATTGATGAAGGTGCCATGCAGGATTACACCGAATTCCTGTGGAAGGATTTGCCCGACAGCCTGATCGCCGGTGCCAAGCTGTCAACCGCGGCGCTTGCGGTCCAACGGCTGTCCACCACGGCGCATTGGGCCGTGCCGGTGGCCCTGCCGGATGGCGGGCGGCTGACGCTTTTGGCCTATTACGCCTCGCCGCCGGTGTTTGACGGGCCCGAGGATCGCAATGGCAGGCGCAGCCATGACGAAACCGCGTTTTGGCAACAACTGCTTGACGGCGACCTGTCCTGGCCGGTACCCTCAGCGCCTTTTGTGATATTGGGCGATGCCAACCTCGACCCTGTCGACGGCGACGGTCTGCATGCGGCGATGGTCTCGCTGCTGGCCGATCCGCGTCTGCAAGACCCCGCGCCGCGCAGCCTGGGCGGCGCAGATGCGGTAAACCAAGGTGGCGTGAATGCCCTGAACCTGGGTGATCCGGCGCTCGATACCGTGGATTGGCCCGACGATCCGGGGCCGGGCAACCTGCGGGTGGATTATGTGTTGCCCTCCTCTGACCTGACGGTCCTAGATGCTGGTGTCTGGTGGCCCGAGGATGTTGCGCTGGGCGTTGCGGCGGCAAAAGCGTCACGCCACCGGCTCGTCTGGGTCGATATTGATCTTCCCTGAACCACCCCTCCCTTGACCGCGGGTCGGGCTTTGGCTAGGCGGGCAGGGAAAAATTCACTCATGCCGGGGGCGTATCGTGGCCAATCCTTCCATCCTTATTCTTGCGGGCGACGGTATCGGCCCCGAAGTCATGTCCGAGGTACGCAAAGTCATCGACTGGTTCGGGGCCAAGCGGAAAATCAAATTCAACGTGTCCGAAGATCTGGTGGGTGGGGCTGCCTATGATGCGCACGGTGTGCCGCTGACCGACGAAACCCTGGCCAAGGCGATGTCGGTCGATGTCGTATTGCTCGGCGCTGTTGGCGGGCCGAAATACGACAAACTGGATTTCGCCGTCAAACCGGAGCGCGGCCTGTTGCGACTGCGCAAGGAAATGGACCTTTTTTCCAACCTGCGTCCGGCCCAATGCTTTGACGCGCTGGCCGATTTTTCCTCGCTGAAAAAGGATATCGTCGCGGGGCTCGACATCATGATCGTGCGTGAACTGACCGGCGGCGTTTATTTCGGCGAACCGCGCGGCATTTTCCCCGATAACGAAGGGGGCCGGGTCGGCATCAATACCCAGCGCTACACGACCGAGGAAATCCGCCGCGTGGCCCGGTCGGCGTTTGAACTGGCAAAACGCCGGGGCAACAAGGTCTGTTCGATGGAAAAGGCCAATGTGATGGAATCCGGTATCCTGTGGCGTGAAGAGGTCACATGGGTGCACGAAAACGAATACCCGGATGTCGAGCTATCCCACATGTATGCGGACGCGGGCGCCATGCAGCTTGTCCGCTGGCCCAAGCAGTTTGACGTCATCGTCACTGACAACCTCTTTGGCGATATCCTGTCGGATACCGCCGCGATGCTGACCGGATCACTCGGGATGCTGCCCTCGGCCAGCCTGGGCGCGCCCGACAAGAACGGTCACCCCAAGGCGCTTTACGAACCGGTCCACGGGTCGGCCCCCGATATCGCCGGCACCGGCAAGGCCAATCCGATCGCCTGCATCCTCAGCTTCGCCATGGCGCTGCGCTATTCCTTCGACCTCGGCGACGAGGCGACGCGGATTGAGCAGGCAGTGGAAAAGGTGCTCGCAGACGGGTTGCGCACGGCTGACCTGATGGGCCCTGATGGTGGCAAGCCTGTCACCACGACCCAGATGGGCGATGCAATCATCGCGGCGCTGGACAAATCGCTCTAACGGCAGGCTGTACAGGGCATTTGGGCCCTTGACGTGGACCAGTCAGATTCGGATTGATCCGGATAGGTTGTCTCCCGACAGGGCGATTGCGGTATAGCCCTCGCACGGCTATATCGGGCCAGCCATGGGCAGGCATGACCGGTCATTTTCAGGAACTCGGGTGGAAATTGCAGCCAACAATCTGCGCGGAGCGGCATTCTCGCTTCTGGCGATGGGGATATTTGCCACCCATGACGTGGTGATCAAATTTCTCGGGGCCGACTATTCGCCGGTTCAGATCGTCTTTTTCGCCACCCTGTTCGGCTTTCCGATTGTCTCGGTCATATTGCTCAACGACTCGAAAGAGGCGAACCTGCGGCCCCGCCATCCCTGGTGGGTCGCCCTGCGCACGGCATGTTCCGTTGTCGCCGCCCCGTCGGTTTTCTTCGCTTTCGCGAATCTGCCGCTGGCGCAGGTCTATGTCATCCTGTTCGCGTCACCGCTGCTTATCACCATCCTCGCAGTCCCCATTTTGGGTGAAACGGTGCGGATCAGACGCTGGGCGGCAGTCATCGTCGGGCTGGTCGGGGTTCTGATCGTCATGCGGCCGGGGCAGGCCAGCCTTTCCTTGGGTCATTTCGCGGCCCTTCTGGGGGCAATCTGTGGTGCGACCATATCGGTCATATCGCGCAAGATCGGTCAGGATGAACGCGCCGTCGTGCTTTTGCTATTCCCCATGGTCGCCAATTTTCTGGTGATGGGGTTGGCGCTGCCCTTTGTCTACAAGCCCATGCCGATCGAGCATATCGGCCTTGTGGCGGTGATCGCGGCCATGGGCATGACCGGCGCGTTTCTGGTCATTCTGTCCTACCGCGCGGGCGAGGCGGTGATCGTCGCCCCGATGCAGTACTCGCAAATCCTCTGGGCGACAGGGTATGGCTATCTCCTGTTTGCCGAAACACCGGATCGGGCCACGCTTCTGGGGGCCGTGGTGATCATCGCATCGGGCGTCTACATCGTGTTTCGCGAAGGGCGCACCGATGCCTCGCGCACCCGTCCGGTTCTGGAAACCGGCGGCCGCGCCGAAACCGCGACCACCCCACGCAGCAGCACGTTGCAACGGTTGCTGCCGCCCCGGCACCGATCAGATCGCTGACACTCTGTCGGGAATACCCGCCAAAGCCCACTTGCAAAACCGCCGCAGAATCGCTAACCCCCGCCCACGGTCGGAGCGTAGCGCAGCCTGGTAGCGCACCTGCTTCGGGAGCAGGGGGTCGGAGGTTCGAATCCTCTCGCTCCGACCAATTTCCCGCATCCATGCCGGTGTCACCGGCTACTGGAAAAAAGCATTTCAATATTGGCTTTTGCGCGTTGCAACGGCGATAGATTTTGGAATTCCGGGAATTTGCAGGTCAGGAACGGTCCGAGTGTGTCCCATGTCACACGACCTGTCCGGCGGCCCAGCCCGACGACCAGGCCCATTGAAAATTATACCCCCCCAGCCAGCCCGTCACATCCACTACCTCGCCGATAAAGTAGAGCCCCGGCACGGCTTTCGCCGCCATCGTCTGCGAATTCAGGGCGTCAGTGTCAACACCGCCAAGTGTCACCTCGGCGGTCCGGTAGCCTTCTGACCCGACGGGCCGGACCTGCCAGCGATGGACTGCCTCGCCTACCCGGCCGAGCATCCGGTTCGGCTGGTCCGCCAGCCGCCCCGACACGCCTGCCCGCGTCAAGACCAGTTCGGCGATCTTCGCGGGCAGGAACCGGGCCAGCGCCGTCTGGACCCCGACACGGCCATTCTCTTGGCGTGCCGTTGCCAGGGCCACCGCCAGATCCTGACCGCGGGCAAGATCGATAGCCAGTTCATCACCTTCGCGCCAGTAAGAGCTGATCTGCAAGACCGAAGGCCCGGACAATCCCCGATGGGTGAACAGCAGCCCTTCGTCGAACGAAACCCGCCCCAAACTCACCCGCGCCTCGACAGAAACCCCTGCCAGCGACGCCAGCGTTTCCAACGCCTGCCCGGCGAAGGTCAGCGGCACCAATGCCGGTCGTGTCTCGGTTACACCGATGCCGAACTGGGCTGCGATCTGGTAGCCAAAGCCCGTCGCCCCCATTTTCGGAATCGATTTGCCACCGGTTGCCACCACCAGGCTATCGGCGACAAGAACGCCCTGACCGGTTGTGACAGAAAATTTACCATGACCCGAAATTTCCTGCACTGCCGTTGCCAACCGCAGGTCAACACCCGCATCCGACATCTGCCGCACCAGCATGGCGATGATCTCCCTGGCGCTGCCGTCGCAAAAAAGCTGACCCAGGGTCTTTTCATGCCAGGCAATCCCTGCGGCATCCACCCGTGTAATGAAATCGCCGGGTGCGAAGCGACGCAGGGCGGATATCGCAAACCGGGGGTTGGCTGACAAAAACCGGTCAGGTGGCGCTGACAGGTTGGTGAAATTGCACCGTCCGCCGCCCGATATCCTGATCTTTTCGCCGGGGGCATTCGCATGGTCAATCAGGATCACCCGCCGCCCGCGCCGGGCGGCTTCGACCGCACACATCATTCCCGCTGCGCCCGCCCCCAGGATGATGACATCTGCTGCTTTCATGCCCATGGGGTAATCGGGATCACGGCAACGCACAACGGGTCGGGGCAACGTTTTTATCTTGCGGCCAGCCCATGGCTTGGGTAAGAACCCGCGCAGTTGGGGCGTAGCCAAGCGGTAAGGCATCGGTTTTTGGTACCGACATTCGGAGGTTCGATCCCTCCCGCCCCAGCCACCTCTTTCCAGAGCAAGAGTAGCAACGCTTTCGCCGCCCGCGTTGGCAGCAAAGTGCCCCGGACTGTGCCCCACCTCTGCGGATCGCTGACCAATTATAAAACCGGTTACTAATAGGGCCAAGGTCTCGTGAGCCAGAGCTTCGGGAAATTACATCAGCGGCCGTCTTTCTGGCTGTTCCAGATCAATCATGGCAAGCTTGGCAAGTGCTGCGAGATTGCCCATTTTCAGGACCCCGTTCTGCCATTCCACCAGATTGAGGCCACGAAGTTTTTGCAGTGTCTTGTTGGTATGGACCAGCGACAGCCCGAGGGCATCGGCAAGATCGTTCTGACGGAAGGGCAGGGGCACCGCGCCATCCTTGGCCAGACCGACCGCCCGCAGACGTTCATATATTCGGACCAGTGCCCAGGCGATGCGCTGTGCGGCGTCGCGCTGGCCGATGGAGGCGATGGTTTCGCCCAGAAAATACTCCTCGACCGCGGCAATCCAGGTCAGGTCATAGGCGCGTTCGGGATGCGACCGGAACAGCCCCCAGATTTCCTCGCGCCGGAACACGCAAAGGCGCATACTGGTGGCGGCTTCGACGGAATGTTTCATTTCGCCCATGATGCTGGCCTGCAAACCGGAAAAATCGCCGGGGAACAGGAAGTTGATCACCTGACGGCGACCGTTTTCAAGTGTCTTGTAGCGTGTGCCCATACCGCTGAGCACGGTATAGAGTTGCGGGCTGTTGGAACCTTCCATCAGCACTGTGGTGCCTGGATCAACCTCCAGTTCGCCGGTCTTGAAGGACTGCATGAACTTGATTTCGTCACTGGTGAAGGGGATGAAGATGTCTTTTTTCCGCAGCGGACAGGCCTGGCAGGCGATCGCGGTCATGATGTTCCCTTTTTTTCACCTGATATGTCACAGTTTAATGCGTGAAAATTGTTTTGGTTCCTTTTTCTGTCCTTTGACAGGAGACCCCATGAGCCCGAACGACGCTGCGCCGAAACCGGTCGGAATCTTTTTGGTCGTGTATAGCGATTATGTGGTTGCCGGCGATATTGCCGAGACCATCAAGGAACTCATCCCCGAGGCCGATGTCATCGTGAAATCGCACATAAGCGAGATCGGCGCGGCACTGGCGATCACCGAAAAGATCGATGTCGCCTTTATCGAGGCTGGGCCTGAAATTATGACGGCCTCCGGGCTGGCCAATGAAATCGCCCGCAGGCGGGGCAGGGTGGTATTGCTTGGCGATGCGGCCGAGACCGCGGAGGCAAGCAAGAGCTGGCAGGTTCTGGCCCGGCCGTTTTCCTCTGACGATGTGCGGGCCTATCTGGCCTTGCAAACTGATTGCTGACGGAACCTTCGGTGGCGTTCCTGCGTTGAAGCCATGACCGGGCACCACTAGCCCGGTGGACCAATGAAGGAGAGAGCATGACCGATGTGATGGAGATCGTCCCGCAAGCCGCCGCCGTAAAGACCGGCGTGGGCGACGTGAAACCGCTGGCCAGGGCGTTGGCCGAGGCATTGGCCGACACCTACCGGCTGGTGTTCAAGAGCCATGCCTATCACTGGAATGTGGAAGGCCCGCTGTTCCTGCCGATCCACAAACTGACCGAAGAACATTATGAAAACCTGTTTGCTGCCGCCGATGAACTGGCCGAGCGGATCAGGGCCTTGGGGCAGTTGACGCCCTTTACCCTGAGCGACATCGTTGAGGCGTCGCATGTGAAGGATGCCAAATCCCTGCCGTCGGCACTGGCGATGGTCGAGGATCTGGCCCGCGACCACGAAAAGGTTGCCGAGCGGATGCACAGCCTGATCGAATTGGCTGAAAAGCACAAAGACCCGGTGACGGCAGACATGATCACCGGCCGATCCGCCTTTCATGAAAAGGCGGCATGGATGTTGCGCGCGACGGCGAAATAGACGCCCGCCCAACCGATCCCCGGCCCGACCCCGGCGCATTGTCCCCGCGCCGGGGTTGTTTTTTGTGGTGTCGTTTCGCGTTTACATCATATTTGCCATCGGCGCGGTTTCCGGGGCGAAAAACTGTGGACATTTTCCCCTGCGTGATCATCATCGCGCCGTGTTCGCGATTGATGATGGGGCAGGCAATGGAAGCGGATGCGCACCCGCGACAGGCTGACCGGCTGAAGGCGCTTTATTCCTATGACATTCTCGATACGGACCGGGAACGCGAGTTCGACGAGGTGGTGGCGCTGGCGGCGGCGATCTGTGGCACGGCGATTTCGGTGGTCAACCTGATTGACGCGGATCGTCAGTGGTTCAAGGCCGAGGTGGGGTTGGGCGTGCGCGAAACGCCGCTGGCCACGTCGCTGTGTTCGCATGTGATCTTGCAAGACGGCTTTACCGAGATCAGCGACACCCAGACCGATCCGCGGATGCGCGACAACCCCCTATGCATGGGGGTGAAGGGGCTGCGGTTCTATGCCGGGGCGCTGCTGCAATCCGATGACGGGATGCCGATCGGAACGCTCTGTGTGCTGGACCATCAGCCGCGGGTTCTGAGCCCGATGCAGCGCGATGCGCTTCGGGTTCTGGCGCGGCTGGTGATGACCCAGCTTGACCTGCGGCGGGCGTTGAAATCCGAAGAACTGCTGCGCAAGGAAGTGGATCACCGGGTCAAGAATTCCCTGCAATCGGTGGCGGGGCTGTTGCGGCTGAAGGCCCGCAACGCCCAGACGAAAGAGGCGCGCAACGCGCTGGAACTGGCGCAGCGCCGCATCGCGTCGGTGGCCGATATTCATGACATGCTGTCACAGGCGGATGCCTCCGGGCATGTTGATCTGGGTCAGTTTGTCGAACGGTTCAGGGATCATGTGAAAGGCTCGCAGCCGGAATATATCACCCTGACCGCGCAGGTTTCATCCATCCTGGTTTCATCGCGGATCGCCTCCAACCTGGGGATCATCATCAACGAATTCCTGGCCAATGCCTTCAAACACGCCTTTGCGGATGATCAGCCGGGCACGATCACCTTGCGGCTTGACCGTCTGGACACGGGCAAGGCGCGGCTGGTCTGCGAGGATGACGGGAAGGGTGCCGATGAGGAGATACCGGCGGCCAGTGGGGCAGGGGGGCTGGGTACACAGATCATCGACGCCGTGGCCGCGCAGATCGGCGCCGAAATCGAGCGCAGGTCAGATGCGACAGGGACCGGGCTGACCCTGACATTCGCGCTGGAATAAGGTCCGGTCATGGCGAAAAAACTCCGGACCTTGCGGTCCGGAGCTTCCCACACCCACATTTGCCTTGCGGCAAAAGCACCCTTACGCAACGCGGATTACTTTAGGTTGGTCACGACGTGATCGGCAAAGGCCGCGACCATGGCGTCATAATATTCCTGGCTGTCGGTGGTGATCGCGGTCAGATCGGTACCGGGCAGGAAAAAGGGCCCGGCCTGTTCGAAGGTCACCGTCAGGTCATAGGAATCGAAAACGGTGTTGTTGCTGTCATGGGTGACATTGACATTGCCCACGAGTTTCGAATCGGCGGTGCCCATGGCCGATTGCCAGCTATTGGCCAGCTCGACCTCGTCGATATCGACCGAGATTTTGGCACCGTCTTCGGCGATCCGGTCGGTCAGCCTGGCGACGATTGCGTTTTCCAGATCGTCACTGACACTTGTCCAGTATTCGGCGGCCTGGGGGTTTTCGATGGCTTCAAGGTCAACCGATACGTCGACTTCCTTGACCATCGTGACGGCAAAAGCCGGGGCGGAGGCGGACAGGAGCGCGGTAACAAGGACTGCGGGAATTGTCTGTTTGAACATCTTCGATCTCCTCTTGGCGTTGTTGGGATGACCACCTTGCGGCCATTCGCATCATCAACGCATCCGGTCGGGCCCGGTTCCGACGGATCGGCGGCATCGGCAAGAAATTGCCCCGGACCGACGGGTCCGGGGCTGACTGCGGATGATTGAGGGCGCGAGGGATGTCGCCGGGATCAGGCCGCGAGTGTTTCGGTCGAGGCAAAGAACATGGCCTGGCTGACGGCCGACTGAACCTGTTCCTCGGAAAAGGGCTTGGTGATCAGGAAGGCCGGTTCAGGCCCAGTTCCGGTCAGAAGGCGCTGCGGGAAGGCGGTGATGAAAATCACCGGAATGTCGTCGAACTGGGCGAGAATGTCATTCACGGCATCAATCCCCGATGAATTGTCGGCAAGCTGGATATCGGCAAGGATCAGATCGGGCCGCTCATTGGCGGCCAGCCTGACCGCCTCGGACCGGGTGCGGGCGATTCCCGTCACCCTGTGGCCGACCTCAGCCACGATGGCGGAAATATCCATGGCGATGATTGCCTCATCCTCGATGATCAACACCTTGCCGGAGACCGAGCTTTCCATTTCCCGGCGGGCGATGTCGATGAAATCGGCGGCCTCGCTCGGATTTATCGCCATGATCGCGGCTATTTCGGTTTCGGAAAACCCCTCGATCGCGTGCAGCAAAAGCGCTTCGCGGCTGTTGGGGGTAAGGTTGGCCATGTGATCCTGTGCACGGCCCGAAAGCCGCGTATCGGCCTCGCCGATGGGCGAACCCGCACTGGTCCAGACAAGGTGAAAGGCGTGGAAAAGTGCGATCTTCGCCGTCTCGAATGCACCAAGGTCATCGCTGCTTTCTACAATCGCCTCCAAGGTGGCGGCGGCATAACGATCCCCGGTGGGCTGGCTCCCGGTCAATGCGCGGGCATAGCGGCGCAGGAACGGCAGACTGGCCGCCAAGCTATCGGCAAAGACGGGCGTGTCGTTTGTGTGCATCAGTTTCAGTCCCCAGACGTTATTCATGGAACCAAACGCGTTTGGTTGGCGTTTGGTTCCATGAGACAGTATAATTCCGGAAGATAACATGTGGCAGGATATGGCGCGGCACAAAAATTCGTCCGACCTAAAGGCCCAGATCGACGAAAATCTCAAGCGCGTCTATGACGAGGCTTTGGAAGAGGACGTGCCCGACAGGTTCAAGGAATTGCTCGAACAGCTTCGCAAGAAGGAAGCGGAGAAATGAGCGAACCTGACACGTTGCCCGACCCGCGCGACGCATTGACCGATCATCTTCCGGCGCTGCGGGCCTTTGCCATCAGCCTGACGCGGAATGTGTCGGCCGCCGATGATCTGGTTCAGGATACCATCGTGAAAGCCTGGACCAATTTCGAAAAGTTTGAACCGGGCACGAATCTGCGCGCCTGGCTGTTCACCATTTTGCGCAACACTTTCTTTTCAGCCACCCGCAAGCGCAAGCGCGAAGTGTCCGACAGCGACGGCATTCATGCGGGCAGGCTGTTCGTCAAGCCGGACCATGACGGACGCATGGCTTTTGCCGATTTCAGCAAGGCCTTTGACCAACTTTCGCCGGAACATCGCGAAGTGCTGATTCTGGTGGGGGCGTCGGGGTTTTCCTATGAGGAAGCCGCCGACATGACGGGGGTTGCCGTCGGCACCGTCAAAAGCCGCGCCAGCCGGGCGAGGGCACGGTTGTGCGACCTGATGGGCCTGAAAGAGGGTGAAGACCCGATTTCAGGGGCGGATCAGACCACAGTGGCTGTGATGGGCCGCTCGGGGGTGCGCGCGGCGTGACAGTTGGTCCCTTACGGTTACCAAGACTGCCACAAAAGCTTGGCAAACAACTGGCCCTGTTGCTGGCGGTGGTTCTGCTGCCCCTGACATTGATTTCCATGACCAAATCCATCTCGGTCGCCGACCAGATGCGGACAAGCGCCGAAGCCGCCCTGGCGGGCGAGTTGCTGGCGGCGGTGGCCCCGCTACAGCAATCAATTCAAGAGGCGCGCGGTGCGGCGGAAATATTGGCGCTGACAGTGGCGCCGATGCTTGCCGACAGGGCCGCCTGTTCTGCGATCATGCAGAAAGTAAAAGAGTCGTCGCCGATCTATGGGCTTGCGGGATTCATCGAAAAAGACGGAAAAATGCAGTGTTCGTCGCACGATGCGACAATCGATTTTTCCACCTATCGGTTTTTTTCGGATGTGTCGGAAAAACGGCTGCCTGCACTCAGCGTCAATCGCCTGGCCCCGGTGTCGGGCACCAGTGTGCTGGGGGTTTCCTATCCGGTTTTCGATGCGGCGGGGGGCTATATTGGCTTCATATATCTGTCGCTGAAACACGATTCTCTGGAACGACGGCGTGGTGGTGCCAGACCGCTGGACCTGTTCACCTTTGATCGGGACGGCGATATTCTGACCGCCTCGGTCGGTTTGGAAAAGGCCTTTGGCTATCTGCCCGGTGAACGCGATCTCAAAAAATTCATGGGCGTCGCCCCCGAGACATTTTCCACGGCATCGCGCGACAGGGGGGAACGGACATATTCGGTCTTTCCGCTTGTGCCGGGTGAAGTGTACGTTTTGGGGACCTGGCCCAAGGGTAGTGTGTCGACCATTGACGGGGCCGCGGTTTCAATGCCGGTTCTCTTGCCCGCGCTGATCTGGCTGGCCAGCCTAAGCGTCGCCTGGCTGGGCATGGAACGCCTGGTCACGCGCCATGTCCGCAAGCTCAGCCGCTCGATCATCTCTTTCGCCGGGGGCAACCGCATGGTGGGGGATATCAGCGTCAGGGGGGCACCGCTGGAAATCCGCGAAATGGCCGATGCCTATGAGCGGATGACCGAGTCCATCCTGCGCGACGAGGCCGAGATGGAGAACACGGTTCACCAGAAAGAGGTGTTGCTGCGCGAGGTCCATCACAGGGTCAAGAACAACCTCCAGTTAATCGCCTCGATCATGAACATGCAGACGCGCAAGGCCGGCACGCCCGAGGCGCGCGAGCTTCTGAAAGGGTTGCAAAGCCGGGTGATGAGCCTGGCGACGGTTCACCGCGAGCTTTACCAGACAACCGGGGTGACCGATATTCATGCGGGCGAATTGATCGGCAGCATTGCCCGCCAGACCGTCGCTGTTGCCAGCGCCACCGGGCGGCGTTTTGATCTGCGCGAGGACGTCGACGATGTCCGCATGACTCCGGATCAGGCGGTGCCGCTGGCCTTGCTGGTTGCCGAAGCGGTGATGAACGCGGTCAAATATGCCGCCCCGAACGCGGAGGGTGTCATTGATCTGAGTTTGAAGCGCGACGGGGCCGACGGGCTGCTGCTGGCCGTAATCAATGCCACCGACGCCGATCCGGCTGACCGGCCCGGCCCGGTCCCTGGCACGGTGGGGCTGGGCACCCAGTTGATGGACGCCTTCGCCATGCAGATCGGGGGCAGGGTGCAAAACGAGATTGCCAAGGGCAAACACCGGCTGACGGTGGCCTTCGCGCTGCGGCCCCTGACCGAGGCAGAGCAGCGCCATACACCGAATGCGCCGGGTTCCGGGTAAAATAGGGAACCGGAACCGGTGACGGCGTGTTGAGGGGTGAGTCTCCGGCTACGGAACCCCTTGGACAAGGCCATGATCGACACATTTGCGTTCCAAACCACGCGGTCCGACGGGCTGCGCGTTCTGTTGACCGCGAGGGAAGCCTTCCCGGCGTTGGAACGGGCGGTGTTGGCGGCCAAACGCGAAATCTGGGGCAGTTTTCGCATTTTCGACCCGGCGACGACGCTTAGGTCGCCCGAGGCGCGCGCCGTGGGTACGACCTGGTTCGACTTGATACGGTACACGCTTGCACGCGGCGTGGCCATTCACATGGTGATTTCCGATTTCGATCCGATCTGCTGGTCCGCGGGGCACCGCGATACCTGGCGGGCGGTGCGGATGTTTCTGGCCGCCGCCGAACTGGCCGGGCCGGGGGCGAAACTGACGATCACGCCGGCCATGCAC
>JBATDH010000203.1:0-1714 GCA_049663365.1 Albidovulum sp. | reverse complement strand
ACCCCGGGGCGGCTCGTTTCGTATGCGGCCTGTCCCTTGAAACTCAGCCCGTTCGACACATTTTTTTGAACGATGAAGGCAGATATTCCGACCCATAGGCACAACGGCACACTCAACGCGAAAAGGACACTGCCATGCCCCGGACCGCCCTCGCCTTTGCGACCCTTGTGACGCTGACACTCAATGGCTCGATGGCCGCGGCCCTGATGCCATTGGTATCCGAGGCCACGACTCAGCCCCTTCTCAACACCGCCTGCGGCTGAATAGCCCCTAGATTTGTAGACGCCTTGCTTGGTAATTTTGGAAGCAAGGAGGACGCTATGTCCGGAGCTAAATTCACAGACGAGTTCAAGCGCGATGCGGTGGCCCAGGTCGAAGATCGGGGTTACCCGGTGCGCGAGGTGGCCGAACGATTGGGTGTCAGCACCAAGTCGATCTACACTTGGCAGAAGCAGTTTTCCCGGCCCGCGAAAGTGATCCAGGAGGTTGATGCCCAAGCCGATGAGATCCGCCGCCTGAAGCGGGATTTGCTGCGGGTCACGGAGGAGCGGGATATCCTAAAAAAGGCGACCGCATACTTCGCCAGGGAATCCCGGTGAGGTATGCATTCATCGCCGAACACCGACCGATCTTTGCCGTGCGGGCTATGTGCCGGATGCTGTCGGTTCATCCGAGCGGTTTCTACGCATGGCTGCGCGAACCATTTTGTCAGCGTGCGCTTGAGGATCAGCGCCAAACCGTGCTGCTGAAGCAGGCCTGGGATGATAGTGGCGAGGTCTACGGATACAGAAAGCTGCACGATGATTTGTGCGATCTGGGTGAGGATATCAGCCCCAACAGGGCTTGGCGCTTAGCGCGTCTGGCAGGGATAAGAGCCCAGATTGGTTACAAAAAGAAGCCCGGCTCTTATGGTGGCAGTCCTGCGATCATGGCCGATAATGCCTTGAACAGGGAGTTCGACGTGGATGCGCCAGACCAGTTCTGGGTCACCGACATCACCTACATCCGCACCCACGAAGGCTTCCTGTATCTTGCCGTCGTGATCGACCTATTTTCGCGGCGCGTTGTTGGGTGGTCCATGCAAGGCCGCACCTATACCGATCTGCCGTTGCAAGCGCTGCTGATGGCCGTCTGGCGGCGTAAACCAAAGACCAAAGTTCAGGTGCATTCCGATCAAGGCTCACAATTCACCAGCTACGAGTGGCAGGAGTTCCTCGAACAGCACAACCTGACGCAAAGCATGAGCCGTCGCGGGAACTGTTGGGATAATGCGGTGGCGGAAAGCTTCTTCAACCTGCTCAAACGCGAACGCATCCGACGCAGAAAGTATAAAACCCGCGAAGAAGCCCGCCAGGATGTGTTCGACTACATCGAGTTTTTCTACAACCCGCAGCGCAAACACGTTAGGAACGGGATGCTGTCACCGATCGCCTTCGAACAGCAGCAGAAACTGAAGCTGCAAGGCGTCTAGGAAACTAGGGGCTATTCAGAACACCCTGAGGATGTGCATGGCTCGTAACCGTCTCTTGAACCGTCTCACCACGCGTCTGAGGTGGTTTTACCGGGATATCGTCACTCCGGCGATCCTGGACCAGGATCTCTATTTTCCGGCCCATCAGGCGCTGGAATCCGCCTATCCCGCCCTGCGGGCGGAGGCATTGGCGGTGTTCGCGGCCAATCCCGATGTGCCCCGGTTTCACGACATCTTGGTCAC
>JBATDH010000202.1:0-3135 GCA_049663365.1 Albidovulum sp. | reverse complement strand
GCGAACATGGTGATCTGCACCATCCCGAAAAGGATCAGCGCCCCCGCCCCTGCATCAAGCGCGCCATAAGCCATTGAAAAGCCGAAGAGATAGACCAGAAGCGACAGCGAACCCACGACCCGGCCCGGCCACCCCGCCCAGATCGGTGTCCCCCGTGCCGCCCGGACAACCAGCAATATGCCCAGCATCGCGGCCCCCGCGCAAAGCCGGACCACCGCGAAAACCACGGGATCGATCAGCCCCGGCCCGACCGCCGCCCGGTTGAGAACCGAATTCGCCGCAAAAGCGATCATCGTCAGGAGTGTAAGCAGAAAAAAACGCATGCGCTTTTCTAGACCTACCCGCAGCGTCCCCGCAATCGCCTTGCGTTCAGCGCAACAATCCGCTCCCTATGCCCTTGTCCACCAGAGGCCGATGATGCTCAATGCGCTGATCCTGCTTGCCGGCCTCGCCACCGCAGGCCTGATGCTTTGGCCCCCTTTGGCCGGATCGCGCCTGTGGCGTGCCACGGTCACACCACTTGCCTCCATCATCGGCTCGGGCTTTCTGGTTCTCGGTCCCATTCTCGAACACAGCTACGGCTATTTCGCGCCCCTCGTCATGGCCGCCCTTTGCGCCGTCGCCTACGCCTTCGGCAATGCCATCCGCTACAACATCACCATGCGCATGGACGGGTCCGGCAACCGCTCGACCGGCGAAGAACGGCTGGAAGTGCTCGCCTCATGGGCGCTGTCCTTCGCCTATGTCATCTCGGTCGCCTATTACCTCAACCTCTTCGGCGCCTTCGCCGTCAGCCTTACCCCCTTCGACACCGCCCTGAACGGCCGCGTTGTCACCACGGCGGTGTTCGGCGTGATCCTGGCCACCGGCTGGACCCGTGGCTTTCACGCCCTTGAGCGGATGGAACAGGTGTCGGTCGGCCTCAAGCTGGCCATCATCGCCGCGATGATCGCCGGGTTGACCCATTATTTCGCGGGCAAGATCACCGATGGCGGCCTGGTCTTCGACCCGCCCACACTCACCGGCTGGCCCGCCGTCACCCTCGCCTTCGGTCTCATCGTCACCGTCCAGGGCTTTGAGACCGCCCGCTATCTCGGGGCCGAATACGACGCCAGAACCCGGCGCAAGGCGATGCGCATCGCCCAAGGTCTCTCCACGCTGATCTATATGGTATATATCAGCCTTGTCGCCTATCTCTTCTCCCCCGGCGAAACCCGGCTTACGGAAACCTCGATCATCGACATGATGCGGATCGTCGCCCCGATCCTGCCCGCGCTCCTTGTCGCCGCCGCCCTGGCCGCGCAGTTTTCCGCTGCCGTCGCCGATACCGGCGGCGCGGGCGGCCTGATCCCCGAACTGACCGGGGGCCGGATATCCACCCGCAAGGCCTATGCCACCCTCGTCGGCGCAGGCGTCGCGCTGACCTGGGTCAGCGACATCTTCTCGATCATCGCCTATGCCTCGCGCGCCTTTGCCTTTTACTACGCGGTCCAGTCGGCCATCGCCGCCCTCGCCGCATTGCGCCACGACAAATCACCCCTGCGCGCCGACGCCTACGCGGCCCTTGGCCTTTGCGGGATCGCCTTCGCAGTACTGGGCACTTCGGTCGAATAGCCTCTGCCAAAGCCATCCTGATCCCCGATTTCATCCCCCCCTTGTTGCCCTTTCCCGGCGCATTCGCTAATCCCTTGCCAACGCCGGAAACCAGAAGCAGGACGCCCCGACATGGCCATGGAAAAGACCTTCAACGCCGCCGAGGCCGAAGCCCGCATCACCGCCGCCTGGCTCGATGCCAAAGCCTTCGCCGCCGGGGCCAATGCGCGTCCGGGGGCCGAAAGCTTCTCCATCGTCATCCCGCCGCCGAACGTCACCGGCGCGCTGCACATGGGCCACGCCTTCAACAACACGCTCCAGGACATCCTCACGCGCTGGCACCGGATGCGCGGGTATGACACGCTCTGGCAGCCCGGCACCGATCACGCCGGTATCGCCACGCAAATGGTGGTCGAACGCGAACTGGCCAAAACCAACCGCCGCCGCACCGATATGAGCCGCGACGAATTCACCGCCCTCGTCTGGGAACAAAAGCAAAAATCGCGCGGCAATATCATCGGCCAGTTGCAGCGCCTCGGCGCCTCCTGCGACTGGGACCGCGAGGCCTTCACCATGTCCGGCGCCCCCGGCGCGCCTGCGGGCGAAGAGGGCAATTTCCACGATGCCGTGATCAAGGTCTTTGTGGAGATGTATAACAAGGGCCTGATCTACCGCGGCAAGCGGCTCGTCAACTGGGACCCGCATTTCGAAACCGCGATTTCGGATCTGGAAGTCGAACAGGTCGAGGTCGCAGGCCATATGTGGCACTTCAAATACCCGCTCGCGGACGGGCAGACCTATGAATATGTCGAGAAGGACGAAGACGGCAAGGTCACCCTACGCGAGACCCGCGACTATATCTCCATCGCCACCACCCGCCCCGAAACCATGCTCGGTGACGGCGCGGTCGCGGTTCACCCATCGGACGCGCGCTACGCTCCCATCGTCGGCAAACTCTGCGAAATTCCGGTCGGGCCCAAAGAACACCGCCGCCTGATCCCGATCATCACCGATGAATATCCCGACCCAAGTTTCGGCTCGGGTGCGGTGAAAATAACCGGCGCGCATGACTTCAACGATTACGGCGTGGCGAAGCGGAACGACATCCCCTGCTACCGGCTGATGGACACCAGGGCCGCGATGCGCGCCGATGGTGCCCCTTACGCAGAGGCCGCCGCAGTTGCCCAGCAGGTGGCTCGGTCGTGGCTCATCACAAATGGCTACCTCAATCCCGGCATCGCCGAACAGCCGCTGACGCTCTCCGAGGCCGAGGTCGACGCTCTGAACCTCGTCCCCGAGGACCTGCGCGGCCTCGACCGCTACGAGGCGCGCAAAAAGGTCATCGACCAGATCACCGCCGAAGGCCTCGCGGTGATGATCGCCAACCCGGCGGCGGCCAACACCCCTGCCACCCCGGCCCCCGACGCCCCTGTCACCCCGGCCGCAGAGCCGGGGCCTCATGCCACAAAGCGCGACGCCAACCCGCCCGCCCAACCCGGAGATATCCCGGATCAGGTCCGGGGTGACAGCGCAGCCCCGGAC
>JBATDH010000201.1:0-1502 GCA_049663365.1 Albidovulum sp. | reverse complement strand
GGGGTGCCAGCCAGATACCCGGACTGGACGGGCTGGCCGCGCGAATCCTTGGCCAGAACGTGCGACTCGGTCGGCCTTTGCGGGTGCAGGGGCTGCCTCAGGCGGCTACCGGGGCGGCGTTTGCCTCAACCGTTGGCCTGTGTTTATTTGCCGCGCACCCGCAAGACGAGTGGTGGGATTTCGAGATTCCGGCCGAAAGATACCCGGCGCGGTCGCTGCGCCGTGCCGCAAAATGGTTTAAAGACAATTGGTAACCACTAGATGCTGATGTATTGGCGAAATACCGCTTAGGTGCTGAATGCTGCCCCCAGATTTTGTGTCAAAACGTTGTTTTTTTCGTGACCTTGGGGCAATCTGTCACTAAAATCGGGCAAATGCGGAAAAACCGGTCGCTTCGGGTCGGGGTAATTACAGGCGGAACACAATGACTTTGAATTTAATGGTAAATGATCGCGAAGACCTGAAGCCACGGATAACGGTTTTTGGTGTTGGGGGCGCAGGCGGCAATGCCGTCAACAACATGATTGAAAAGGCGCTTGAGGGCGTCGAGTTCGTGGTGGCCAACACCGATGCGCAAGCGTTGCAGCAGAGCCATTCGGCGGCGCGCATCCAGATGGGTGTGAAAGTGACCGAGGGTCTGGGCGCGGGCGCGCGCCCCTCGGTCGGCGCAGCGGCGGCAGAAGAGACGATCGAGGAAATCGTCGATCATCTGGCGGGCGCGCATATGTGTTTCATCACGGCGGGCATGGGCGGCGGCACCGGCACCGGCGCGGCCCCGATCATCGCGCAGGCGGCGCGGGAACTGGGCGTACTGACCGTGGGCGTTGTGACCAAGCCGTTCCAGTTTGAGGGTGCCAAGCGGATGCGGCAGGCCGATGACGGCATCGAGGCGCTGCAAAAGGTCGTCGATACGCTGATCATCATCCCCAATCAGAACCTGTTCCGGCTGGCCAATGAAAAGACCACCTTTACAGAGGCCTTCGCCCTGGCCGATGACGTGCTGTATCAAGGCGTGAAGGGGGTGACCGATCTGATGGTGCGTCCGGGCCTGATCAATCTCGATTTCGCCGATGTGCGCGCCGTGATGGACGAAATGGGCAAGGCGATGATGGGCACCGGCGAGGCGTCGGGCGAAGACCGCGCCATTCAGGCCGCCGAAAAGGCCATTGCCAACCCGCTGCTCGACGAGATTTCGCTGCGTGGGGCCAAGGGCGTGCTGATCAACATCACCGGCGGCGCGGACCTCACGCTGTTCGAGTTGGACGAAGCGGCCAACCGTATCCGTGAAGAAGTGGACCCGGACGCCAATATCATCGTCGGATCGACCCTGGACGAGGCGATGGAAGGCATGATGCGGGTGTCGGTTGTGGCCACGGGCATCGATGCGGTGCTGGAGGCGGTTGAAACGCCGACGCCGCGCCGCCGGATGGCCGAACCGCTGCAACCCGCTGTTGTTGCCGCTGCCGCGCCTGAAAAAGCGCCGATGACCCGCGAGGAAGCCG
>JBATDH010000200.1:0-3546 GCA_049663365.1 Albidovulum sp. | reverse complement strand
CCATGGTGTCAACCGACCGACCGGCCCCGCCCCGCGCCGATGCCGCTGGCCTTTCCCGCGCGGCCGATCTTCTGGCCCGCGCCCAAACTCCGGTCATACTGGCCGGTGGCGGGGCGAAATTCGCCGGTGCCGGACTGATCGCCATGGCCGAACGCCTCGATGCCCCGGTCGTCCAGACCACCAATGCCCGCGGCGTGATGTTCGCGCATCCTCTCGGCGTCCCCGCCAGCCCCAGCATGAAGGCGGTGCACGACCTGATCCGCCGCGCCGATGTGGTGCTGGCCGTCGGCACCGAATTTGGCCCCACCGAATATGACATGTATTCGGGCGGCGATTTCCCCTGGCCCGAAACGCTGGTGCGCATCGACATTTGTGCCGACCAACTCGCCCGACGCCCGGCGGCCGTGGCACTGACCGGTGACGCCGCCGCAACCCTTACGGCTTTGCAGAATGCCCTGCCCGAAAACACCCGTTCGGGCCGGAATGGTGTCGAAACTGCCGCCCAAACCCGCGCCGCCGCGCAGGCCGAACTCAGCCCCGACATGCGCCTTCAGGTCGAGATTCTGAATGCCATGCGCGATGCGGTTCCCGGCGCCATCATGGTTGGCGATTCGACCCAAGTCACCTATGGCGGCGATCTCTACTATGACCACGACCGCCCCGCAGGCTGGTTCAACGCCGCCACCGGTTACGGGGCCTTGGGGTTTGCCATTCCGGCGGCGATCGGTGCGGCACTGGCGGCCCCCGATGCGCGGGTGCTGTGCCTGACCGGCGATGGCGGCGCGCAGTTCACCCTGCCCGAACTGATGACGGCGGTGGATGAAAAGCTGCCGATCACCTTCCTGATCTGGAACAATTTCGGCTATCAGGAAATCGCCACCTCGATGGTGGCCAAAGGCGTGCCGGTGCTGGGCTGCGACCCCACGCCGCCCAACTTCGCCGACATCGCCCGTGCCTGCGGCATCCCCCACCGCCATGCCGCGATGACGCCTGATGCCGTGGCCGAAGCCCTGCGCGACCTGGTGCCAAACGGTGGCCCGGTGATGATCGAAATCGACGCGCGTCTATAACCTGAACGGAAACCCCGATGCCCAACCCCAGCTACGAATTCACCCGCGCCGTCACCCGCCGCCCCGGTCGCAGCATCACCGGCGGTCTGCGCGCCGAAGATACCGGCACCCTCGATCTTGCCCTCATGCTGGCCCATCACGCGGCCTATGTCGCCACCTTGAAGGAAACCGGGGCCGAGGTGATCGAACTTGATCCGCTGGAGGATTTCCCCGATGCGGTTTTCGTCGAGGATACGGCTCTATGCCTGCCCAAAGGCGCCATTCTGATGCGCCCCGGCGCGCCCTCACGCATGGGCGAAGTGGCGCATATGGCCCCGACCCTGCGGCGGTTTTACGACGATATCCGCGACATCAAAGGCCCCGGCCATGTTGAGGGTGGCGACATCCTGACCACGGCGCGCGAAGTGCTGGTGGGCCGCTCGGCGCGCACCGATGCGGCGGGCGTGGCGGAACTCAGAACCATTCTTGACGATTGGGGCTATGCCCTGCGCGAGGTCGAAACCCCACCCGGCGTGCTGCATTTCAAGACCGACTGTTCGCTTCTGGACGGCGACACCATTCTCGCGACCAAACGGCTCGACGCCTCGGGCTGTTTCAAAAACTACCGCGTCCTTCATACCGCCGAGGGCGAAGAAGCCGCCGCCAACGCCATCCGCTTCAACCAATTCGTGCTGATGCCCGCCGGTTTTCCAAAAACCGCCGAAACCCTGCGCCAGTCGGGCTATGAGGTCCGCGAAATCGGCAACAGCGAATGCGCCAAACTCGACGGCGGCATGTCCTGCCTGTCGCTCAGATTCGGGGCCTGACAGCGCAAGACGCGCACCGCTCTCAACTCACCTTTTCCGATTTGGCGATGATCTAAACGGCGGACCGGTCCTCACTGGCATTCTCGCATCGGTGCCAATCTCAGCCTCCGGTTTCCGTTGTCGGAAAAGCGCCGCACCTCTACACAGGCCTTGTCAATTGCCGAGCTCGCCAGTGACAAGTCGCGGGTAGACAGTGTTACAACGCTGTTGTCCGGCATTTTGACAACTATGGTGTAACGCGCACCAGTTTCAGAACTGAAATCCGCCGCGAACTGGACATCACCCAAGACAAAGCCATCAAGCTCGTGGTCCCGGTTGGACAAGTAGAACGACAGTGCGAGCACTACGATAGCGAACGGTCCAAGCCAAAGCAACGCCCCCCATCTGAACAAGAATATCCTGATATTCAACGCCTTTTCAGGGTCGAAGTGTCGTTTGAGAAGCTCACCGAAAAACGAAATTTTGCGCAAATTGTCCGATCCCAACAACTATGGGAATACGATTTCCCGTGCTAAAATAAGCGATGCTCTGCCTCCTTGAAATGCACCGCCCTCAACACCCCTCCTTCCATTCGGTGATGATCTTCACCGCCTCCTCGGCGGTCTCGACATATTGAAACAGCTCCAGATCACCGGCAGAAATCGTCCCAGCCTCGGCCAAGGCGTTCCAGTTGATCACGCCTTCCCAGAATTCCCGACCGAAGAGCAAAAACGGCACCTTGCGCATCCGCCCTGTCTGGATCAGCGTCAGGCTTTCGAACATTTCGTCCAGCGTGCCGAATCCACCGGGAAAAATGCACACCGCCTTGGCGCGCATCAGGAAATGCATCTTGCGGATGGCGAAATAGTGGAAGTTGAAACAAAGATCCGGCGTCACATATTCATTCGGCGCCTGTTCGTGTGGCAAAACGATGTTCAGCCCGATCGACTGGCCCCCGGCCTCATCCGCGCCGCGGTTGCCCGCCTCCATCACCCCCGGCCCGCCACCGGTGATGATGACATTCTCGCGCCCGTAGCTTTCCATACTGATTTCGGTCATCGCCCGCGCGAATTTCCGCGCTTCTTCGTAATAGCGCGACAGATCGGCCAGCGTCTTGGTGCGCGCCTGATCTTTCCTGGCCGGTTCGGGGATGCGGGAACCGCCGAACAAAACGATGGTCGATTCAATCCCCCGCTCGTCCATGACCATCTGCGGTTTCAGCAATTCCAACTGCAACCGCACCGGGCGCAGCTCTTCTCGGCACAGGAAATCTTCATCCGTGAAGGCCAGCCGGTAGGCCGGCGCGCGGGTCTGGGCGGTGTCGGGAATACGGTCTGCCGCCGCCACATCCTGATGGCTGTCGCGGAAGGGATGGTTGCGGGGGTCGTCTTTCATGTGCGGTCCTTTGGCTCACTGAACGGCCCAGCCTAGCGGTTTCGACCGGGCAGGGCCAGCATCGCCGGTCAAAATGGCGCAACTGTGACCGGCGGCACCGCATTGCCAGACAGCCCCCCGCACCCTATAGGGGCAGCGTCACGCCATGCCATACCGGGGGAACATCATGTCAAACGCCGCCTTAGAAACCGCCATCGAAGCCGCCTGGGAGGCGCGCGACAGCATCACCCCCGCCACCAGGGGCGAGACCCGCGAGGCGATCGAAGATACCCTGACCGCTTTGGACAGTGGCAAGC
>JBATDH010000199.1:0-13644 GCA_049663365.1 Albidovulum sp. | reverse complement strand
TTGGCCAGGGCCCGTGCACCCGGCAGGGCCAGAAGCGGCAGGAAGGCGAGGATAGGGATGACGGCGATGTCCTGCATCAACTGGACCGAACACGCCGATCGGCCGCCTGCCGTTGGCATCAACCGTTTTTCCGACAATGTCTGAAGGACGATTGCTGTTGAGGACAGCGACAGGATTACCCCCAGCGTCAGAGCTATGCGCCAACCATACCCCAATACCAGCACGCCGAGCGTCACCACCAAAGCCGTCACCAGTATCTGCAATCCGCCCAGCCCCAACAGCCGGTCGCGCATCGCCCATAGCGCCTTTGGGTCCAGTTCCAACCCGATCAGGAACAGCATCATCACCACACCGAATTCGGCGAAATGTTGCAAATCCTTGGTTTCCGACCCCACCAGCCCAAAGACCGGACCGATCACGATACCGGCGACCAGATAACCCAGAACCGACCCCAACCCCAACCGCGACGCAATGGGAACCGCCAGGACAACGGCAATGAGATAAAGTGATGCCTGAAACAGAAAACCTTCCATCGGGATCCTTCAATTGGGTCAAACTAATGCCAGACGGATTTCCGGCGATACTTTTTTTGTCTTGGTGAGGGCGCGTCCCCATTGAAATGGTCCGTGCGATCCGGCCTTGCCCGCGCGTAACGTCAAGATGGGCCAGAGCGTTTCAGGAAAATCCTGCATGAACTTAAGTCATAGCGTTCCCTTGGCGCATTTGCACCTCAATACCCCGTTTCAAATGCGCAACAATCGCGTGAAGCGTGTGGATGGATGGCAACCGGTTTGGAAAAGCGATTGCCTTGAATGCATCCGAAAACCGTAATCCGCGGTTTGCCGGTGCAAGGCGGCGGGATCAAACCTGTCTGAACCGGCGATGTTGGTCACGCCGATGACCCGGAGCCGGTGTCAGCCCTTGTTGGACATTTTCAACACAATGGTCCGGCCGCTTTTGACATAGCTCATTTCATTGTCGCCGATGGCCGCTACCTTGCCACCATCCAGCCTGTCGCCGATCTTGACCTTGAGGAATTTGCCATTGGGCATTCTGACCAACGCACGGCGGTTGGCCGAAGAGCCGTAGACGCCGATCAGGCTGACTTGCGAAAGATTGATGGCGTTCTTGATCGTCGCCTGCTTTGCCACCGTGATGGTGGTGGGAATGTCAGGCATGTTGGTTGCTGGCTCAGGTTCGTCAATCTCGACGGCGGTGCTGGTTGTGCCGATGTCCTCGGCAGGGGATGCCACTGCATCGGCAATCGCCGCTTCGACCGCCTGGGCGAAGACACTCGGGCGGGTTGAGGGGCGGCGCGATGTCTCGACCGCCAGAACCGAGGCGGCTTCTTCACCGCTTTGGGCTGCTGCGGCGGCTTCGTCGATGGCGGTCTGGGTTGCCAGAGCCCTGTCCGCCTGGGCCTGGACCGATGCGGGCCGTCCACGCGGTTTTCGGGCGGCATGGGTCGGATCAACCACCAGCAGGGCGGGGTCGTCCATCGGTGACGCATCCGTCTGATCCTCAATGGCAGCAGGGTCCTGGGCGGTGGCATCCGGGGGTATTTCAACGCTTTCGGGAACATTCGCCGGGGCCAGACCCTCGGGGCGCGCTTTCGGCAATTTTCCGGCCAGTGGGTTGGTCGCCTCGGTAGCCGCCTTGACAAGCCCTTGTGGACGCGGGGCGGGGACGCGCGGCGGGCTTCCGGCAATCAGGGTGATGCCATCGGTCGTGACAACCCCATCCTTGGTCGGGATCACCATTCCTTGGGCATCATATTGCACGATCGAGCCGAAGGGCGGCGGCGTGATTTGCGGTAGCAGGTTTTGATCCGGGGCAAGGGCCGCCAATGCGGGCAGGTTTTCAGGCTCTGTCAGCGCAGGGCCGGAAACGACCCCGGCAATGCTGGGCGCACCGGTCGCATCAACCGCGGGCTGCGAAATCCCTGCGGGCAGATCGGTCCAGATATCGGTCCCGGAAATATCGGGGACATTTCGCGTTGTCGGGGTTTCCGCCACAACCGTCGGTTCGGGCGACAAAGCGGCGGCAGGCGCGCTGTCTTCCGATGCGATTGCCGCCAGTGCGGGTGGCGCGCTTTGACTGGCAACCTCTTGTCCGACGTCAACCGCGCCCAGGCTTTGCGCAGGGTTGACGGCGTCGTTGGGCGTCGGTTGTGGCAACGTCGCGGGTGCGTCGCTTGACACCGCAGGCCCCGGCGGCACTGCCTCTGCGACGGTGTTGACAGGGGCAGAGACCGGCGCAGCAACGTCGTTTTCGGAGGTGGCCTTGGTGCCGGGCCAGATAGCCCAGAGACCCAAGGCCATGAAGACAACCGCCAGCAACAGGGCCATGCCTGCCGCCACGGGCGGCACCCTGCGCAGAAATTGCGGGCGACGCACGGCAAAATCGGTCTTGTCTACGCGGGTCTGCCCCGGAATGCCTGGAGCATTTTCAGGTTTCAACCCCGCCCGTATGGTTCTGGGATCAGGCAGCGTCTTGAGCAAAGCACGGCCGAAAAGCCCTGCCGCCTTGGCGGGGTCGCGCGGGGCCTTTGCTTCTGGTTCCGCATTGCCTTGCGGCAAGGGAACCTGATCTGCGGTAATGCCCAGCCCACCCGCAGCAACATCCGTAGCAGTGAAATCCACCTCGGGCAGGTGAACCGTCTCGGCCTCCAGCAGGTTGATGCGCGGCGCTGGTGGCCTGATGTCCGCGTCCGGAACCGTTGGTGCCGTTCCTTCGGTGAGACTTTCGGTTGTGTCCTCAGTACCTGCTGCATCGGCAGAGCGGCGCGTGTGAAATGTGCCGGACAGGGCATTGTCATCTGCCGCAGTCGGTTCGGCGGATACGGGTTCGGCAAGTGCCCCTGCGGCAGGCGCTTCATCATCCGATTCTTGCGCTGTTTCCAGCAAGGGTTCCTGCGTTTCGCCCGTAGTCTCTGGCAGGTCAGGTTCCGGGGTCGCCCCACCCAGACTGGTTTCGGTTCCAGCGGGAATTATCCGGATCGGATCCTGATCGCGGTCAAGCTTTTCGCCCGAGAGCAGATAGCTGTCTGCGCGACTGGTTTGCCCGAAAAAAGGTTCGCCGGCAAAGGTTCCGTCCTGTGGGCGGGTGACAAATGAAACCGGGTTCAACCGATGCGTTTCGGCAAAGGCCTCGGCCTCGTCCAGCGTGACCTTGGCCACCACGGCAACTTTCAGCCGCTGACCGGTGCCTGACCAATCAAATACCAGCTCGTCCGGCCGATAGGGAGTGCGCCCTTCGAGTGCGGCGGCAATCGTCTTGCGGCGACCGGCGCGGTCGGCACTCTGGGCCTCTACCTCCAGGTAGAGTATCTGGGTTTCAGGCAGCACCAGTTTGGTTGCGAACCCGTCAGGCGCCAGCCGCCGCGCCATGCGCCGCAGCTTGGTCAGCATGGCCCCCAGATTCGGATCGGCCAGTTCAACGCTTCCTACGACCGCCCAGCCTTGTGGTGCGCGCTGCAAAAGACGGATTGCGTCATGGGTCAGATCAAGGGCGAAACCAGGTTTCATTCCGGGCGTCTAGCATGGTTGTTGCGGCATAGGATACCGCCATTGCGTTCACCTCAGTCCTAAAGCAGAAATCAGCGCATGAAAAGCCGATGCACCAAGGATAGCCTTGCGGCCTGCGTCAAAAGGATCAGATTGACCCTATCACAGAAGGAGAAAATGATGCGCAATCTCGGCATCTTGCTGACAGTTCTGGCTTTGGCCTTTCCCGCCGCTGCCGCCGATTTCAAGGCAACGGTTTCGGTTACCGGAGAGGGCCAAGTCGACATAGCGCCCGATATGGCGACCTTGACTTTGGGCGTGGTAACGGAGGCGACATCGGCCAAGACCGCCCTTGACCAGAATTCGACCCAACTCGCCGCCGTTATCGCCCGGCTGAAGGAAACGGGCATTGCGGACCGTGATGTCCAGACATCGGGGCTCTCGCTTGGGCCAAGGTATGATTACGGCAACTCGAACGGCGCACCCAAACTTGTCGGCTATACGGCGACCAATATGGTTTCCGTCCGGGTCCGTGCGCTCGATCAACTTGGCGGTGTGCTTGATAGTGTCGTGTCAGACGGAGCCAACGCGCTCAATGGCCTTGGCTTCGGGCTGCAAGACCCTGGCCCGGCAACCGATGAGGCGCGCCGCCGCGCGGTGGCCGATGCCCGCCACCGGGCCGAGCTTTATGCCCAGGCCGCAGGTGTGACGCTGGGGGCGGTTCTGTCGATCGCCGAACAGGGAGGCGGCTATCAGCCTATGCCAATGATGCGGGCCGAGGCGAGCTATGCCAAGGGCGGCGATGTTCCGGTGGCAAGCGGAGAGCTGAACCTGTCGAGTACGATAACGGTCGTCTACGAGATTGCGGAATAATGGAAAGCGGCGGCACCCCGGTGTCGAGGTGCCGCCACAAGCGAAATCAGGCGGTTGCCTTGGCCAGCGCCTGATCGAGATCGGCAATCAGATCGTCGGCATCCTCGATCCCGATCGACAGGCGCACCACGTTCGGCTGCGCGCCCGCTGCCTCGCGCTGCGCATCGCTCAACTGCCTGTGGGTGGTCGAGGCGGAATGGATGATCAATGACCGCGTGTCACCCAGATTGGCGACATGGCTGAACAGTTCCAATGCGTCGACCAGTTTGACACAGGCGTCATAGCCCCCTTTGACGGCAAAGGTGAACAGACCCCCGGCCCCCTTGGGGCAGACGGTCTTGATGCGCTTGTAATAGGGCGAGGACGGCAGACCGGCATAGGTCACATAGTCCACGCGCGGGTCTTTTTCCAGCCACTCGGCGACCTTCCTGGCATTGGCCACATGGCGTTCCATCCTGAGCGACAGGGTTTCGATGCCCATCAGCGTGTAATGCGCAGCCTGCGGGTTCATGGTCATGCCCAGATCGCGCAACCCGATGGCGATGGAATGGAAGGTGAAGGCCATGCCCCCGAGTGCCCCGTGGAAGTTCAGCCCGTGATAGGCCGGCTCCGGTTCCGACAATGACGGAAACTTGCCCGAGGCCGACCAGTCGAACTTGCCGCTGTCGACGATGCAGCCGCCGGTGACGGTGCCGTTGCCGGTCAGGTATTTGGTGGTCGAATGCACCACCAGCGTCGCGCCCAACTCAATGGGGCGGCACAGATAGGGCGTGGCCGAGGTGTTGTCGACGATCAGCGGCAGGCCCGCCTTGTCGGCGATGGCCGCAAGGGCCGGAATGTCGGTGATGTAGCCGCCGGGGTTGGCGATGGATTCGCAGAAAATCGCGCGGGTATTGTCATCAATTGCGGCTTCCACCGCCGCCAGATCATCGGTATCGACGAATTTCGCCGACCAGCCGAATTTGCGGATGGTATTGCCGAATTGCTGGACCGTGCCCCCATAAAGCCGGGTCGAGGCAACGACGTTGCAGCCCGGCTGCATCAACGGAAACAGCGCCATGATCTGGGCCGCGTGACCTGAGGAACAGCAGACGGCTCCCATGCCGCCCTCAAGCGCGCCAATCCGTTCGGCCAATGCCGAAACCGTCGGATTGGTCAGGCGCGAATAGATGTAGCCGACCTCTTGCAGGTTGAACAAGGCCGCCGCGTGATCGGCGTCGCGAAACACATAGGCGGTTGTCTGATAGATCGGTATCTGCCGCGCACCGGTTGCCGGATCCGGCTTGGCGCCCGCATGAACCTGCAATGTGTCAAAGCCGAGGGTCTTGGTCATTTCCGTCTCCCGTTAAAATATGTCGCGGCGGACGTTACGGCAAGCGGGTGTGAGATACAACGGGCGCTTCGCGCGGGCTTTGCGGGCCCTCTTTTCCCGATTGGCAGGGGGCGACAACCTTGCTGAATCGCGCAGAAACGGCGTTTCTATCTGATCCAGAAGCCCTCGGCCTTTAGCCGGTTGCGAATGGCCTGTTCGCGGCGGGGCAGGGCGTTCTGGTCGAAAAGCGCGCGCGCCTTGCGACCGCGTCCCTGATAGACCAGCCGCTTGATCGGCTCGTAGTCTTTCAAAACCTTCTTGATCCTGTTGGGGGCGATGACCTCTTCGAGCATCTCAACCACCCGGTCGGATTCCCGCGCGTAGAGCAGCGATAAAACCCGCCAGTGGCAACTGACCGACCCATCTAACCCGGCCAGTTCCGGCCCCGGTCGCCCACCACCGAAGGAGTGGATCACCAGCGGCAGCGCCACCTGATCCAGCCAGGGGTCAAGCGACTGGCACACCAGTTCCGCGGGCGCATCATCGCGGATGGCCAGCGCATAGTCGAGAAAGCGCTGGCCGAATTCCTGCGGGCAGCGGTGAAAGAACCAGCCTGCGTTGAAATAGAGATAGCGTCCCCAGTATTCGTCAGGTTGGTCAAGGTCGAGTGAGGTCTCAAAATCCAGCCCGAACCGGTCATAAAGCGATTTCCAGATCGCCCCATAGCCTGGCCCGTAAAGTTCGATCTGCGGCCAGGTGCCTTCGCGGCGCATCGAGGCCGAGGGGCGGTTGAAATCGAAACCGACATCGGCAAGCGGCCCGGTGAAAATCGTGTCGGTGTCGAAGAATACGAAAGGCTGGCCCTCTGGCAGCGCCATCAATCCTTCGATCTTGTTGCCGTAGGGATAGCTCTGGCCGAAATAGCGGGACTCGAAAGGCACGATCTCGGCCCCGAAACTTTCCAGCAATTCGCGGATGGGTGCCGACAGGCGCGGATCGGCCTTCCATAGCGGCCCTGGTTGCGGTTCTCCAATGATCAGACGACCTTTGAAATCCGGGTTGGCGGCGCGAAACGAGGCCGCAAATATGACCGCCTCATAGCCCAGCCGCCCGTTCTGCGCGATGCAAAACACATTGGGTGCCTGCTGTTTCGGCTTTCCGTCGGCCATGCCCGCTATCGCCCCCGTCGTCGCTCTTGCTACTTTTCGCTGATCATAGAGGCGAACCACAACGGGTGAAAGTTAGGATGTGAAAATCGCGGTCATGCTTCAGGATAGAAACACGCGGCCCGATGCGCCCCATCATCCAGTTCGGGGCGTTCCTTGCGGCACCGGTCCTTGGCCTTCCAGCACCGTGGCGCAAAGGCGCAGCCGACCGGCAGGTTCAGGGGCGAGGGCAATTCACCCTCGAGCTTGATACGCTCTTTCTTGGCCATCGGGTCGGCCACCGGCGTCGCCGACAAAAGGGCCTTGGTATAGGGGTGACGCGGTGCCTTGAAAATTGCATCCTTCGATCCGGTTTCGACCGGGCGGCCCAGATACATGACGATGATGTCGTCGGCCATGTGCTTGACCACCGACAGGTCGTGGCTGATGAAAAGATAGGCCAGCCCCAGCCGTTCCTGCAAATCGACCAGCAGGTTGAGTATCTGGCTCTGGATCGACAGATCGAGCGCCGACACCGGTTCATCCAGCACCAGAACCTTGGGTTCGAGCATCAGCGCGCGGGCGACCGCGATCCTTTGCCGCTGGCCGCCGGAAAACATATGCGGGTAGCGGTCGAAATGCTCTGGCCGCAACCCCACGAGTTTCAGCATCTCGCGGGCCTTGGCGGTACGCTCGGGCCCGCTCATCTGCGGTCGGTTGATCTTGAGCGGTTCTTCCAGCATCGCCCCGACCCGCTGGCGCGGGTTGAGCGATCCGTAGGGGTCTTGAAACACGATCTGGACCGAGGTGCGCAGACTTTCGGCATTTTCCGGCAGGGCAGGGGTTCCGTCGATGGAAAACGACCCCTCCGTCGGTTCCTCGATCATGGTGATGACGCGGGCAAGGGTGGATTTGCCGCAGCCGCTTTCGCCGACCACCGCCAGCGTCTTGCCGGGCATCAGCGTGAAACTGGTGTCGGACATGGCGCGCACGGTCTTGGCGGCGCTGAAATAGCCGTCCTTGACCTCGTAAAAACGTGACAGGTTGCGGGCGACGACGACGGGCGCGGTCATGCGTCAACCTCCACTTTGGCCCCAATGGGGTAGTGACAGCGCGCCAGCCCGAGGTCGGCCGTCGCGGGCACAGGCGGGATCGTGCGGCACCTGTCATCGGCATACTGGCAGCGCGGTGAAAAGAGACAACCATCGGGGCGGTCGAACTGGCCCGGCACCACGCCGGGAATGGTCGGCAGTTTGCGCGACGTGGCGCGTTCGGGCAGGGCGGCCAGCAGCGCGGCGGTGTAGGGATGATGGGGCGTGGCAAACAGGGCGGCGACCGGTTGTTCCTCGACCTTTTGGCCCGCGTATTGCACCGATACCCGTTCGGCAGTTTCTGCCACGACGCCCATGTCATGGGTAATCAGGATCAGCGCCATGCCGGTATCCTTTTGCAGGCCCGTCAGCAGGTCGAGTATCTGCGCCTGAATCGTCACATCCAGCGCCGTGGTCGGTTCATCCGCGATCAGCAGTTTTGGCTGGCAGGCAATGGCCATGGCGATCATCACCCGCTGGTTCATGCCGCCTGAGAGTTGATGCGGAAACGCCCCCAGACGTTGTTCGGGGGCAGGAATACCGACCATCTCGAAAAGCTCGATGGCGCGGGCGTGGCGTTCGGCGCGGTCAAGGCCAAGATGCAGCCGCAACGCCTCCTTGATCTGATAGCCAGCGGTAAAGCAGGGATTGAGCGAGGACATCGGTTCCTGAAAGATCATCGACATGTCCTTGCCGATGATCCGCCGCCGGTCGCGCGCACTGACCTTGCGCAGATCATGGCCGCCGAACGTCATCACATCTGCCGTCACCGTCGCCGTCCAGGGCAACAGCCCCATCATCGCCAGCATGGAGACGGACTTGCCCGACCCGCTTTCACCGACGATGGCCAATATCTCGCCCTTGTCGACAGATACATCGGTGGCGTCGACGGCGCGAAAGCTGCCTGACGCGGTGGCGAAATCGACCGAAAGATTGCGGATTTCCAGTAGCGGCATCTAGAGACTCACGTCATTCATTGAAAAGTAACCTCCAAATTGCTATCTTGGGGGTGCGGGATGATGTTAATCTTTGACAGCGCCCAGGCAGGAGAGTTCGGCGATGGCCCAAAAAGGCAAGGATGATCGGAAAACCGGCGGCGAGTCGCCGACCAAAGGCATTTACGAACCCGACAGGTTCTTTTAGCCTCCACGCCTGATCTCCTCTCGCGCTACCGTTTCCCGACGAATACGCATTTCCATCGACACCTGATTTGCTGTCCGGTTCAACATGGTCTTTTCCAACGCCATAAGCGCCGTCTGCGCTTCGGTTTCGGCCTGAATCTCCAACTGGGTCAATCGCAGCAACGCCTTTTCCTTGCGGTCCAGTTCCAGCGCCGCGAAAATCGGGTCGCGCATTGTCGAGGCCATCTGGTTGAGCCGGGATAGCTGATGGTAAAACCGCACAATCGGTTCGATTTCGGCAAAATCCAACAAGGCGACATCCTCGACCAGTTTTGCGCTGAACAGCGGTTCGGCCGCAGGTACTGCAAAGGGCGTATAACTGGTGTCGCCGGTATCGCGGGCCGTTTTGAACACGGATTTAACGCTCTCGATTTTTTCTTCCGCCGATCCCAGCCGGAACAGCCCGATCCAGATCGGCAATATGTCGCTCCAGACCGCCAACCGCAAATCCTGCTTGCGATCCTCCAGTATCGTGGCACGGTCGCGCTGTTCCTTGATCCGGTTCAGCACCCAGGCGGTGATTGCGGCGGCACCGGTCAGCATGACCCCTAGAAAGCTGAGAAGACCCGCCTGAACGGTCGGATCATCTGCCTTGAAACCAAAGACGCCGAGGATACCCACCATGTCTCAGCTCCGCTTCAGCTTGGGGTCAAAGGCATCGCGCAGACCGTCGCCCATCAGGTTGATGGCCAGCACCGTGATCAGGATGGCAAGTCCGGGGAAGGTCACCACCCACCAGGCGCGCAGGATGAACTCGCGGGCCTCGGCCAGCATCGTGCCCCATTCCGGGGTGGGCGGCTGTGCGCCCATGCCCAGAAAGCCCAGGGCGGCGGCATCGAGAATGGCGGTTGAAAACGACAGGGCACCTTGCACGATGATCGGCGACAGGCAATTGGGCAACACCGTGATGAACATCAGCCGCCAGATACCGGCCCCCGTGACCTTGGCGGCGGTCACATAATCCTTTGACCGTTCCGACAAGACGCTGGCGCGGGTCAGGCGCACGTAATGCGGCTGCAACACGATGGCGATGGCGATCATCGCATTGGTCAGGGACGGGCCAAGGATCGCCACCAGCACCAGCGCCAGCAGCAGTGACGGAAAGGCGAGGATGATATCCATCACCCTCATGATGATCGTATCGACCCATTTGGGGGCAAACCCGGCAAAAAGCCCGATCATCACCCCGCCAAGCGCCGACACCGCCACCACGATGATGCCCACATAGAAGGAATAGCGCGCGCCGTGCAAAAGCCGCGACAGCATATCGCGCCCGACCGCGTCGGTGCCCAGAAGAAAGGCGAAATCGCCGCCGTCTTCCCAGAATGGCGGCTGGAGCAGGTGGTCGCGGAACTGCTGTGTCGGATCGTAAGGGGCAATCAGATCGGCCATGATGGCCACGAAAACGAAACCGATAAACACCCACATGCCCATGACCGCGCCACGGTTTTCGCGGAAGTAAAACCAGAACTCGGCCAGCCGACCGGGGCGCGCGTCACTTGGGGCTGCGGGTTTCGCGGCGGTGTCAGAGGCGCTTGCCATCAGCGTTTCCGTATCTTGGGGTTGATATAACCGTAAAGCACATCAACGGTCAGATTGACGATCATCACCATCACCGCGATCAGCAAAAGCCCACCCTGCACGACCGGGTAATCGCGCCGAAAAATGCTGTCGACCATCCATTTGCCGATACCGGGCCAGGAAAAGATCGTCTCGGTCAGAATGGCACCGGCCAGCAATGTGCCGACGGAAAGGCCGATGACCGTAATCACCGGGATCAGCGCGTTGCGCAGTGCGTGTACACCGTTGACGCGGAATGGGGCCAGCCCCTTGGCCCGCGCGGTGCGGATGTAATCCTCGCTCAGGACTTCGAGCATGGCCGACCTTGTCTGGCGCGCGATCACCGCCAAGGGAATGGTTCCCAGCACGATTGTCGGCAAGATCAGATGGTGCAGCGCTGACCCAAAGGCACCTTTTTGCCCCGACAGAAGGCTGTCGATCAGCATGAAACCGGTGGGGGTGTCGAAGTAGAACATCAGACTCATACGGCCCGATACCGGGGTCAGCCCCATCCAGCCCGACACGACGATGATCAGCAAGAGCGCCCACCAGAAAATCGGCATCGAATAGCCGACAAGGGCGGTTGACATCAGAGCGCGGTCAAAGAACTTGCCGCGATTGACGGCGGCGATGACGCCCGCAGGCAGACCCAGCGCCACGGCAAAGATCATCGCACAGATCGACAGTTCCAGCGTCGCCGGGAACAGCGCGAAAAATTCATCCCAGACCGGTTTCTTGGTAACAAAAGACTGGCCAAGATTGCCGTGCACGACCCCCCAGAGGTAATCGCCGTATTGGGCGATCAGCGGCCGGTCAAAGCCGAACTGCTTGACCAGCTCGGCATAGCGTTCGTCGCTGACCCCGCGTTCGCCCGCCATCACGATGATCGGGTCGCCCGGCAACAGCCGGATGAAGGAAAAGGCGATCAGCGTCACCCCGAAGAACGTCGGCAGGAAGGTCAGCAGGCGCGAGAGGATATATTTCAGCATCAGCCGACCACCGTCAGGGTTTTCGGGAAGGTGGTTAAAGACCGGCAGCCGGCCTCTGTCACCAGAATATCATCCTCGATCCGCACGCCGAAACCGCCGATCCGGTAAAGCCCCGGTTCATTGGTAAATACCATGCCGGGTTCCAGCACCTGATGGTTGCCGCGCATGATGTAGGGGGCCTCATGGACGTCGCGCCCTAACCCGTGGCCGGTCTTGGTGCGGATGCGGTCGGCGTAGGGCGATGCCTCCAGAACCGAGATCACCGCGTCATCGACATCATGGGCGGTGACACCGGCGCGGGTAACGGCATGCCCGGCAAGGTTGGCGCGCAGCACCGTGTCATAGACCGATTGCGCTTCGTCATTGGCGTGGCCCATGAAAACCGTTCGGGTGATATCGGCGCAAAATCCGGCCTTGCGCGCGCCGAAATCCAAAAGCAGCGCATCGCCTTTCTTGATCGCGTAATCGGCCCGCGCATGGGCGTGGGGACGCGCCGAATTGTCGCCGGCGGCCACGATGGCGCCAAAGGCCTGTTCTTCCGCCCCGTGGGTAAAAAGGGCGCGGATCAGCAGGCTTTCCACCTCGGTTTCGGTCATGCCAACGCGGACACCGTTCAATACATCCGCAAGCGCGGTTTCCGATATCGCTATGGCGGCTTCAAGGGCTGCGATTTCCGCAGGCGTCTTGCACAGCCGCAACCCGGCAATCTGTTTTTCGCCGTCGATGATGCGCAGGCCCGGATTGGCCGCCATGAGCGCGTGATGAACGAAAACCCGCATCACCTGGCCCTCGACGGCCAGCGATGTCAGCGGCATGTGACGTGCCAAGGCGGCAAAGGCATCAGTATAGCCCACCTGGTCGCGCCAGTCGTAAACCTCACCCTCGAACTTGATAAGGTCGAAGGAACGCAATTCCAGATTAGGGACCAGAGCGGCGGGAGCGCCCTCGACGGGGATCAGCACCACCAAAGGGCGTTCGCTGGTATGGAAATTCTGATTGAAGAGGCGGGCGAAATTCGATCCGGGCACCAGGGCTATGGCGTCAACGCCAAGCTCGCGCGCAATTTGACGGTGCGCTGCGTAACGATCACTCATTTTGGGCATCCCCCGAACAGACAGGGCAGGGCCGACAAATCGGCCCCGCCCCAGCTTTGATCTTATTCGGCGATATCGACGCCGTAGAAGATATGGCCACCCAGCGGATGAACGATGTAGTTCTGCACTTTCGGGCTCATTGCCATGAACACCACCGAATGGGCGATGGTGGCCCAGGGGGCTTCACGCTTGAAGACCACCTGTGCCTCTTCGTAAAGCGCGGTCCGCTCGGCCGGGTCGGACACGACCTTGGCCTTCTGGATGATGTCATTGAACTCCTGGTTGCACCATTGCGCGCGGTTGGAGCCGCCGACGGAATCGCACCCCAGAAGCACAGCCAGGAAGTTGTCCGGGTCACCATTGTCACCGGTCCAGCCCAGCAGCACGGCACCGTCACGGTCCAGCGCCTTGGAGCGTTCCAGATACTCGCCCCATTCATAGGACACAATCTCGACATTGACGCCAACCTTGGCAAAATCGGCCTGCATCAGTTCGGCCATGCGGCGGGCGTTCGGGTTATAGGGGCGCTGCACCGGCATGGCCCAGATCTTCATCGACAGATCCTTGACGCCTTCGGCTTCCAGCATCGCTTTGGCCGCTTCGGGATCATAGGGATCATCTTCAATGGCATCATTATAGGACCACATGGTCGGCGGGATCGGGTTCTTTGCCACCGCACCGGAACCCTGGAACACCACGTCGATGATCGCCTTCTTGTCAATCGCCATGTTCAATGCCTTGCGGACATTGGTGTTATCGAAAGGGGCCACTTGGGTGTTATAGGCCAGATAGCCAACATTCAGGCCTTCTTGCTCCATCATCGTTACGTCCGGGTCGGCCTTCATCGCTGCGATGTCTGCCGGGTTCGGATAAGGGATGACGTGACATTCGCC
>JBATDH010000198.1:0-21666 GCA_049663365.1 Albidovulum sp. | reverse complement strand
ATGTCGAGCGTTACAACCGCACGGTCCGGCACGAATGGCTGGACCAATATATCATCGAAAGCATAGAGGAGGCACAGGATCAGGCCACACAATGGCTATGGACTTACAACAATGACCGTCCCAACATGGGTATCGGCGGCATAACACCCGCCATGAAACTGAAAATGGCAGCGTGAATTCTACGGATGCACCCCGTTAAAAAGGGGGAGATTACCGAAGCAGGCGTGAATTCTCTCGTCGCCAAGCGTTTCGCCAAGAAACAGCAGATGCGATGGTCGCGAACCGGCGCACATTATCTGCTGAAAGTGCGCACTGCGATGCTCAACGGTGATCTCTCGGAACGAACCTGCTATGTCCCGCCCGAGACTGAAGGATCGCCTTATGTAACAAGCCTGCTGAATCTAACGCCACCGCTACTCAAAGCAGCATGACCCCAGGCTTTTGAACGGTCTCTTAATCAGGCGATGGCATGTCGCGCACCTGGACAGTCGAGGTCGTCTCGTCCGGCATTGTACCGAACCACTTCTCGTGCAACTCTGCAAGGACGCCTTCCTTTTTCAACTGGCTGATGACGTCATTCATCTCGGCCCTCAGTTCGGAATCCTTGGCGAACATCCAACCGTATTGTTCACCTGTCGGGATGCGCTGAGCCACCCTGAGATTCGGCTTGTCCTGCACGTAGTATTCAAGGGCCGGGATGTCTGAAATATAGCCGTCGATCCCATCCGTTTCGAGGTCGAGCATCGCCAACTGCAATCCTTCGAAACGACGGATTTCGGTAATCCCGTATTCTTCTGCATGTTTGGTAGCCCAGATGTCGCCGGTAGCGCCGGTGTCTACGCCAACGACCTTGCCTTCCATCTCTTCCAACGAAGCGGGGCCGTCCTGACGCGTGGTTAACGATTGGTCGCTGTCGTAATAGGGTTGCGAAAACGAGACGGACTCCATCCGCTCAGCTGTGATCGTCACCGTCGAAGGCACGAAATCCACCCGACCCGACTGTACGGCCGAAAACAGGCCGTTGAAGGGAATGTTCTCGATAACCAGTTTATGGCCCATCCGCTCAGCGACGATTTTGGCAAGATCGACATCAAAACCAACATATTCACCGCTGTCGTTCTGAAACTCCCACGGTACGTTGCCGATTACAGTGCCAGCTGTCAGTGTTTCGGCATTGGCCATTACACCGAAACACAAAGCAGCACCTACGGCGACCGCCTGTGTGAACGTTCTTCCAATCATAGTTTTGGTCCTTCCTGTTGACCTTCTTTTTCATGGTTAGCAGATATAGCTCGATCCGAATCTTATGGCGGGAAATAGAATCCAACAAGTAAAAATTTGTTTTTAATCCTGGTTATGTCCCGATGAAAAAGCTCATCAAGTGTCTTGACGTCGTTACCGACAAGTGCTGCTTCGTAGCGGCGGAACTGCTGCTCCACCTCGGCTTTGACCTCGGGCTTGTTGATCTCCATTCCTTTGACAAGCCTGAACGGCCAGTATTGTTCAACTTAACGTGCGTCCAAGGTTCCCGGAGCAGATGCCGCTGATCCTCTCCCCTCTTGCCCATCGCTCACTACCAAATGCCACAGAAGCGTTAGGCGACTATCTGCTCTCTTGGATTGCGATCGTTGCCGCCGGAGAAGATCAAGTTGAGCGCAATCGCCCACCAACTCAATCAGCGACCGCGCAAAACCTTGCAATTTCACAACTGATTGGAGAGATTCGCTGAGTGGGTTGCGGCGATCAGTTGAAGCAAACGGTAAATCACTCAGATCATCACCCCGATGACGCAGAGGTTCAGTCTGCCTTCCGCAGGATGCTGTCGAATGCGGAGCAGAGGCTGTCGACTTCTTCCAGCGTGTTGTAGTGCACCATCGACACCCGCAACAGGCCACCGTCCGACATCTGGTCCAGTTCCTCGACCAGTCGGCGGGCGTGGAAATCGCCGTGGCGGATGGCGATGTTATGGGTGTTCATCGCCGCGCAAATTGCCTCTGAATCGCGCCCGTCAAACCGGAAAGCGACAGTCGGAATACGGCGGGAACCCTCGTTGCGGGTCGGTCCGAACACCCGGCAATCGTTGCGCGAAGTGAGATAGGAAAGGAAACGCTCGACCAGCGCGTCCTCCTGCACAGTGATGGCGCTAAATCCCGCCTCGATCTGGCCGCGCGTCCCGCTGTCCGCCGCAGCCCCTGCCCGCGCACCAAGATCGGCAAGGTAATCGCGGATTGCCAGCGTGGAAAAGGACAGCTCGTAATTGGCATTGCCCGGCTCCAGCTTAGCCGGCACTTTTTCCTTACTGTAGAAATAATGATAAAGTGTATCGAGTTCCAACAGGTGATCGTATTTGCCGTACATCGCGGCGTAATGCGGACCATAGGTCTTGTAGAGGCTGAAAACATAATAATCTACATCCCAGGCCTGCACATCAATCGCCCGGTGTGGGGCGTAGGCCACGCCATCGACGCAAATGCGCGCGCCACATTCATGCACCATGTGGGAGATCTCGGCGATCGGATTCATCTCACCGAGGACGTTAGACACATGGGTGACGCTGACCAGCCTCGTCCGCTCGGTCAGCAGCGGGGCAAGATCTTCCAGTTCAAGGCTGAGCGTGTCTTGATTGATCGGCCAGAAAACAAGCTTGATGCCGAACTCCTGCAATGAAGCCCAAGGACCGATGTTGGATTCGTGATCCGACATGGTGACGATGATCTCGTCACCGGGTGATAGCTGGCTGCGCATAGCGCGCGACAGGTTCTGCAACAATACTGTGCTTGAGGGGCCGAAAACGATCTCCTCTGGGCGTCGCGCGTTCATCAGCGTGGCGACGGCAGCGCGCCCCTCACGCAATGCTTCAGCGGCGGCGAGCGAAACCGCGTAGCTGCCGCCGGTCTGCACGTTCTTATCGAATAGGTATTCGCTGATCAGATCGACTGCGCCTTTGAGGATCTGGCTACCCCCGGCATTGTCGAACAGCGTCCAGCCGCGCGCCAAGCCGGGAAAATTGCTGCGGACGTGGTTCAAATCGAGGGTGTTCTGGGGCATTGCGGTCTCCTTAGAAAAAGAGGATCAGTGGTTGAGGACGGCACCAAGGAAATTGCGGGTCCGCTCCTCTTGCGAGCCATCGAATATCTGGGCCGGCGTTCCGGTCTCGACAATCCGCCCGCCGTCCATGAAAATCACTCGGTCTGCGACCTGACGGGCAAACCCCATTTCGTGTGTCACGACCACCATGGTCACGCCGGTATGGGCGAGCGATTTCATCACATCAAGCACCTCCCCTACCATTTCGGGGTCGAGCGCACTGGTTGGCTCATCAAAGAGCATGACCTTTGGGTCCATCGCAAGCGCGCGGGCAATGGCAACGCGCTGTTGCTGCCCGCCGGACAGTTTGCCGGGATACTTGTCGGCCTGCTCGGAAATGCCGACACGGTCGAGCAGTTCGCGCGCGCGTTTTTCGGCCACTGCCGCGGATGCACCGCGCACTCTCATCGGCGCGAGCATCACGTTGCGCAGCACGGTCAGGTGCGGAAACAGGTTGAAGGACTGGAACACCATCCCAACATCGGCACGCACCTTTTCGAGGTTGCGCCCTGGTTCGACCGTGACACCGCCGACGGTGATCGTGCTTTCGGGCTCGAAGGACTCTAGCATATTTATGCAGCGAATTAAGGTCGACTTGCCCGAGCCGGAAGGGCCGATGACACAGACCACCTCGCCTTCCGCGATCTCCAGATCGATGCCGTTAAGGGCGGTGAACGATCCAAAGCGTTTGACCAGATTGCGGACAGAGATAAAGGCCGCCATCAGAGATCCGCCTTGCCATAGGCACGTTCCAGCCGCGACACCATAGCAACCATCGGCCACAGAAAAGCGACATAGATGATCGCCGCGCCGATCAGTGGACTGGGATTGGCCGACACGGCCTGCGCCTGCGTCGCCTGCTTGAGCAAATCCGGCATTGCCACCACCGAAGCGAGCGCCGTATCCTTGATCACACCGATGCAGTTGTTGGTCAGCGGGGGGATCACAATGCGGATCGCCTGCGGAAGAACCACGTCGATCATCGTGCGTCGATAGCTGAGCCCGAGCGCGGCAGAGGCTTCGAACTGGCCCTTCGGTATCGCTTCGATCCCGGCGCGGAATATCTCGGCCGAATAGGCGGCCGAAACCAGTGTCAGCGCCGACACCGCCGAAAAGAACGCCGAGAGCCGGATGCCGATGAAAGGCAACGCATAATAGATTACGATGAGCAGAACCAGAAGCGGTATCGAGCGCATTAGGTCGATGTAGATCATTGCGATGATTTGAAACCATCGCATCGCATAGAGCCGGACCAGCGCTATCAACAGGCCGAAGACTAGGCCGAGGACAATGCTGAGCGCGCCGATCTTCGCCGTGATCCAGAGGCCCGACATCAACATCGGAAACGTTCGGATCAGAACCGGAATATTGAAAAAGGTATCGATGAGTTCCATGAGATCGCCGCCCGTCGTAATTCAAATGTACGAAAGGGCGGCGGAAGAGACCCCGCCGCCCAGAAGGAAAAATGTCACTGCAGCTTGGGCATGTCCATGACTTTGGCGGTCGTCGTGTTCGGATCAGGCTCGGTTCCGAACCATTTTTTGTGGATTTCCGTAAAGAAGCCGTCGTTTTTCAGGTCGGTCAGGATATCGTTAACCTGCGCGGCAAGTGGCGAGTCCTTATCGAACATGATCGAATACTGCTCGCCAGTGGGGATGCGTTCTACGATGGTGAACTCCGGCTTGTCGCGGATGTAAAAGCTCAGCGCCGGCACATCGCTGATGTAACCATCGATACGTCCGTTGCCAAGATCCAGTACCGCCGGGCCAAGGCCTTCGTAGCGGCGAATCTCGCCGAAGTTGTATTTCTCCTGGTTCTCAACCGCCCAGATATCGCTGGTGGCGCCGGTCTCGACTGCGATAGCCTTGCTGGCCATGTCGGACAGCCCTTTGTAGCCGCTGGTGCCCAGTACGGCCAGCACGAGATCGCTGTCAAAATAGGGCTGGGCGAAACTGACATCCTCCATCCGTTTCTGCGTAATGGTAATCGACGAGATCGCCATATCGATCCGCCCTGACTGCACTGCAGCAAACAACCCGTTGAAGGGAACGTTTTCCAACTTAACCTCCCGGCCAAGACGTTCGCCGATCTCTTTTACCAGATCGACTTCAAATCCGACAATCTCCCCTGTGTCATCCTGGAATTCATAAGGGACGTTGCCAACGTTCGCGCCGACAATCAATTCTTGAGCCGAGGCGATTACACCGAAACACAAAGCAGCACCTACGGCGACCGCCTGTGTGAACGTTCTTCCAATCATAGTTCTGGTCCTTCCTGTTGATCTTCTTTTTCAAGGTTAGCAGATATATCCCAGCCCGAACCTTATGGCGGGAAATCAGATCCAACAAGTAAAAATTTGTTTTCCAATTTGGCTATGGTCGTGTAGGCAATTATCGAGATGGCTTGGTTCGGCCAAGCCATGCTCAAGCGGGAAGAAACACGCTCGCGATTGAGGAAAGTGAGTCAGGAACCATAAGTTGGCCGAGGATCAGCCCTCAGACATCAGGCTTACATGAGCGGCGACGATTTTCCAGCCCACAGCAAAGCGGACCCAAGTCTGGCTTTGGCGGCCAATGAGCATCGTGGTGTCACGGCGGAACAAGGTCATGGTGGTTGCCATGTCGAGCCCATAGGTGGTGATAACGGTGCGCTCTAGCCTGCGGGCAAGGCCCTTTGACGGGCGCTGACCCCGAAAGACCATGATTTCAGCATAGCCATAGAGGTTCTCACTGACGCCATAGCGAATGGTGTTCTCGTCCCGATGAAAAAGCTCATCAAGTGTCTTGACGTCGTTACCGACAAGTGCTGCTTCGTAGCGGCGGAACTGCTGCTCCACCTCGGCTTTGACCTCGGGCTTGTTGATCTCCATCTGGGGTCTCCTCGCGGAATGGATCAGGCCGCGCAGAGTTGCCGGGCGATATCAAGCAGGTCGATATCGCTGTTGCGCGGGCCGACGATAGAGATACCGAAAGGAAGGCCATCAAGCGATGTAAGTGGCATCGATATTTGCGGTAGCCCGGCAAGACCGGCACAGCACAACAAGTCCATGGCGCGGTGACGGTACTCTAGTTCGACATCCTCAAACGCGGTGCCGCGTTTTGGGGCAATGCGTGGCACTGATGGCAGCACAAGCATCGAGCCGGGCGTCAGCAGCTCGGACATTCGGCTTACTATGGCGCGGCGATGCACCTTGGCCTGTTTAACAGCCTGTGGATCGACCTCGCGGGCAATTTCGAGACGTTCCAGAATGCCACGACCGAAGGTAGGCTTTTGTGCCTCGACCCATTTTCCAACTGAATTCCAGACCTCCGCGGCTTGGATGGTGCGGAAGGTTTCGGACCAGGATGAAAGATCATCCTCGGCTAAAAACATCCTTTCGGCGCGGCCAAAGCGATCTTCAATGCGGGCAACTGCCGGTTGCAACGCCTCTGTTGCGGGCGGGTCGAGCCGCGCAAAGCCATCCTCGGCCAATAGCAGACGGCGTGGTGGGCTGGTTGGTGTTTCATCAGCCAGCAACACTCGGCCAACGCGCATGAACAGGTCGGGATCCCGAGCGAACCAACCTACACAGTCAAAGCTGGGCGCAAAGGCGACAACGCCGGTGGTCGGTATACGCCCATGGGTCGGACGCATTCCAAGGATGCCGCAATAGCTCGCGGGCAAACGCACCGAGCCGCCGCAGTCAGAGCCAAGGGCGAAATCAACCGCCCCGGCAGCCACCGCGGAGGCGGAACCGCTCGATGACCCCCCCGGCACACGTGTTGCGTCGCTGGGATTGAGTGGTGTCCCATAATGGTGGTTTTCGCCGGTCAGTGAATAGGCCAGCTCATCCGTTAAAGTTTTGCCAAAAAGGTCTGCTCCAGCCGCCAGCAGCCGTTCCACCGCGGTAGCGGAACGTTCCGCAGGGGCATGAGTGCGCAGCCAGTCTGGATGTCCATTCCCAGTGACAGCGCCCGCAACGTCAAGCACATCCTTTGCGCCAAAGCTTGTGCCCGCAAGGCTGCCGGAGCCGCTACCGGCGAGAGCAATGTGATTTTCGAGACAGAAGGCATTAAGTGATTCATGAATGATAGGCGCCACTTGTTGCCGTTCAATCATTTGACCGTCTTTCGCTCTTGAGCCATCCGTCAGCTCGCACCGCGGGCGCTAAATCCATATGAGCGCAGTCATCCACGCCAACGACAATTTTTCATATCTTTAATGACAAACAATTTTTTAGCAAGTAAAAATTTGCATTCTTACTTTACTGAACCAAAGTTATCTTTACGGCCCCGGGCACGGTCCTGCCGGACTATGCCGGATGATGGATCTCAACTGGTGTGCGTGTGATTGTTTGGCGACCGCGCTTGAAGGCGTATAGGACCGGCGCTAATTCAGCCACGGCGGCTTGTGGGTTAGTCGTGTCGAGCACGGCTAAATCCGCAGAATTTCCAACCTCGAGGCCATAATCCGACAGGTTCAGCAGGCGCGCGGATCGAGTTGTAACCATGTTGAGGCACTCGATCATATCGGCTGCGCTACCCACATGGCAGATATTGGCATTCAGATTGGCCATCCGGATAAGCGAGCAGTCGCCAAATGGCGTGAAGGGATTCAGCACATTGTTGGTTGAGAGCGAGCAGTTGACACCATAATGCAAGAATCTGTGAGTGGCGGTCACGCCGCGCGTGTGGCTATGTTCCAGATCACGCCCCATAAGGAACAAATCGGTAGAGGGCAGGACAGTCAAGGCTACTCCAGCGTCATGCAAACGCTTGGCGATTCTCGCGAACCGTTCCGGTTGCAGATAGGCGAATTTGGTGGCATGGCCGATCGCAACACGTCCGCCACGGGCAAAGCGTTCAGTCAAATCGCAGACATATTCGGCATCCAGATCAGTCGGGTCCGCGCCGAAGTCGAGATGCATGTCGATATCGGCGTCAAATTCGCGGGCGATCTCGAATACACGGTCGATTTGGCCATGCGGGTCGGTGTCAGTATAGGGCGCTGCGCCTACCACCTTGGCACCGCGCTTCATTGCCTCGACCATGAGTTCATCGGTGCCAGGATTGTTGAGCAGCCCTTCCTGCGGAAAAACGCAGATTTCAAGGTCGATGGCCCATTTGTATTCATCAATCAGGACTTGCACACCTTCGAAACCGCGCATGCCGATTCCCGGGTCGACCTCCAAGTGAGTGCGCATATGCGTGGTGCCCTGGGAAATGGCTTTCTCAATGGTCTTACGGGCACGGTTGTGGACGTCCTCAGCAGTGAAGTCCTTCTTGACGCGCGCAACTTCTTGGATCGCCTCATCCAAATCACCGCGCGAGGATTTGCAACGGTCGAGGATGCAGGATTTGTCAAGGTGGATGTGAGTTTCCACAAAGCCTGGCGTAACCAGTCTGCCTTTGAGATCAAGAGTTCTGCCCTCCGCCGCAAGGTTAGGTTCTAGAGTGGCAATTCGGCCTTTCTCGATTCCGATATCAATCTGTTGGTCCGGAGCATGCGATAGTCGGGCATTCTTGAGTATGATATCCATGTATACTCTCCTTTTGTGTCTCGATGGCTCGTCGTTTGTCTTAGCCGCCCAGATATGCCTTTTCGAGCATTGGGCTATTCCGCACCTCTTCCGGCGTACCACTAGCCAGGATGGCGCCTGACGACATGACATAGGCGCGATCGGCGATGGCGAGGGCCATTCGCGCCATCTGATCGACTAACAAGATGGTCGTGCCGTTGTCGCGCAATTCGGCCAGAATCAGATATAGTTCCTGGATCAACGCGGGCGCGAGGCCAAGCGACGGTTCATCCAGCAGCAGCACTTCGGGTCGTGCTACGAGGCCGCGGGCGATGGCAAGCATCTGCTGTTCGCCTCCCGAAAGCAACCCGGCGCGCTGCTTGCGCCGTTCGCGCAGGCGTGGAAAACGGACGAACATTTGCTCTACCTCGGCATCAAGGTCGGCAGGAGGGCGGCCGTATGCCCCAAGCCGAATGTTCTGGCTCACAGTGAGCTCGGGAAAAACTTGCCGCCCCTCCGGAACCAAAATGAGACCCTCCCGCGAGACCTGATTGGCAGAGGTGGTCTGGACCTCAGCGCCCTTGAACAGGATGCATCCGCCCACTGGCCGGTGTAGTCCGCTTAGGGCATGCATCAACGTCGATTTCCCCGCCCCGTTGGCCCCGAGCACTGCCACCAATTCCCCTTGGGAGACGGTAAGATCCACGTTTCTGAGCACCTCGCTGGCGCCATAGGACGCACTTAGCCCCTCGACCCGTAGTACCGTCGTTCCGGGGGTTGCCGCGCTCAGGCGGCTCTGTCCAGTATCGCCTCCTTCGCCGAGATAGGCCTTGAGCACGGCCGGGTCCTTGCGGACTTCGGAAGGCGCGCCGCTCGCAATCACCCGACCGGAATCGAGCACGATCACATGGGACGAAATGCCCATGACCAGCGGCATGTCATGTTCGATCAAAATGATGGTCATACCACGCTCAGCCAACTGCTGCAGCAACCGGCCGACACGGGCGGTGTCCTCTTCATTCAGACCGGCTGCGGGCTCGTCGAACAGGATCACCGACGGATCGAAGGCGAGTGCTCGCGCGATTTCAACCAGACGTTTGTCGACATGGGGAACGGTGCCCGCCAGCACATTAAGATCCTTTCGATAACCGACAAAACCCAGCAACGCCCGTGCTCGGTCGTGCCGGGCCGCATCGTCGAGCGAACCTGCCATGTCTCCTAAGTTGAGCGTGCCGCCGGTCATGGCGACCAGCAGGTTATCGAGAACGCTCATATGCTCAAAAAGCTGAGTAGTCTGATAGGTGCGCATGATGCCGGAGCGCGCGACATGGTGCGAGGACTTGCCGCTCAGCCTTTGCGCGCCAAGATGGACCGTGCCAGCGGTAGGCTTGTAAAAGCCCGCGATCATGTTGAGGGCGGTGCTCTTGCCCGCACCGTTGGGGCCGATAATGCTAGTCACACACCCTGGCTCGGCCACGAACGACAGGTTCTGAACGGCCTTGAGACCGCCAAAAGAAATTGACAGATTGTCGATCTTCAATGTCTGCTTGGTCCCGGATTGAGAAAACAGGCTAGTGGCGTTCTGATTGCCGGTATCGATGATCGGGTCTGCCGGTTTGGCGTGCAAGAACTGGGCTAAGCCCCCGACAATGCCGCGCGGTGCAAGACGCAGCACAACGAGGAGCAGCAGGCCGACGAATAGCAGACGATACTGGGCGAGCGATGCGAACAACTCAGGTATGAGCACGATGATGATCGCCCCGACCAGCGGCCCGAACAGGGTATCGGCGCCACCGATCATCACTACGAGTAGGAAAAGGATGGATTGGAAGAACGGGAAACTCTCTGGGCTAATGAAGCCGCTCATCGCGGAATAGACGCCGCCCGCGACGCCGGCAAAGACCGCAGAGATAGCAAAGGCGACGCACCGCAGCAGGATCGGGTTGTATCCAATTGATTGCGCGGCCACATCCGAATCACGTAGCGCCCGCAGAGCCTTGCCCCAGGCGCTGCCACTTATGCGTGCAAAAACAAGAAGCGACAGCAGCGTGAGCGTGAGAACCAATTGCGCGATTTCGCGTTGGCCAAATGTCATTCCCCCAAGCGACGGGCGGCTGATGCCCATGATGCCGTTCCAGCCGCCGGTTAGCCCTTCGAGCTCGGCGGCGCTCTGCTCGACGATAAAGCCGAATGCGATGGTGATCATCGCGAGGTACGGGCCACGTACGCGCAGCGCCGGGACAGACAGGACTGCACCGGCGACGCCTGCCAGAATCCCCGCCAACGGCAGGGCGAGCCAGAAGCTCCAGCCGTGATTTGCGGTTAAGATCGCGACCGTGTAAGCTCCGATGGCGTAAAAGCCAACGTGCCCAAGCGAAATCTGCCCCGACATTCCTAAAAGCACATTGAGGCCAATACCGACAATGGCAGTCAGTCCCACCAGAGAAAGAATATAAAGCTGATAGCCATTGGCCAGAAAGATTGCACCGACTGCGAGGGTGACAAACAGCAGTCCGGTGATGAATTTGACGGCGTTCATACTTTTCTCACTCCTGCCTGACCGAAAAGCCCGTCCGGCCGGATCACAAGTGCCAGAATGACAAGTGAGAATGTCATGATTTGCGTGTAGGTGGAGCCTAGGCTCGCCGTGATCATGGCCTCGGCAATACCGAAGATGAGGCCTGCGCACATCACCCCCCAAGGATTGGTGATACCCCCGAGAATCGCGACTGCGAAAGCCTTGATGCCAAACAAAGTGCCCATCGTCGAAGAAACCGTGAACAGGGGCGCGATCAAGATACCAGCCACGCCAGCAAAAACCCCCGAGATGATAAAGGCAAACGAGACGACCATCCCGACATTGATGCCCATCAGGCGGGCGGCGGCCTCATTCTGCACAACCGCAAGCATTGCCAACCCGTGCCGGGTACGCCGCGAAAAGAGGTTGAGGGCAAGCGCAATGCCAAGACCCACCAGCGGAATAAGAACTTGCTGCGGCTGGATACGTACCCCGGCGAAGCTGAATGTCTCGCTCACCAGCGAGGTCGGCGGCATGCCGCGTGGGTCGCGCCCAAAGGTGAAAAGCACGACGTTGTCGAGCACGATGCCAACGGCGACGGTCGCCATCAGCCAAGCTTCGGACTTGCGCCTGACGAAGGGACGAACTGCGATTTGTTCGACGATGAAGCCCCAAAGCCCACAGCCGAATAACGCAAGCGCGATGGCGATCGGTATCGGCAGGCCGAAGGTCACCCAAAAGCTATAGTAGAGAACCGCACCAAGCATCATCGTTGAGCCTTGGGCGAAGTTCACGGTGTTGGAAACCACGTAAGTGGCGTAAAAGCCCAGCGCAAGCAGGCCATACATGCTGCCAAGCCCCAGGCCGGTTATCAGAGAGGAGAGAACCAACGAGTCACCTCTTAAATTTGCGGCACGGAAACCATGCCGCAGTCAAGTGTGAGATCAAGTCGCGAGGGAAGTGATCGCGCATGACACGGTTACTCGGTGGGGACGATCTCCTCGCCCTGATAATGGACCATAATATAGTCATCCGGTCCGAGCGCATCGTGCTGCTCCGCACTGAAAGGCTTGACGTAGGTCTTGATCAGCCCCTCGTACGGCCCGTCCAGATTTTCCAACGCCTCGCGGATGGCGTCGCCGTCCAGACTGCCGGCTTGATCGATCGCCAGTCCCAGTAGTCTCATAGCGTCATAGGCATTGGCGGTACCAACTGGCGAGAACACATCCTTTGGGCCTTTGACATCGGGGTATTTTGCCATTAGGCGGGCCATGAATGCCTTGGCTATATCGCTTTGTTCACCGAAGAACGAATAGGTCTGCACGAAATCTGCGTCCCCTGCCGTGGGACCTGCCAGTTCGGGAAACCGCCCGCCTGAAATACCCCAATGGGAAACGACCGGAACCATCCAGCCCATTCGTTCGCGGGTTTTCATCATCTGTGCGGCGGGGGGGGCGTTGACCACAAGCACCAACGCCTCTGCACCGGCATCGCGCAGGCGCGTTAGCTGTGGAGTCATATCGACATCGGCATTCTCAAATTTCTCGATCCCGACTATCTCAACGGCATCGTTGGCCTCATCGGCTGCCTCCAGCCCCTTCTGGTTGGATTCGCCCCAGGGATTGTTGATCAGCATAAGCCCGATCTTCTGCGCACCGACTTTCTTATTTGCATAATCGAGCAACTTCACGTCCACCAGGGCATCGACGGCGGAAACCCGGAATACGTAGTTGGGGTCGGCGCCATTCTGCGTGATACCGGTTGCGGCGGCCCAGACGCCGATAAAAGGCGTCTTTTCCTGATTGGCAAGAGACACCATGGCCAGAGACACGGGCGAGTCGATGCCGCCAAAGAACGCAGCGACGCCCTCGTTGAAGATCAACTCGCGCTCTGCGATCAGCCCGGTGGGCGGCTTTGATTGGTCGTCACGGGCGACAATTTCGATCTTGCGTCCGTCAAGTAAACCACCGGATTCGTTGATTTCTTCGGCAGCAATGGTTAGCCCCCGCGTGATCGCCTCACCGGATTGGGCCGAAGCCCCCGAGAGCGCGGCAATCAGCCCGATCTTGATCGGGTCTGCGGCAAATGCGGGCGTGAGCGTAGCGGCGCACGTAAACAGTGCACTCGCGACAGCAGCCAGGTGCTGTCGCACTGCAAAACTGAAATTAGCTTTCATTTGATCCTCCCTTGGTGTCATCCTTGGCCTTCCGGTCAAACGCTCAACGATGCCCAACCTTAGATTGGCCGTCACTCGAAACTGACAACTGATATGATTTAATAGTTTTGCATTTTTAGCAAGTAAGTATTGACATACCGTCGAACTTTGTTGTGCTCTGCAACCAGAGCGGGTTCAGTACGCGGCCCGAACGCATATCTGGACATGCCCCGATGACAGCATTTGGCGTTTAGTGTTGTTTCATTCTACGCTTTGTTCTAGTCGGTCCGCGATGTTGTAGGCGTGAGTGCGTTCCGCTCAGCATGTAATGATCTGGTCCTGAGGACAAGAATGGCAATGTTGAATAACGATGGAGAGACCGCGACTCCCGCCAAGCGTAGTGCGGCCGCGACCCGCAGACGTATCCTGAATTCGGCGCGCCAGTCCTTTGCGCGGCATGGTTTTCGTGGCGCCCGGATCGAGGCAATTGCGGATGGGGCAAAGGCCAACGTCCAGATGATCTACCGATATTTCGGAAACAAGGAAGGTCTCTATCTCGAGGTATTGGAAGACACGTATCTACGAATACGCGCACGCGAGCGCCGGTTGAAGCTCGGCGATCTTCCGCCTGACCAAGGAGTTCGCAATCTGGTCGAATTCACCTTCGACTATCTCGCGGCGCATCCGGAATTTGTTGCGATCATTCGAAATGAAAATATGGACGGTGGCCGTTTCGCGCGGCGCCTGCAAAAAGTCTCCGCATCGGCGACACCACTAGTGGAAACGCTGAGCGGTCTTCTCAGACGGGGTGGGGACGCGGGACTATTCCGGAAAAATATTGATACCATGCAACTATATGTGACGATCCTCGCTCTGTGTATCACCCATCTGGCGCAGAGCCATACGCTCTCGGTAATGTTTAACCAGGATCTGGGGAATCCGGAATGGATTGCAGAACGCCGTGCCCATGTCGTGGATGTCACTTTAAGCTATCTCCGAGTTGCGCCTAAGGCGATCTGCGGGGAGGACGGCATCGAATAAGCTTGGTCAACTGACCTGCGGGTATTTATAATTGACAGATAATTGACAGATAATTGACAGAGTAGTTTGACTGGCTTTGTCAGCTTGTTCAATCGCGACGTGACGACACCGGCGTCACATCATACGGTCATTTCAGCAGCATAATCGTTCCGCAGGCTGAAAGCATCAGCCCGGGAGTGGCGATAGGATATTGCGAAGAGGCGATGGCGTTTCGGACGGAACAAGGTTGCAGTCTGATTGTGAACGGAAATAAATCGCTGCGCTTGGCGCGGAGATCTGAGCTGGCCCATGATCTTTTCTCGTCGTCTTGTGTGTCGATGCAACGCTTCCGACCGGTTGTTCAACCCCTCGTGCGAGCGGTGCTCGGCGCTTGGGCAAAGCCCCGGACGACAACGCCATAGCTGTGCAGCTTGTCGGTCACGGCAACCCGTGGCGCGCGCCACCGCCGCATCAGGTTTCGAAGAAATCGCTTGGCAGCATGGGCATTCCTGCGACTTTGGACCAGGATCTCCAGCACGTCGCCGGTCGCATCGACCGCCCGCCAAAGCTCTCTGCTATCAGACCATCCGCGATCCGTGCAACATATGTGGATACCCCCTTCGTGCAAGTGTCTCTTGAGTAAAGTGAGCGTGTGATCGGTGCGGTCATATGTCAGGCCTCGTTTTGCGGCTTTGATATGCCGCGGGCCGGTATGGATTGAGCGGGTCGGGCCCCTATCAACGCCGCGAGCGCGAAGCTCGTTGTTGCACTCGGGTCTTCCCGTCCTCTCATTGCCGATCTTTTACTCCCTAAATCTCTCCAGACGTCTCACACCTCGTAGTTCCGGTTTAAGCGATCATGCCGCAGCCGGAATTTGGTAATCCTGTTTCTTAGTGGGTGTGGCCCAGATCATGCGTGCCATCTTGTTGGCAAGCGCCACGGCCGCCACCAAACGAGGTTTGCGTGCAAGTAACCTTACGACCCATGGATTGGCATCATCGCCCTTTCGTATTTCCCATCGGATCACAGCCATAGCCCCATTTATAAGTAATTTTCGGATGTCGCGTTGCCCCATTTTGGAGACCCGCCCGAGCCTCCCTTTACCGCCAGTCCAATGTTGTTTCGGTACAAGACGAAGCCAGGCTGCAAAATCACGACCGCGTCTGAAGCTTTCCAGTGACGACGCGAAGGCTTCAATCGCCACCGCCATAATCGGGCCCACTCCGGGAACAGTTCTCATGTAGGCGATCTTCTCATCGGCGCTGGTCACTCGCTGCAAGGTCCGGTCCAGAACGGAAATCCGGGCTGTCAAATCCTCAATCATGTCGAGGTGATCGTGGGCCAGTTGTCGCACAAATTTGGGAAGTTCCGCTTCAGGAGCGTCGATGGCTGCTGCCAGCTTTTTGATTTGCGTAATGCCTTGGGGCGCAACAACACCGAATTCAGTGAAGTGACCCCTCAGCGCATTGATCAGTTGCGTGCGTTGCCGGATCAGCATGTCGCGCGAGCGTTATGCCATGGCCTGCGTCTGCTGCGTCTGGGATTTCACGGCAGCAAACCGCATCGTCGGACGTGATGCCGTTTCAGCAATCGCCTCGGCGTCCGCTGCATCGTTCTTATGTCGCTTACATACTGCTTCGCATAGACAGGTGGACCCAGCCGCACCTCATGACCAAACCCCGCAACCGACCGACCCCAATAATGGGCGCTGCCACAAGCCTCCATCGCAACGACGCAGTGCGGGTGGCATTTCATAAACTGATCAAACTGAGCCCGAGACAGCTTTTTGCGAAACACGACCGATCCATCCCCAGCAGCGCCGTGCAAATGAAAAACCCTCTGGGCCAAGTCGACCCCTATCAGCGGAACATCTTCCATGGATACCTTCCTCGTTGCTTGGTGATACTTTACCATTCTGGCACAAAGCGATGCCGTCGAGCGGGGGTTCCACTCCATAAACGTCTATCCACATGGGGTAATCGCGGGAGCGAGTCGCCCCGGCAGCAAGCCAGGATGTTGGCGGTCGGCTGTTCCCCGATAAGATGGAAATACGGGCTCACGACCGGTTGCCGGGCCCAAGCATCGAATGGAGAACAGCCATGGAAGACTATATCGGCCTTGACGTGTCCATGAAAGAGACGGCGGTCTCGATCCGCCGCGCAGGTCAGCGGGTTTGGCGGGGAAAGTGCATCACTGACCCTGCAACGATTGCAGCGCTCATTCGCAAGCGGGCCCCGGCGGCAAGGCGTGTTGTGTTCGAGACCGGGCCGCTGTCGGTGTGGTTTTATCACGCGCTGCGCGCCAAGGGCGTGCCGGCGATCTGCATCGATGCCCGTCACGCCAAAGCCGCGCTCGACATGGCGCGCAACAAAACCGATGCCAACGACGCTGACGGCCTCGCGCATCTTGCCGAGGTCGGGTTCTTTCGCGAGGTGCGTGTAAAAGGGTTCGACAGCATGCTGACACGCACGCTCATAGGCGCGCGTCACCAGCTGATCCGGATGGCGATCCAGCTTTCAAACCAGATCCGAGGTGTCATGAAGACATTCGGCCTGCTCGTCCCCGCGGGCAAGGGAAGCAAATTCGAGAGGAATGTCCGAAACCTTCTCACCGATCGGGCAGAACTCGCCACCATCGTTCTGCCGTTGCTGGATGCCTGGCACGGTATTCGTGTGCGGGTGGCCGAACTCGGGACCCAACTCGTCGCGACCGCACGCCAAAGCCCGGATTGCCGCCTCCTCATGTCGATCCCCGGCATCGGAGCGGTCACCGCGACATCTTTCGCCGCCGCCATTGAGGATCCGTATAATTTCAAGAACTCACGATCCGTCGGGGCCTGGGTCGGGCTGACAACGCGCCGTTACCAATCGGGAGAAGTCGATTATGACGGTCATATCTCCCGGCGCGGCGACCGGCATCTGAGATGGCTGCTCTACGAGGCCGCGTCGATCATGCTGACATGCGTCAGGACCGAAAGCAGCCTGCGAACATGGGGGCTGGGGCTCCGCGAAAGGATCGGCTTCAAACGCGCCGCCGTGGCCGTGGCTCGCAAGCTGGCGGTGATCATGCATGCGATGCTCAAGACTGGCCAATTGTTCAAGCCGCAGGCGGGAGCCGCAACGTAGTTCTGGCGGATAGCGTTCGGGTTCCGAACGCTCGAGGCGTCCCTGCCGGGACGTGGGCCGAGCCATTCCGTTGATGGTGTTGCACCGTCGTTCAGACAGAGTGCGTCATCCACATTGAAGGCTCCTCCCGCGAAGCCCTATCATGCGGCGGCCCTTGCCGACCGCGGAGACAACCATGCATCCGGCAGGCGCGCATTCATACGTTCAGGACTTGACGAGACAAATGCGATTAGACAACCCCATCAACGCTGCCTAGCAGCGTATCTTCGCAATGTGCTGGATCAGGCTCCGGTGATGCGGCGTAAAAAACTTGACGAATGAAGTAAAGTAAGTGTTTACTTGTTGTATCGACCTGATACGGCCCACCGTATAGGTGGACCCAACGTTTAACTAGGAGGATATCGTCCCAATGATCCGTGACACTGCTTTGAGTACCGCGCTGCCACGCGGATTGGCAATCGGCATCGCGTTCGCCATGTCGCTCGCCGCATCCGCCGACGCCCAAGAAATCCTGAAGTTTCACCACGATTTGACCGAGGATTCCGCCCAGCATCTTGGCGCAATGGAATTCGAGCGTCTCGTCGAAGATCGCACCGGCGGCAAGATCGATGTCCAGATCTACGCTAACAACGCGCTCGGCGATGACGTTGAAGCGGCACAACAGATGCAGTTCGGCGCCATCCAGGCCGCGCCGATCCCGACTGCCAAGCTGGCGACCTTCAACCCGGCGCTGCAAGTGGTCGATCTGCCATTCCTTTTCCCCAACCCGGAAGTCGCCTACAAGGTGCTTGATTCCGATGTGGGGATGGAGATTCTAAATGGCCTCGATAAGGCGGGTTTTGTTGGGGCAATGTTCTGGGAATCTGGATTCAAGCAATTGACCTGCAACAGTGCCATCACAAAGCCGGAGGACCTCGCCGGCAAGAAGGTCCGCGTGATGGAAAGCCCGCTGCTGATCGCGCAATACGAACAGATGGGTGCCACCGCAGTCCCGGTTGCCTTCTCCGAGGTCTATACCGCGCTTCAGCAGGGCGTGGTAGAATGTCAAGAAAACCCCATCGTCTCGATACAGAAGATGAAGTTCTACGAGGTTCAGGATCACATGATGATCTCGAACCATGGCTATCTCGCCACCGCGTTCATTTTTTCAAAAGTCTGGTTCGATGCCCAGGACGCCGAAACCCAGAAGATACTTATGGACGCGGCGCAAGAGGCGGGTATTTTCCAGCGGGCGCGTTCACGTGCGTTGGAGGCTGACTATCTGCAAGAGATCAGGGATGCTGGAACGACAGAGATCGACGAACTCACACCCGAGCAGCTCGACGTTTTCGCGGCAGCGATGAAACCGGTCCATGCAAAATTCGCGGACCGCATTGGGGCTGATCTGCTTGATCGGGTTTATGCCGAAATCGAACGCCAGAAATAAGTTACGAATCGCCGCCAAGGGTCTGCCCCGGCGGTGATCTGCCTGATCGGCTTGGAGATTGCATTGATGATTTCGCGTTTGTACCGAATGCTGGACCGAGGTCTCAGTTTGATCGAGACAGTCATACTCGTCCTGGCCCTAGTAGTCTCGGTCGCAGCGTTGATCGTGGATGTAACGCTGCGCAATACAACCGGGGTGGCGCTGTCCTGGGCGGCGGAGTTGACACGCTACGCCATCGTCTGGATGGTGTTCGTCGGCGGCGGGGTTGCAGCACGCGAAGGCAACCATATTAGCATCGACGTGATCGGTGAAATCCTCCCGAACCACCTGCGCAAGGGGCTGACTATCGGTTCGCTGGTGTTCTCTGCGTTGGCCTCTGCAGTTTTTGCGGTGATCTCTGTCAAACTGGTAATGCAGATGTTCATGTTCCATCAGTTGTCGGCGTCGCTCGAAATACCGATGTGGTGGGTCTATCTTGCTATGCCGGTCGGTTTCGGGCTGATGACGCTGCGCTTCCTTCAAGCGGCGGTCGAGATCGCCTCGCATGATGATACACTCGTTCTCTACCATATTTCCGCCAGCTGAGGATCATTTATGTCATCTGCTTTCGCTTTCTCAATCGTAGGCCTGCTGCTGGCGCGCATCCCGATCTTTCTTGCACTTGGCGTTCCGGTCCTCGCCTTCATCGCGCTGACCACGCCGACGCCCTCGGTCCTAGTCATCCAGCGCATGTTCTCGGGGTTGGACAAGTTTCCGCTGATGGCGATCCCATTCTTCATCCTCGCCGGTAATCTCATGGCGTCTGGCGGGTTGTCGACGCGGCTGATCCGCCTTGCCATCGCGCTTGTCGGCCCTCTGCATGGCGGTCTGGCGATGACCTCGGTGGTCGGTTCAATGTTCTTCAGCGCCATTTCCGGCTCCAGCCCAGCCACGGTCATCGCCGTGGGCAAGCTGATGATGCCCTCCATGGATGACGCAGGCTACAAACGGACCTTTTCGGTCGGCCTGCTGATGAGCGCGGGCTCCCTCGGTATCGTCATTCCACCCTCGATCTTCATGATCGTTTACGGCGCAGTGACGGGGGTTTCCATCGGCGCACTTTTCATCGCCGGGATCGGTGCGGGTGCAATCTATGGTATTACGCTGCTGGTGATGTGTTGGATCTATTCGCGCTGGAACAACCTGCCTACAACCGGAAACTGGTCTGGCACCGAGATCCGGGATGCGACGGTCGGCGCCTCCTGGGGCATCGCCATTCCGTTCATCGTGCTTGGCGGCATTTACGGCGGCATCTTCACCCCGACCGAGGCGGCTGCCGTGACGGTCGTATACGCCGCCTTCGTCACCATCGCAATCTACCGCGAGTTGTCGACGCGCGATCTCATCAAGGTGCTGGTGGATTCGGCCGTTACCACCGCACAGGTAATGATTATCGTCTCGGCTGCATCAGCCTTTGCCTGGTATCTGACCACCTCCGGTTTTGCCGCAGCCGTCTCGTCCATGCTCAGCGGCATCGGTGACGACCCGATCAAGGTGCTGATGGTCATCAACGTCGTGATTCTGATCGCCGGAATGTTCCTTGATCCGAATTCGATCATCATCATCCTTGTGCCGTTCCTCTACACCGTTGCCATGACTGCCGGGATCGACCCGATCCATCTCGGTATCGTTCTGTGCGTGAACGCTGCAATCGGGATGTTCACCCCGCCTTTCGGACTCAACCTGTTCGTCGCTACGGGCATCGGCGTCACCTACCGCGAGGCGGTCATTGGCTCTTTGCCTTTCATTTTGATTGCACTGTTGGCCCTGCTGGTCATCACCTACATTCCAGCGGTGAGCCTTTGGCTGCCAAGTCAGATCTACAAAGGGATTGGCTGAATGATCGCGGGTCCGCATGCCGCGCGACGCAGCTGTACCACTCATTTGTTGCGAACGATGCCGAGAGGGATCGGGGCAAGCCGCCGGTGATCACCGCAGCCAGAACCTACACCACGCCCTGGGACACGATCGACGGGCAATCCTCCTAACGCTCGGACTCGTGTTCGGAGGGTATGAATTTGCCGCAACATTTCATGCAGAGAGAAAGTCGGATCACGGTGTCTGACGTCAGCGCCTATGGGTCCAAATAGAGCAATTTGATTAGGGAGTGTTCTTGGCTCGTGGTGACCACCGAGGAGTGGGACATGAGACAGACAACCAAAAGCGCTGGCGGGAAGATCGTCAAAGATATTAAGCGGGCCACCCGCAAGCAGTATTCATCCGAAGAGAAGATCGGGATCGTGCTGGACGGCTTGCGCGAGGAAGACTGTATTGCCGAGCTGTGCCGTCGTGACGGCATCTCCCAAGGCATCTATTACAAATGGTCGAAGGACTTCATGGAGGCTGGGAAGAAGCGGCTGGCTGGCGACACCGCCGGGGCTGCCACGACTGACGAGGTCAAAGACCTGCGCCGCGAAGCCCGTGATCTGAAGGAAGTCGTGGCCGAGCAAACGCTCGAACTCCGCCTTCTCAAAAAAAGCATGACAGGAGATGGGGGCGACCATTAAACCGTTCAAAACACTTACACTGCAGGGGGCATCCACACGTGAAGCAGTGGAACGGGGAGCATTCTGTCATGCAAGAACGCTGAGGACCCGTGCGGATTTCAGAAATACCGGACAGCGATTACGCTAATTCCCGGACAGCCGTTTCACTAAGGAAGGTCTGAAAAGCCTGCCACTTCTGGCGTAATCTGATAGACTTGGGCATCCCTGCAAGGAGCCTTGCCGATGCCGAAACAGCCCGCCTTTCCCGGTCTTCGCAATGCGATGAAGAAGAAGCAGACGCGGCGGGAACTGT
>JBATDH010000197.1:0-8112 GCA_049663365.1 Albidovulum sp. | reverse complement strand
GCATCCGATGCAAAGAAAAGGAAGGAGACAACACAAAGCTTGACCCCAGCATGAACCGAAATCCATAATCAGAGGTGGCTCAGTTCTCGGTGAAAAACCCGGCTCAGATCTCGGTGAAAATCAACACCGCAAATTCTTTCATCCCGCGAACAGCCTGCCATTGGCCCAATGCCGGAGCGGGTTTCGCGTTCTTTTCACCCGTAAGTGTCGATGCCAGCCAGACACTGGCCGTACGCGGTTTAAACATATGTTCGCCAAAACAGGAATCGGCGAACGTCAACCTGAGCGGATGGCAATCCGTCTTCATTTTCTTGTCGTATACCGTGACACGGCTTGGATGGCGCTCATTCAAATTGGTTCGGGCCAACAGGCCCGCTTCCGCACCCAAGCCACATACCAAATTGGCAAACGCACTTTCAAATGAATTGTCGCCGTGAAGCGCATTGCACCAATCCGCTATCGCATTGATCACATCTGAATTGATCAATCCACGCACAGGAAAATCCGTATCTAAATCTTTTTCAGTCATACACAAAACCCAGCCAATTCACTCGTAAATCACAGCTCGAAAAGACAGCCCTCGGCCATTGCGGCAAGGAGAAACCCAACGATACAGAAAACGTTGCTAAACGCCCGAATACTCATTCAAGCATCAGTTCAAAACGTGCTTGCGTCAACAAATTGACACATTTGAGGTGGATATGGCCGGCTTTTCAATTAGAGGATGAAAAATCGTGTATTGGCATAGCCAAATCAAAAGATAAGTGCCCTAATGTTGCCATAAAATGATCGGTCAAAACGAATCCTGATGCGCTTTGGACCTGTTCAGCTTCCAAAAAACCTTACATAGCGAATGACCACCGGCCCGAGCGTCAGAAGTAAAAGTGCTGGAAGCATGAGCGACGCCATCACCGCTGACATCTGCACCGGTAGCTTGTTGGCTTTTTCCTGGGCGCGGATTTCGCGATGCGTGCGCATTTCCTTTGCGTATGTTGTCAGTGTCTCCGAAATGCTTGTGCCGAACTGGATCGATTGCAACGCTACGTTGGCAAACGAAGTCACTTCCTCCACCCCGGTGCGGCCAGCCATGTCAAGCAGCGCCTTCTCCCTGCCCCGACCGGCTTGAATTTCGCGCTGAGCGGTCAGAAATTCATATGAAATCGCCGGCGCGGTTTTCTCAATTTCATTTCCCACGCGGATCATCGCTGCGTCAAAACCCAAACCAGCCTCTACTGAAATCTGGATGAGATCGAGCGCGTTGGGAAAGCTTTCCTCAATTTCCAGGCGACGCTCGGCAGCACGTGAACGCACCCATAAGGCTGGCCCGAAAAATCCGAGCGCGACGAGGATACTCAGTACCTGAAAGATACGCAGTTGGCTCCACCCGCCGAACAAACCTTCCAGCGCCACTGGTAATGGGATTGCCGCAACCCTTGAACTGTAGATGACGGCCAGCAGCGCAATTGGCAAAAGCAGGCCAAGACAAAGTCTGGTCAAATAGTAGTTCCTGACAGCATGAACGCCTGTCACGCCCGCCTGCATCAACTGGCGTTGTACATCGCTTCGCTCTTCACGATTTATCGGGATTAGCGTCCTCATAATGCCGGTTGGATCGGCACCGATATTTCGCAATATTCCACGGTCTGCGACAGAGGACGAATGACGGCGACCCTGTTCTGCCATCCTGCGGAGTGCCTGATCCTTACCCGCCAATGCGCTGGCGATACCGTAAACGACCAGCATTGAGCCAAAGCCAACGCCCAAAATTGCAGCCGACGTAAAGGAAAGGCCAATGCTGTCGGCAATATTTTCAACCAGGTCAATCATTTCGCATCTCCAGTCAAATCTTGAAGCGCACAAGACGCCGCATCACAAGGAAGTTGGCAATCACGAGCGCCGCGACCACTGCGGCCACCGGCCGAAACAGGGGATCATCACTGACCCCTGAATAATAGTCCGGAGCGGTGATCGAGGTAGATGCCAGTATCAGCAGTGGCAAGCACGACAAAAAGATCGACGTAAGCCGGCCCTCTGAAGAGATTGCGAGGATGCGCTTGCGCATAGAAATGCGGTCTCTGACCACACTGGAAAGGGTATTGAGAACTTCCGCTAAATTACCTCCAGTGCCAGCTTGGATTGCCACACTGACCGCGAGATAGCGAACATCCTCTAGATCCGTGCGATCCGCGAATTCCATGAAGGCATCCACCAGATCGTCGCCGTAACTTATCTGATCAACCATGATGCCGAACTCTGTCGCCAGCGGGTCGTTCATGTCGCTGGCAACCGATGCGATTGTCGCGTTCAACGGATGCCCGACTTTCAGACCGCGCGCCATAAGATCCAGAGCATCGGGAAGCTGGCTAACCAGCTTTGCCATGCGACGTTTCTGTGCGAAACGCACCAGAAGCAAGGGCAGAACAAAGCAGATGGCAACTGACGCGCCAATTGCGATGATCGGCACGAACCTTGTTGATAACGCCGCTGAAAATATGGCGCTTGCACTCAGACATGCCAAAATGAAGAGCCGTGGTGATACTGTCATTCCGGCTTGTCTTAACGCGCGTGGCAAATTGCCCAGAAGCGGAATGCCCGAAAGGTGCCAACGGCCATGCGACGGGTTTAGCAGATTCAATACATCCTGGGTTGACGCCCCAGCGGCGATCATGCGCATTCGCCGGTTTTTAGCTTCGCTTACGCTTTCACTGCGGGTGAATACCTGCCGCAAACCTTCAAACGCCAGCAGCACACCCAGAAAGATGCCGACATAAGCAAGTGAGTTCATCTCGAATTCCGGCAAAATGTTCATGTCGTCTTTCCTTCATTCAGAAAGATATCGCCCTTGATGCCCACGTTGGCTTGCATGATCTGGGCGTAGCAATGCGGGCGGATTCCCGTCGGAACAAACTCACCACGAATACTGCCGGTTTCAGAGACACCGGTCCGACGGAACACGAAAATGTCCTGCATCGTCACGGTGCTCCCTTCCATTCCTGTGATCTCTGAAATGCTCATAACTCTGCGACTGCCGTCGCTCAGACGGTTAAGCTGAACAACGATGTGAATGCCTGCTGCGATTTGTGACCGGATGGCTGATACCGGGAAATCAAGCCCGATCATGCTCACAAGTTGCTCCAGTCGGCCAAGAGCATCACGCGCGGTATTGGCATGAACGGTGGTCATTGATCCGTCATGCCCGGTATTCATTGCCTGCAGCATGTCGAAGGTTTCCGACCCACGCACCTCTCCTACAATGATCCGGTCCGGGCGCATCCGCAGAGCATTTCGCACCAGATCGCGCTGGGTTACTGCGCCGCCACCCGCCGGATTGGAAGGCCGCGTTTCCAGACGCACGACGTGGTCTTGCTGCAATTGAAGTTCGGCCGCATCCTCGATTGTGACAACGCGTTCGCTTTTGCCAATGTTTGCGGACATCGCATTGAGCATTGTGGTTTTTCCGGAGCCAGTGCCGCCGGAAATGAGCACGTTGAGCCGAGCCTGAACCAACGCCGTGAGCAAGGCACTTGCGGATTCAGTTAATGTGCCAGTTTCAACCATACTCGCCATGGTCAAAGGACTGCGGGAAAATTTGCGGATCGACATCGAAGGGCCATCAATTGCGCAGGGCCTGATGATAGCGTTGACACGGCTGCCATCCTCCAGCCTTGCATCGACCCAGGGGTTAGACTCATCGACACGACGTCCCACCCTTGCAACGATTTTGTCAATGATCCGCAAAAGGTGGCGCTCATCGCGGAAGCGAACCTTGCTTTTTTCCAGCAGACCGAAGCGTTCCACATAGACGTTGCTGTGCGAATTCACCAAGATATCATTGATCGTCGGGTCGGCCAAAAGAGGCTCTAACGGACCCAGTCCTAAAACTTCGTCGAGAAGTTCATCAATAAGAACCTTGAACTCCTCGGATCGCATCGGGCGACCTTCCTCGGTCAAAACCTGAGAGACGAGCGTGGCAACTTCGCGCCGCAACTCTTCGGGTTGAACGCGCTCGATCACTGCAAGATTGAGGCGATCCAGCAAAACATCGTGCAATCGACTTTTGAGTTCTAACCTTGCGGTCAACTCTGCGTCCTGCTGCGACGTCGGCCCGACCGGTGGCACAATCTTTGCCGCCTTTGTTGCAAGGTCGATTACTTGTCCGGTCACTTTTTTTTCGGAGCTTTTGAATTGTTTAAACACTGACTTAGCTCCTAGTTACTGTGGCTGTGTATGGAAGTGGAAAGTCCGGACATGGTATTTTTGGCCAGAAGTGACATCGCCTTTCCTAGCGGCGACCTTGGTGCCGCTTTTGATAAGGGTTGCCCGCGATCGGCAGATGTCGAGGCTGCGCGTGGATCATGCGGGAGCCAATGATTGAGTTTCCGGTCCAATGCCTTTGCCGCCTCGCGGTGCAATCGCGACTGAAGCCATGGTTTGCGTTCATGATTGATGACGATCTCTATTGGCAAATTCAGATTGTCAGCTGTGAAAAAGTCAATGAGGCGGCGGCAGTGGCGAACCGACGGCACTGACGTATCGGTAACGACGATCAGTTCATCCGATCGGTTCACGATTGGCTCAATCCAATTAACCAGGGCACGCGGCAGATCAACCACGATGTAATCATGGCTTTCGCGTAGCGTGTCCAAAATGGCCGCCACCTGATCCGGGCGAAGAGAGTCGAGCGGTGCGAATTTCGAAGGGGCACCCAAAACAGAAAGCCCACTTGGCATTGTAACCATCGACTGCTGCAAAAAGTTCGCATCAGGGATCGTGCCGTCGATCGCGATTTGGTGAAGTGTGTCTTGCTCGCCCAGATCCAGAAAGGAACCGACGCTGCCAAACTGGAGGTCGAAATCGATCAGCGCCACTTTCGCGCCGGCCTCCTTCTTGTTGCGGCTTTTGCGGATGGCAAGCTGATCTGCAAGATTGACCGCAACCGTTGTTGAACCAGCACCGCCCCGGGCCTGAGCCACCGCAATAATCTTGCCTGCTCGTCCGGAATTCATATGTGACTGGTGATGTGAGCGGCCGATGCGGGATAGCTGTTGGCCGACATCTTCAGAGGAAACCGGGTAAGGCAAAACCTCATCCACTCCGGCATTGTTCAAGGCGCGGGCCTGCGAAAGCGAGATTTTGCCGTCAGCCAACGCCACCAGAATCGTGCCTTCGTGTTTGGCGGCGGCAAGTGCCCGAATGGCGCTGATTTCAGCTTCGTCATCAGGATTGGTCTCAAAAACAATGATGTCATGCTTCGCTGACAGATCGACAACCCGTCCATTCATCCCCGCCAATGTGGACGTCTCGCAGACCATGTGAATGGACTGATCGGAAACCATTCCGGCGTTGATTGAATCGGACATGGCCTTGTCCGAAGTAATCACTAGAACTGATTTGGTTTTCGCTGTCATCTCAGATTCCTTTTTGGACGTCATGTCCCACTTTGATCGTCATCATCCGTTGTCGCCCAGATCCAGATCCTCCGCCGGCAGCGAATTGCTCATCGACGGGAAGGGAATTGTGGCCCCAGGTAATGAACCGCTGTTCGATCCCACCATTGCTGCCAACGCACTGATCGGGGTTACGAACTGGAAGTTGAGTTGTTGGATTTCCACGGAAACGATTGGCGTGAAGGGTCCACCGAGAAACCCCAGATTTTGGTTGTAGTCATACCTGAAAACCATGTTCGCAGGTGTGGCAGTCGAAGGCATCAGCCCGGAAACAGCAGTCCATATCTCTGCGACGGTTGGATTCGCAACGTTTCCAGAGCAAGGTAAAATGACTGGAGCGGCACAGATTGTCGCTCCGGCCGAGCACATCGTTCCAAACTGTGGTGGTACTGTGCCCGAAGGCACTGAGCCGCGAAAATTGGTGGTTGGAACGCCTGGGCAGGCGGCTGGCCTGACCACGGCGATCCTGGTCGCCATCTGCACGGCCTTGTTGGCCATCACATACTCGGCCCCCATGCGTCCAAAATCTATCAGCGCAAAAAACAAAAGCAGGAATATCGGCAGCACAATCGCCAACTCGACCAAAGTGGTTCCGTTTTCTTCCTTCAGGAATTGGGCAAGCCTTCCCTGGGCGGCGCGCATGTTTATCAGTTTGCTCATATGCCAAAAACCCTTGAGCTATCGGTCACATCTGTCGTGATCGCGGGAAGCCCGCCGCCGAAAAACGAAAAGACACCAGAGAAGGGAAAATTGACTGTCACATTGGCAGTCACCTGGGCAACTGGCGCGGGGTTCATTCGGTAAGTGCCGACAACACAGGCAAGGCTTGGTGTCACAGAATTAACTGACACGAAGGACGGGAAAACCGAACTGCCGCCCACACTCTGACCGACGATTGTGACAAGCTGTGCAGAATAACCAGCCAGGTTACCGCCAGATACACAAATATCCGACGGCACCACACGCGACAGAAAGCGGGTGGCGTCTCGAACACCACTGATGGCGCTTTGAAAGGACAACATCAAACGGCTGCCCTCTACAATGAACCCAAAAATTAAAAGCATCATGGGCAGCGCAATGGCGAATTCGACAAGTGCGGCACCTTCCTCGTCACGGAAAAACCGCCGCTTCGATGGGGAACCGATACGTTCTGACAACCCGTTATGATCTATGCGTACACTCATTCCATCACCGATAAAGTTGAACTACATCGTGGAATACGCCGCCTGATCCTGACGAGCCGCTGCCTGGCCCGTCAGCGCGCCCGATGATTTCGCCATAGATATCAAGTGACGAGGTCGATCCGCCGGCGTCAACAACGGGTTCAGTGATGAACAGTTTCACAAACTGGTGGACGGGAACACCGGTGGTTCGGCCACTGATTGGATTAGCGGCGCAATCTATGCCGGCTGCAATGATTACACGGCGTTCCGGATCGTCGCTTTGATTGGCAGAGCACATCGGTCGTCCGGTTTCTGACAACCCGGTCAGAATCGCGGCCTGCGATCCGCCTCCGCCAGCTGCAGCGATCTCGGCCATGTAGTATTCATAGCGGGTGGACGCTGACGGATGAGGATCATTGCCCCCATAATTAGTCGCGATATAGGATGTGCGTCCGGCTGCCCAGTTTCCGTCGCCATAGGGCGCGCAACCTGGGAAGCAGTCGTCGCGGGGTACGGCGGCCGTATCGATGGTCGGCTGGGGGTTGTTCCAATTGCAGGCACCCCCGCTCTTCGGTTCAATTCCCTTGATCACGTTTGGCGCAGGCGCATAGATCGGGTTATTCTTTTGGCTTTTCATCGCGCCAGACCACATGTCGAACCGTGTGTTCAGCGCATCATTTGTTATGCCCACTTTCTGGCCCGGTTCGGTATCGACCCCGCGTACCGCGAAGCATTGTGTGATACTGCCAACGGCACCAAGGACACAACGCAGCGTAGGTCCGGTTCCGCCGGTTCCTGCACAATTACCCGTTGAATCCAGCGCCAGTGTAGACGGCTCCAGAAAGCCAAAATTTCCCGGCCCCCAGGCAGCCCCTTGGCCGCCCGAGCGCAGTCGGATCATGTCACCGACAGTTGCAGGGTTAGCCGAGTCAAAACTGGGACTGGGAATGCAGAACATCATTGGCGTTATGTCGCAGGCGTATTGAGTGAATCCGGCAACAGCGGCGGCACCGACCTGGTTACTGGTGGGTGAATTTCCCGTCACAGCGAAGAACGCCGCGGCGAGAGTGAAAGGTACATTCTTAGGGTTCACAACGACACGCGCATAAACCGCGTCATTGGGATTGGTCGTTACACCTGGCGCAATGCTTGCAAGATCACTTGGCGGCAGTGTCCTGTAAAAATCCAATGTGAAATCACCGGATGCCAAGGTCTGGGATCCGCTGCCGAATGCCTGAGTATCAGAAATCAGATTTGCGGCCGCAGCTGTTGCTCGTGTGATCGCGTCGTTATTGCCATCAAGCTCGCCTGCTGCTGCCAGAGCGACATTATCGGCAAAAGACTGAAGCTCCGATTGGGTCGAGGCCATGCGACCTACATCGAAGGACAGGGCAACAATGCCAAGAACAACGGCTAGGGAAAACGCCCAGAAGACTAGGATCGCACCGCTGTCGTCGCGCCGCATTGTCTCTATGTGATTTGCCATCGTCATGTTGCTACCC
>JBATDH010000196.1:0-1729 GCA_049663365.1 Albidovulum sp. | reverse complement strand
TACTGGTTGATCTTCTTGCGGCCCTGTTCGCCCTCTTTCTTCAACTGATCGAGCGCCGGGATCATGGCCGTCAGAAGCTGGACGATGATCGAGGCCGAGATATAGGGCATGATGCCGAGGGCGAAGATACCCATGCGGCCCAGCGCGCCACCGGTGAACATCTGCAACATGCCGCCGATGCCGTGCGAGGCCTGTTTCATGAATTCGCGCAGCGCGTCGGCGTCGATCCCCGGCACCGGGATATAGGTTCCCAGCCGGTAGACCATCAGCAAGCCGACGGTGAAGAATATCCGTTGGCGAAGGTCGGTGGCCTTGCCCAGGGCGCCCCAGCTGAGGTTCGCCGCCATTTGCTCTGCAGCAGATGCCATTCGCAGTCTCTTTCATGATCAGCGCCGCCGAACCGTTTTCCGGTCAGGCGGCGCTTGGAAAACTTAGGCCTATGTAAGCGCCCCGAGGGCCGCCGACAACCGGTTATTCAGCCGCAGACGCCATCGTGACCGAAAGCGAGCCGCCGGCCTTTTCCACCGCCGCGATCGCGGATTTGGAGGCACCGGTCACGGCCAGTTTCAGCTTGGCGGTCACCTCGCCCTTGGCCAGCACCCGGATCCCGTCAAGCTTGCGCCGCACGAGGCCGGAAGCCACCAGCGCCTCTTCGGTGATCTCGGCCTTGCCGTCGAGCTTGCCCGCGTCGACGAATTTCTGGATCAGGCCCAGATTGACGACGGCGTAATGCTTCTGGTTCGGCTTGGTGAAGCCGCGCTTGGGCAGACGCCGGTAAAGCGGCATCTGACCGCCTTCATAACCGCCAATGGCCACACCCGAGCGGGATTTCTGGCCCTTGATACCGCGGCCACCGGTCTTGCCCTTGCCCGAACCGGGACCACGGGCAACCCGCATCCGTTTCTTGGTGGCACCGGGATTGTCGTGCAGTTCATTCAGTTTCATGTCGCTTCTCCTTTGCCGGAATTGGCCCCCAGCGACGGGAGCGGCCAAACACGGCGTTTCTTTTTGATTCTGTGGCGGTAGACGCCACCGGGGGCGTATAGACGCTACTCAATCAGCAATCAATACCCTGGGGATACAAAGGTGCTTCCTTTTCTGCAGTTCTGAGTGTTAGGATGTCATCGGCTATTCCCGAATTTACTTAAATGGACGGCCAAAATGGGGCGACTAAATTATCTCGGTGGAAGCACAATTATCGGCCCACGGACCAATCCGTATAGGCTTGACAATTTTGCGCCAAGTCACCTCGACGAAGACAACGAGTGCACTCGCGTGTTTGTCGATGGGCGAATTGACGATGACTTGGGAAAAGAACTATCCGACATGGATTTTGATTTTGTTCGGGGTCTTTTTGGCGTCTTTCAACACGCCTATCTTCACCGCGACGTAACAGGCATAACACGATTGGCTAATTTGAACGACCCACACGGCCTTGGGAATTATATTTTACGCATCGCCAACATGATTGTTGTTGGTCGCAGATGGGGCCGAAAGAGAGGCGCAATCGAAGTAACGAAGGTGGGCAAATTAGGCTTTGAAATCAAACATCTGGTTGGTATCTATCGAACTATGATAGCTTTGCGCGAAGAATGGGACGATTTGCCACAAGTCAGCGACGATATCCTGCACTTGGTTGCCAAAACATAAGCATAGACGAACACCTCACATTTCGAATGCCAAGCACCAACGCCGCGCCGGATTTCACCGGGACGCAATATCTGTCATC
>JBATDH010000195.1:0-7192 GCA_049663365.1 Albidovulum sp. | reverse complement strand
GGCCACGGCAAATCGGCGGGCGATGAGATCGGCGAAAGGCCCCTGCCCGCGCATCCGTTGGCCGAAAGTGGCGTCATAATCCTTGCCGCCGCGCATGTCGCGCAGGCGGTTCATCACATGATCGGCGGCGTCAGGGCGGTGGCGGTCAAGCCAGTCGCGGAAAAGCGGGGCAACTTCCAGGGGCAGGCGTAGCAATATCCAGCTTGCCGAGGTGGCCCCTGCCGAGGCGGCGGCGGTCAGGATGCGTTCCAGTTCAGGTTCGGTCAGGACCGGAATGACCGGGGCGACCATGACCCGGACCGGGATGCCCGCGCGGGCGAGGCGTTCGATGGTGGCCAGATGGCGGACGGGTGTGGGCACCCGTGGTTCCAGTTGTCGCGCCAGATCGGCGTCGAGCGTGGTCACGGTGATGCCTACCTCGACCAGGCGGCGCTGCGCCATGTCAGACAGGATGTCGATGTCGCGCTCAATAAGGGTGCCCTTGGTCGTAATGGTCAGGGGGTGATTCCACGCCGACAGCACCGCCAGCACCTGGCGCATGATCCGGTAGCGCGCCTCGATGGGTTGGTAAGGGTCGGTCTCAGTACCGATGGCCAGCGGCGCGGGCCGGTAGGATTTGCGCCCGAGTTCCTGTTCCAGCCTGGCGGGCGCGGTCGGGCGCGCCACCAGCCGGGTTTCGAAATCGAGCCCCGGCGAGAGGCCGAGCCAGGCATGGCTGGGCCGCGCATAGCAATAGGCGCAGCCATGTTCGCACCCCCGGTAGGGGTTGAGCGAGCGGTCGAAGGGCAGATCGGGCGAGGTGACGGCATTGATCACGCTGCGCGGGGTTTCTTCGCTGACCTCGGTGCGCAAAAGCCGTTCGTCTTCGGGCATGTCCCAGCCGTCATTTTCGGCCTCATACGCATAGGGTTCGAAACGACCGCCTATATTGGTGGCCGAACCGCGCGCCTTCAGACGCAGGAAAGGATTTGGTTGCGGCAGAGTCATGGGTCGAGAATAGAACATATCAGGAACACTATCCAGCCCATTTCTGTCGCCGATCATGGGCCTTGCCGTTTTTCGTCGCCCCAGATGCACTCTATGTCGCAAATCGCCAAGTGAAATGGTGCCAGAGGCCGCATTAACGGGCCAAGCACCGCCAGGAGATCAAAATGGCCGAAGATGACATCATCCTTTCCGAGCTCGACGACGAAGAACTGACACTTCAGATGCATGACGACCTTTATGATGGTCTGAAGGAAGAGATCATCGACGGCGTAAACATCCTCTTGGAACGCGGCTGGGAACCCTATGACGTGCTGACCAAGGCGCTGGTGGCGGGAATGACCATTGTCGGCGCCGATTTCCGTGACGGTATCCTGTTCGTGCCCGAAGTGCTGCTGGCGGCCAATGCGATGAAGGCGGGGATGGCGATCCTGAAGCCGCTGCTGGCCGAGACCGGCGCACCCAAGGTTGGCAAGATGGTCATCGGCACGGTCAAGGGCGACATCCACGATATCGGCAAGAACCTGGTCGGCATGATGATGGAAGGTGCCGGTTTCGAGGTGGTCGATCTGGGGATCAACAACCCGGTCGACAAATACATCGACGCGCTGGTCGCCGAGGATGCCGATATTCTTGGCATGTCGGCGCTTTTGACCACCACCATGCCTTACATGAAGGTCGTCATCGACACGATGAAGGAAAAGGGCATGCGCGAGGATTACATCGTGCTGGTCGGTGGCGCGCCTTTGAACGAGGAATTCGGGCGGGCCATCGGGGCCGATGCCTATTGCCGTGACGCCGCCGTGGCGGTGCAGACCGCCAAGGATTTCATGGCGCGCAAGCATAACAAGCTGGCGGCTGGCTAAACAGTCCGTCCGACAAGACCCTCTGACGGCCCCATGAGCGCAGGCTCGGGGGCCGTTTTTCATGTGGTCAGGACGATTTTGACGGGTTCAGTGCGGAATCGGGCGTATTTGGCGTTGGCATTCCGCCCCGCCCCCCCCAGATTGAACGGCAGGAGGACATAGGGTGAATTTACGTATTCTATTGCTGATCGCCATTGTGATCGCCGCGGCCGGGATGAGCATCTGGATGGCGCTGGTCTGGTCGGCCAATGGCGGGCCGCTCTGGGCGACGGCGCTGGGGCCGGTGTTGCTGGCGCTTTACCTCGTGGTCCGTTGGAAACAGGGGCGGTAGATGGCGTTGACGGAAACACAGGACCGCATCCTGCTGATCGCCTGCGGGGCGCTGGCACGCGAGATATTGGCTCTTAAGGAGGCCAATGGCTGGGATCATATGGACCTGCAATGCCTGCCGGCCAACCTTCACCTCTGGCCCGACAAAATCACCGGCGCGGTCGAGGAGGCGGTGATCAGGAATCGCGATGCCTATGGCGGTATTTTCGTGGTCTATGCCGATTGCGGCACCGGTGGGATGCTTCAGGCGAAATGCGCCGAGCTTGGGGTCGAGATGGTGGCGGGTCCGCATTGCTATTCCTTCTATGAAGGCAATGATGCCTTTGCGGCGCGCGACGAATGCACCGCGTTCTATCTGACCGACTTTCTGGTGCGGCAGTTCGATGGGTTTGTCTGGAAACCGATGGGTTTCGATCGCCACCCCGAACTGATTGCGATGATGTTCGGCAATTACGAAAAGCTGATCTATCAGGCCCAGACCAATGACCCGGCGCTGGATGCCAAGGCCGAGGATTGCGCCCGGCGGCTGGGACTGGCCTATGAACGGCGGTTTACCGGCTATGGCGATCTGACGGCGGCACTGGCGGCGGTATGACCCGCCGGATCGGTGACAGGTGAATTTGCAACTACAGGTATATCAATTGCGCTTCGGATCTGCGTGAAAAACGTGACAGGCAGGAATGGTTATGTTTTGATAAAGCCGATTGGTGTCAGAATAACATGTCAAACGGTTGCCCGAGGACGCGCATGGAACAGAATTCCCCCGGCAAAAAGCAGGCTCCCTATGTCAAGCGGCGCTGCCATCGCTGCCACGGCACCGGGCGCGCGCCGTGCCAGTTCTGCAATGGATCGGGACAGGTCGCCAAGGGGCGCGACAAGTTCGGCAATGCGCTGTTTGAGCGCTGTGTCGGCTGTTTCGGCACCAAAACCCGGCGCTGCACGGTTTGCGGGGGCGAAGGGTTTGCCTGATGGGGCGCCATCATTTTCGGTTTTCGACCGTTGGTGGTGTGCGTTTGCCGGTCAGGGGACAATGACCGGTTGCACAGGGCATTAAATGGGAATAATAATCATTCGCAAGTTATCAACGGCGAATGCCCCCCCCTGTGTCCGACCCTGCCCTATCATTTACCGAGACCGCGCCTGATGCGGGCGCACGGCCCCCGTCCCTACCGGAAGTGAATGCCTCGGTGTCGATCCGGGGCGGCGGTTTCTGGCGTCGGCTGATGAGTTTTTCGGGGCCGGGATATCTGGTGGCTGTGGGCTATATGGACCCCGGCAACTGGGCCACGTCGCTGGCGGGCGGGTCGCGGTTCGGCTATACGCTGCTGTCGGTCGTGCTGTTGTCCAACATCATGGCGGTCCTGTTGCAGGCACTGGCGGTGCGCATGGGCGTGGCCAGCGGGCGCGATCTGGCGCAGCTTTGCCGGGAACGGTATTCGCGGCCCATCGGCATCGCCCTGTGGATCCTGGCCGAGGCCGCGATTGTCGCCACCGATCTGGCCGAGGTGATTGGCACGGCCATCGCCCTTAACCTACTGTTCGGACTGCCGATGCCGGTGGGTGTGATACTGACCGCGGCCGATGTGTTCATCATCCTCTGGTTGCAAGGCAAGGGGTTTCGGCGGCTGGAGGCCTTTGTCGTCGCGTTGACGCTGGTGATTGCGGTCTGTTTCGGGTTCGAGATGGCCTATGCCAGCCCCGTCTGGGGCGATGTGCTGCGCGGGTATATCCCGCAAGCCAGCGTTCTGACCGACCCGGATATGCTGTTCGTGGCCCTGGGCATTCTAGGTGCCACGGTGATGCCGCATAACCTTTATCTTCATTCGGCGATCGTTCAGACGCGGGCGATCGGCGCCGATCCATCGGACCGCCGCGAAGCCATTCGGATGGGCACGATTGATTCGACCATCGCCCTGACCTTCGCCCTGTTCATCAACAGTGCCATCCTGATTCTGGCCGCCGCCACGTTTCATACGACCGGGCAAACCGAGGTGGCCGAAATTCAGGATGCTTATGCGCTGTTGTCGCCGACACTGGGGGCCGGGGCGGCGTCAACGCTGTTTGCGGTGGCCTTGCTGGCCTCGGGGTTGAATTCCACGGTCACGGCCACCCTGTCGGGGCAGATCGTCATGGAAGGGTTCATCCGCTTTCGGATGGCCGCCTGGGCGCGGCGGCTGATCACCCGCGGAATCGCGATTGTGCCGGCGGTGATTGTCAGCGTGGCTTACGGCGAAAGCGGCACGGCACAGTTGCTGTTGCTGAGCCAGGTGGTGCTGAGCCTGCAACTGCCTTTTGCGATTGTGCCGTTGGTCATGTTTACTGCCAACCGCCAGATGATGCAGGGATTGCCCGCGCCGCGCTGGCAGACCGTGGCCTGTGCAATCATTGCCCTGGCCGTCATCGCGTTGAACGTGAAGCTGATTTTCGATGTGGCGACTGGGGCATGAGGCGAACCGCCTAATCAGCAGCCTCTTCCGCCAGTTTGCCGATGCGTTCGACCATTGCCCTTAAACCGTTCGAGCGCTGCGCGGACAGATGATCGTTCAGCCCCAGGCGGGTAAGTTCGGCGATAGCGTCCACTTTCAGCACGTCACCGACCGTCAACCCCGAATAAAGCGCGTGCAGGATGGCGATGAGGCCGCGCACGATCATGGCGTCGCTGTCGCCGTCAAAATCGAACCGGGCCGAAGCCCCCTGCCCGTCGATGCGCGGCAAGAGCCAGACCTGGCTGGCGCAGCCGTCGACCTTGGTGGCGGGCACGCGGAAAGCGTCATCCAGCGGCGGCATGGCTTTGCCAAGCTCGATCACATGCCGGTAGCGGTCTTCCCAGTCGTCGAGAAACTCGAACGTTTCGGCGATATCCTCAAAGGCGGGGGTCGGCATGGCGGGCTCCGGTTCTTGCCCCCTCTGAGGTAGTCATAATTTCCCGCAAGGTCCAGCCAGCGAGGGCTCTTTTCACGGGGCGTTGAATGGGCTACCCAAGACAGGACGGATTGAGGGAGTGGGACCGCATGAGACTGCCGATACTTGCGCTGATGCTGGCGGCGCTGACGCTGACAAGCTGTGGGCGTATCCGTGAAAGCCGCATTCTGAACCCGTTCAACTGGTTTGGCCGGTCGCAGGAAAGCCAGGTGGTTGCCGTGGCCGACCCCAATGTCATTGCCGATGGCCGGTTGCTGGTGGCGCAGGTCACCGAACTGGAAATTGCCCGCCAGCCGGGCGGCGCGATTGTGCGTGCCTCGGGCCTGCCGCCGACGCAGGGGTGGTGGAACACCGAGCTGATTGCCGACAATGACGGCCAACCGGTGGACGGCGTGCTGACCTACCGCTTCGTGATTGCCAAGCCGATCGGGCAAACGCGGGTGTCAACGCCGCAATCGCGCGAATTGACGGTGGCGACCTATCTGTCTGACATCAAGCTGGCCGAGGTGCGCCAGATCGTGGTTCTGGGGGCCGAAAACAGCCGGTCAGTGCGCCGCTAGCCCGCGCCCGGTCAGACCGAAACCACCCGCACCGCGCCGCCTTTGGCAGACAGGGCAATTTCCCCCCGGCACAACCGGACCGCATCGGCGCCGAATACTTCGCCCCGCCACCCGTGCAGCGCAGTCACGTTGCGTTCACCCGCCGCCAGCGCATCCAGATCGCCCGATGAGGCGATCAGTTTCGCCGCAACCCCCGCGCCTTCGGATTTGGCCTTGAGCAAGACCCGCAGCAGATCGGCCAGGGCCGGATTGACCTGCAACTGTTCGCGCGATGTATCGGTCTTGGGGAAATCTTCGGGCTTGGTTTCCTGCCCCGCCTTGACGGCTGCCAGAATGCCCTCGGCAATGTCGGGGCGGCGGCCTTCGCGCAGCAACAGCCGCGAGCGGCCAAGTTCTTCGACCGATTGCGGTTTGGTCGAGGCCAGTTCCAGCAGGGCGTCATCCTTGAAGACGCGGCTGCGCGGCACGTCGCGGGTTTGAGCATATTCCTCGCGGAACCGGGCCAATTCGCGCACGATGGCCAGAAACCGGCCCGAGGTGGTGCGCGTCTTGATCCGCATCCACGATTCTTCCGGGCGGTTGGTGTAGGTTTCAGGATCGAGCAGCACGCCCAGTTCTTCCTCCACCCATTTCTGCCGCCCGGTCTTTGCCAGTTCGGCTGCCAGAAATTCATAAATTACCCGCAGATGGGTCACGTCGGCCAGCGCATAGGTCTTTTGCGCCTCGCTGAGCGGGCGGCGCGACCAGTCGGTGAAACGCGAGGTCTTGTCGAGGTTGTGGCGGGCGATTTTTCGCACCAGCGTCTCATAGCCGACCTGATCGCCAAAACCGCAGACCATGGCGGCGACCTGGGTATCAAACAGCGGCGTCGGAAAGACATTGCCCTCAACAAAGAAGATTTCCAGATCCTGACGTGCTGCGTGAAACACCTTGACCGTCGCCTCATGGCGAAAAAGATCATAAAGCGGTTCAAGCGACAGGCCATCAGACAACGGGTCGATCAACACCCCTTCGCCATCGGCACCGGGCAATGCCATCTGGATCAGACAGAGCCGCGAATAATAGGTGCGTTCGCGGATGAACTCGGTATCAACTGTCACATAGGCTTCGTTCTTGGCGGCAGAACAAAATCGCGCAAGGTCGTCGGTCGTAGTGATGGTGTGCATAGGGATTCCGGTCTTTTCGCGGGGTCGTCCCGCTGGTCGGGCTTTCTTAGGCGAGGTCAGGGCCGAAAGGAAGGCCCAGGAGGTTTTCGCCCCCGGCTTGTGCCAACGGTGCAGACAATCGCGCCCTAGAGGCGGTACTTGTTCGGGAAACGGACGGGGATCAAAGGATTAGAGGCCGATGTTCATCTTCGCAAAAGCGCCGCAGAACAGCCGGATATAGGCGATGTTCAAGCGCGAGCACCCGTGCCGCGAGCGATTCCGGGGTATCGCCGGGCAGAATGGGCAGGCGCGCCTGCCCCAGGATCGGGCCTGCATCCAGTTGGGCGGTGACCTGATGCACGGTGCAGCCTGCCTCGGCCTCGCC
>JBATDH010000194.1:0-11244 GCA_049663365.1 Albidovulum sp. | reverse complement strand
GACAATTGGTGGCATCTGGTTCTATCCGGGCGTGATTGTCCTGCTGGCCGCATCAGTGATCGTGCCGTGGATTGCCTTTCGGGTCATGAAGCTCTGGGCCAGCGGGCGGCTTGCCACCGTGACAAACGCGGCGGTTGCATAACCTGAAGACGGCTTTGATCTGACGGACGCCCGTTCCGGGCGCGGTTTTCAGCCTCGCGCCCCAATGGGCGCTCAGGTCGGTCGGTGCAAAAATGCCGACCTTGGGCCTTGCCTTCACCGGCTTTGCATGAAACAGGGAAGCGCCAAACGAAAGCTCCCGCAGGAGGTTCCCCATGGAGATTCGCGAGGCTCTCACATTTGATGATGTGCTTCTGGTGCCGGCCGCATCGAGCGTGCTGCCGTCTGATGCCGATACGGCCACTTTTGTGACCAAGGCAATCCGGATGAACATACCGCTTTTGTCATCGGCGATGGACACAGTGACCGAGGCGCGCATGGCCATTGCCATGGCACAGGCGGGCGGGATCGGCGTCATTCACCGCAATCTCGATCCGGACGCCCAGGCAAACGAGGTGCGGCGGGTCAAGCGCTTTGAAAGCGGCGTTGTCTTCAACCCCATCACCTTGACACCCGACCAGACCCTGGCAGATGCCAAGGCCTTGCAGGAACGTTACAATGTCACCGGCTTTCCGGTGGTGGATGGAACGGGTCGCGTGGTGGGGATCGTCACCAACCGCGATATGCGGTTTGCGTCAGATGACAAGACGCCGGTCAAGGTGATGATGACGGCGGACAATCTGGCGCTGTTGCACGAGCCGGCGGATCTGGAGGCGGCCAAGAGCCTGATGAAGGCGCGCCGCATCGAAAAGCTGCTGGTCACGGACGGGCAGGGCAAGCTGACCGGGCTATTGACCCTGAAGGATACAGAACAGGCAGTACTCAACCCCAATGCCTGCAAGGACACGCTTGGCCGGTTGCGGGTTGCGGCGGCCTCGACCGTCGGGGATGCCGGGTTTGACCGCTCACAGGCGCTGATAGATGCGGGCGTTGATATGGTGGTGATTGACACCGCGCATGGCCATTCCGAAGGGGTGGCCAAAGCGGTGGAGCGGATCAAGTCCCTGTCGAACGCGGTGCAGGTCGTGGCCGGCAACGTCGCCACCGCCGAGGCGGCCCGCGCGCTGATCGGGGCCGGGGCAGACGCGGTCAAGGTCGGGATCGGGCCGGGGTCGATCTGCACCACGCGGATCGTGGCCGGTGTGGGGATGCCCCAGCTTACGGCGATCATGGATGCGGTCAGCGGGGCTGGCGACATTCCGGTCATCGCTGACGGGGGCATCAAGTATTCCGGCGATTTCGCCAAGGCCATTGCCGCGGGCGCCTCTTGCGCGATGGTCGGGTCGGCGATTGCCGGGACCGATGAAAGCCCCGGCGAGGTGATCCTCTATCAGGGCCGCAGCTTCAAATCCTATCGCGGCATGGGATCGCTTGGCGCGATGGCGCGCGGATCGGCGGATCGCTATTTCCAAAAGGATGCGGCCAGCGACAAGCTGGTCCCCGAAGGGATCGAGGGGCAGGTGCCCTACAAGGGATCGGCGGCAGCGGTGGTTCACCAGTTGGTTGGTGGATTGCGTGCCGCGATGGGCTATACCGGTAACGGGACCATTGCCCAGATGCAGACGCGGTGTGAATTCGTGCGCATCACCGGGGCCGGTTTGAAGGAAAGCCATGTGCATGACGTGCAGATCACGCGGGAAAGCCCGAACTACCGCGTAAGTTAGGTTAGCTTCTTGGTTTATAAGCATGACATATAAGCATTTATATTTTATGGACTACCGCCGAAGCGAACTGGATGCCCGGATGGAGTTTAGATGACCCCTGCTGCCCGCATCCAGACCGCGATTGAAATTCTTGACCGCGTACTGGGCGGGGCGGCGGCGGAACAGGCGTTGACGCAATGGGCGCGCGCCAGTCGTTTTGCCGGGTCGGGTGACCGCGCTGCTGTGCGCGATCATGTGTTTGACGCATTGCGCCGCCTGCGCTCCTATACGGCGTTGGGCGGTGGCAGCAGGCCTTCCGGCAGGATTGTCATGTTGGGGGCGCTGAAAGCCGCGTCGGTGAATCCGGAAACCCTTTTTACCGGGGTTGGCTATGGGCCAATGCCTTTGAGCGCCGCAGAGACCACGGCATTTGCGGATGCACCGGCGCTGCATTCTCTGGCCCGGTCAATTGCTCTGGATTACCCTGATTGGCTTGAAAACGACTTGAACCGCAGCCTGGGCGAGGCGGTCTTGCCGGTCTTGCAGGCCATGCGGCACCGCGCGCCCGTGATCTTGCGCGTCCATGCCCGACGCGCGGAACGCACCGCGATTTGCGCCGATCTGGCGCGGGATGGAATCGTTGCGCGACCCGTTAATTTAGCCGGTCACGCCCTTGAAATTACCGAAAATGAACGAAAGATTTCGCAGTCCTCGGCTTACAAGGCCGGTCTGGTCGAATTGCAGGATGCCTCACCCCAGGCCGCCGTTGAGGATTTGCCGCTACGTCGGGGGATGCGCGTGCTTGACTATTGTGCGGGCGGGGGTGGCAAATCCCTGGCCGTGGCCGCATTGATTGATGGGGATTTTTTCGCCCATGACATTGCCCCGGCCAGAATGCGCGACCTGCCGGAACGCGCGCGCAGGGCAGAGGCAAACATAAAGCAGATCGCAACAGCCATGCTGGAAACGGCGGCACCCTTTGACCTTGTGCTGGCGGATGTGCCCTGTTCCGGTTCGGGTACATGGCGGCGTTCCCCGGAAGCAAAATGGGCGCTGACCCCCGAACGTCTGGTGGAATTGCAGCGCATTCAGGCAGAAATTCTTGACACCGCAGCGGGCCATGTCACCGCGGATGGTCATCTGGCCTACATGACCTGTTCTTTGCTCGCCTGCGAGAACGCCGATCAGGTTCGCGCGTTCTTGCACCGCAATCCGGACTGGTCTCTTGTGCGCGAAAGACGATATTCGCCCCTTGAAGGCGGTGACGGATTTTACTGCGCGCTCTTGACGCGGCAGTAATTGCGGTAATACTCAATCTTGGGTTGTTAGCCGGTTTGGGCTGTGACGATTAATTGCCGCTTAAGCATTTTCCGTCGAAATGCGCCTGACCGAATCTGAGCGAGGGTACCTGGTGTTGCAGCCGACAATGACATCCCAATCCTTTTCCCAGATCGTGTCCCGGATCGCGCCACGGATCGGATATCTGGCCGTTGCGGCGATGCTTTTGGCCTTCGCAGCCTACGCGTTGACCGAAGGGGTCGTCACGACGGCGGCCGTTGTCACGGCGGGTATTCTGGCCCTGTCTGCGGTCAGCATCCTGTGGTTCTCGACCCGGCAAAACACCGTGGAAAAGGCCCTGCAAGCACAGGTTGCCGCCTTTATCCGTCATGAATCTCTTCCCTGTCTCATCACCGATAATGATGGTGAGGTCACGACCCAAAACCGTGTCGCGCATGATCGTTTCGGAATGCGGGTGGGGCAGACACTCGCCAATACGCTTTCGGGCAATTTTGCCAACCCGTCGGCGGTTATCAGCAGAATTCACATCAGGGCTCTGGCCACCGGCAGTGCACAAGAAGACCTGGTGACGCGGCGCGGCAATGTCCGGTTGGCCGCGCAACGTGTTGGCGAAGGCGGGTTTCTTTGGCGGTTCGATGATACCGCCGAACGGTTCCAGACCGGGCGCGGTGCCGACAATATCAGCCTGCCGATGCTGACGGCATCGCATACCGGCACCATTCTTTTCATGAATGACGCCGTGAAACGTCTGGTCGGGCGGCGGGTCAAATCGCTGGACCGGATATTCGTCGACCTGCCTCTTCGATCCGGAGAAGAGCATGAAATCGCCGGTGTTGACGGGCCGGTTCGGGTTCTGGCCGTATGTGCCGACACTTCGGCGGGTCGTCGGGAAATATTCTTGCTGCCGCCGCGCAAGGAACATGAAGGTTTTGTCAGTGATCCGACGGCTTTTGACGCCTTGCCTGTGGCGTTGTTGCGACTGACAAGCGCGGGTCAGGTATGCGAGGCCAACCGCGCGGCGCGCGGCTTGCTTGGGGATATCGAGGTCAACACAAAGGTTTCCCAGATTTTCGAAGGTCTGGGGCGATCCGTCAATGACTGGCTGGCCGATGCCGTCGCCGGGCGAACCGAGAGCATGCCGGAAGTCCTGCGCGTCGCCCATGCCGAAAAGGAAACCTATCTGCAAGTGACGCTGACACGCACCGTGACGGATGGTCGGCTTGCGCTTGTCGCGGTCCTGTCGGATGCGACCCAGTTGAAAACGCTCGAGGCGCAATTCGTGCAAAGCCAGAAGATGCAGGCCATCGGGCAGCTTGCAGGCGGCGTGGCGCACGATTTTAACAATCTTTTGACAGCAATATCAGGGTATTGCGATCTTTTGTTGCTACGGCACAGCAAAAACGATCTCGACTATGCGGATTTGGTTCAGATCAATCAGAATGCCAACCGCGCGGCCAGCCTTGTCGGGCAGTTGCTGGCCTTTTCGCGCAAACAGACCTTGAAGCCAAAGGTCATCGATTTGCGCGATACCTTGTCGGACCTCACCCATCTGCTGAATCGTCTGGTGGGCGAAAAGATCCGCCTGACCTTCACGCATGATCCGGCGCTGCGCCATCTGCGGGCAGACAAACGTCAACTGGAGCAGGTGATCATGAATCTGGTGGTCAATGCCCGCGATGCCATGCCGGACGGCGGCGACATAAAGATTGAAACCGTCGCCGTCAGATTGAACGACCCCTTGATTCGTGACCGGGCCACTGTCGCACCGGGTGACTATGTGGTGGTTCGGGTGACGGATGTCGGGTCGGGCATCGCCCCCGACAAACTGACCAAGATTTTCGAGCCATTTTTCACCACCAAACGTCAAGGGGAAGGCACCGGACTTGGGCTGTCGACCGCTTATGGCATTGTCAAACAATCGGGTGGCTTCATCTTTTGCGACAGCGTCGTTGGGTCCGGGACAACCTTCTCGCTCTATTTCCCGGCTCATGATTCTGCCCAAACGGACGACGTGATGTTGCCACCAGTGCCCGCCAAACGGGCAACACGGTCAGGGGAAGGGGTCGTTTTGCTCGTGGAAGACGAAGCTCCGGTTCGGGCCTTTGCCAGTCGGGCTCTCCGAATGCGCGGCTATACCGTCATTGAGGCGGAAAATGCCGAAGAGGCGCTTAAGACGCTCGAGGATCGTTCGCTGGCCGTGGATATTTTTGTGACCGATGTCATCATGCCGGGCATGGACGGCCCGTCATGGGTGCGCGAGGCATTGAAACAACGCCCCAATACGCGGGTGGTCTTTGTCTCGGGCTATGCCGAAGAAAGCCTGACGGAAACCCGTGAATGCATACCTAACTCGGTTTTTCTTCCCAAACCCTTTTCATTGAGTGAATTGACGGCAACGGTACAGGGTCAGATTCATTGACCGACCTGTTTGCCAAGGCGTCAGAGCGGCCATTTTCGTCGGCGTAGAACCGTGACAATGGGCCGCCAGCGCAACGCGGTGCTTTCCAATTTGCAAAAAACTTTCTCTTGCTGCGGCGGAGAGCGTCATACGATGTGTGGCATCCAAGCCGGAACGACGGACTTCCACCCCGGCTCATGCCATCAGGTTACTGCCGCCGTCGGATTTCAGCGAATCGAAAAGCTTGAACTCTTCGACACATTCGCGGCGCAGGCGCGCTTCGAGATCGGGCGAAAGATCGAGAGATCCTTCTGGCGAGACATTGAGACGCGGCAGGTTGATTTCGCAATTCAGACGGTCTTCGAGAAATCGGACCAGATGGTCGATGTCATCATAGCGAAAAATCTGATCGACGCCCGGCCCGTTTTGCGGCACGAGAAACCGGCTTTGCTGTCCGACATTGGCATAGTCGGGCTGCGGGTCGCTCAGATAACCTTCGATGAAGGTGTTGAAACTGATGCCAGCAGTACTTCTTTCTGGCCTGAACATCTTTTCGCGCTGGTTGTAACGATACCAACTTCCCAGCCAGTCGACCGGTTCACGCATCACCGCCACAACCAAAAAATCCTCATCCGCCGCCGCCGTGAGATATGGGGCGATATGCTTCCAGTACCGGCTTGCCGAGGTGTGTTTAAGTTCGGGCGGGCGCTGAATCACCACGCTGGCCAATGATTCGAGCGCCGTCTCGATCGCGGTTGTACCGGTCTTTGGCGTCGCAAGATATACGAGCCGCTCTTTCCAAAAAACCAGCATCCGGTGCCCTTGCTACCCGTCGTCCAAAGAAACATGCGCAGGCTTTAACTAAACATTTACGAAAAGAAGAAAAAGTAGCTTTTGTGAAAATCTGGTTGAAGTGTTCTCTCTTTGGTCCCATAAGAATGAGAACAAGAGGCGAACACGAGCAATGATTGCCGCGCCCCGACGGGTGTGAAATAAGGAAGTGAACAATGGCAGTAACGAACCTTCTGGACATGAACGACAAACGCAGCGCGGACAAACAAAAGGCGCTCGACAGTGCGCTGGCACAGATTGAGCGGCAGTTCGGCAAGGGCTCCATCATGAAGCTCGGGGCTGACAATCCGGTGATGGAGATCGAATCCGTTTCAACTGGTTCCCTGGGCCTCGACATCGCATTGGGTATCGGCGGGCTGCCACGGGGCCGCGTCATTGAAATCTACGGGCCCGAAAGCTCCGGCAAGACCACTCTGACGCTGCATGTCGTGGCCGAGGCGCAAAAATTGGGCGGCGTATGCGCCTTTGTCGATGCCGAACATGCGCTCGATCCGCTTTATGCCAAAAAGCTCGGCGTCAATCTCGACGAGTTGCTGATTTCCCAACCCGATACCGGCGAACAGGGGCTGGAGATTGTCGACACATTGGTGCGTTCGGGTGCCGTCAGTCTGGTTGTGGTCGATTCGGTCGCGGCGCTGACGCCGAAATCGGAACTTGAAGGCGACATGGGTGACAGCAGCGTCGGCGTCCATGCCCGCCTGATGAGCCAGGCCATGCGCAAGCTGACCGGCTCCATCGCCCGTTCGAACTGCATGGTCATCTTCATCAACCAGATCCGCATGAAGATCGGCGTGATGTTTGGCAGTCCGGAAACCACGACAGGGGGCAATGCGCTCAAATTTTACTCCTCCGTGCGCCTGGATATCCGCCGTATCGGTGCGATCAAGGATCGTGACGAGGTGGTCGGCAACACTACCCGCGTCAAGGTGGTCAAGAACAAGGTGGCCCCCCCCTTCAAGCAGGTGGAATTCGACATCATGTATGGCAAGGGTATTTCCAAGACCGGCGAACTGGTCGATCTGGGGGTCAAGGCGGGTGTGGTCGAAAAATCCGGTGCCTGGTATTCCTATGGCGACGAACGGATCGGGCAGGGCCGCGAAAACGCCAAGCAGTTTCTGGCCGACAATCCCAGTATAGCGCTGGAGATCGAAGATAAAATCCGTGCCGGACACGGGCTCGACTTTGGTGCCTCATCCGAAGACAGCACCGATGATGTGATGGAGGCCTGAGCAGCCTTTGTGATGTCGGGGATCGGCGATAGAATGGAACGCGGCTGGGCAATTCCGGCCGCGTTTTTTTGTTTTGAAGCAGATCATGCAAGGCAGTGAGCCCTTTGGCTCCATATCGGGGATACAGAGGGCGGTGGCAGATCGTGGCCAAAGTGTTTTATCACCTGCCTGATGAAATGTCCGACTATAGCGGTTTGTCTTCAATCTGAATCAGATTGAAGACAAACCAAGACAGACGAGCGTTGGGAATAATTGCGTTTTGTCTTTGAACTGGTGAACCAGATCAAAGGCAAACGCTGTAGGCGTTTATATGGACATGGGTCGGCGCAACGGATAACACGCCAAGGCTGACACATATCGCGCCAATCAAGGTTTCCGCCCATGCCCAGCCTGAATGACATCCGCGCCACCTTTCTCGACTATTTCAAACGCAACGATCACCGCGTTGTCGCCAGTTCTCCGCTGGTGCCGCGCAACGATCCGACGCTGATGTTTGCCAATTCGGGGATGGTGCAGTTCAAGAACCTGTTCACCGGGGTGGAAAAGCGCGATTACACCCGTGCGACGACCAGCCAGAAATGCGTGCGCGCCGGCGGCAAGCACAATGATCTCGACAATGTCGGCTATACCGCGCGCCACCATACCTTCTTTGAAATGCTGGGAAATTTCAGTTTTGGCGATTACTTCAAATCCGAGGCTATCCCGTATGCTTGGGAATTGCTGACCCGCGATTTCGGTATCGACAAATCGAAACTGCTGGTGACGGTTTATCATACAGACGATGAAGCCGCCGCGATCTGGAAGAAAGTGGCGGGTCTGCCCGAGGAACGGATCATCCGCATCCCGACGGATGATAATTTCTGGCGCATGGGGCCGACCGGTCCTTGCGGCCCCTGTACCGAGATTTTCTATGATCACGGCGACCATATCTGGGGCGGTCCGCCAGGCTCGGCGGATCAGGATGGCGACCGGTTTATCGAGATATGGAACCTGGTTTTCATGCAAAACGAACAGTTCGCCGATGGCCGTCTGGTGCCTCTGCCGAACCAGTCGATCGACACCGGCATGGGGCTGGAGCGGATCGGCGCGCTGCTGCAAGGCAAGCATGACAATTACGACACCGATCTGATGCGCAGCCTGATCGAGGCGTCGGCCCATGCCACATCAACCGACCCCGACGGGCCCGGCAAGGTACATCACCGGGTAATCGCCGATCATTTGCGCTCGACCTCGTTCCTGATTGCCGACGGGGTGATGCCGTCGAATGAGGGGCGCGGCTATGTCTTGCGGCGGATCATGCGGCGGGCGATGCGCCACGCGCATCTTCTGGGTGCGACCGATCCACTGATGCACCGGTTGGTCCCCGCGCTGGTACGTCAGATGGGCGCGGCTTTCCCGGAATTGCAGCGCGCGCAGGCGCTGATTGAAGAAACGCTGCGGCTGGAGGAGACGCGGTTCAAGCAAACGCTCGACCGCGGCCTGCGGCTCTTGGACGATGAATTGGGCAAGATCGGCGACGGTCAGCCTCTACCGGGGGCGGCGGCGTTCCGGCTTTATGATACTTACGGTTTTCCGCTTGACCTCACGCAGGATGCGCTGCGCGAAATGGGCCGTGGTGTTGATACTGCCGGGTTTGATGCGGCCATGGCCGAACAAAAGGCCAAGGCACGGGCAAGCTGGGCGGGCACCGGCGAAACCAAGGATGCGGCGATCTGGTTCGATCTGGCCGAGGCCCATGGGACAACCGAGTTTCTGGGCTATGACACCGAGGCCGCGGAAGGCGAGATATTCGCGCTGGTGCAGGACGGGGCCGAAGTGGCCAAGGCCGTTGAGGGGGAAAAGGTGCAGATCGTTGTCAACCAGACCCCGTTTTATGCCGAATCCGGCGGACAGGTCGGCGACACCGGGGTGATCCGCACCAAGACCGGGACGGCGACGGTGTCGGACACCAAGAAATCGCAAGGCGTGTTCATCCATATCGCCGATGTGACCGAAGGCGAGATTGCCAAAGGACAGACGGCGAAACTGGAGGTCAGCCATCACCGCCGCCGTGCGATCCGGGCCAACCATTCGGCCACGCATCTGCTGCACGAGGCCTTGCGCCGGGCGCTTGGCGATCATGTCGCCCAGCGGGGCAGTTTGAATGCCGACGACCGGTTGCGCTTTGATTTCAGCCATTCCAAAGGGCTGAGCACGGCTGAAATGGCGGCGGTAGAAGCCGAAGTCAATGAGTTCATCCGGCAAAACAGCGCGGTGGAAACCCGTATCATGACCCCGGATGACGCCAGGGGGTTGGGCGCGCAGGCTCTGTTTGGCGAAAAATACGGTGACGAGGTGCGGGTTGTGTCGATGGGCCAACTGGCCGGATCGGGCAAGGGAACCGACGGCGGCACCTATTCGCTGGAGCTTTGCGGGGGCACGCATGTAGCGCGTACGGGCGACATCGGGGCCTTTGTGGCCTTGGGGGATTCCGCGTCATCCGCCGGGGTACGAAGGATCGAGGCGCTGACCGGGGCGGCGGCGCTGGATTATCTGCGTGCGCAGGATCAGCGGTTGGCCGAGGTGGCATTGGCGCTGAAGGCCCAGCCTGCCGATGTGGCTGGTCGGGTGAAGGCGCTGCTTGATGAACGCAAGTCATTGACCAATGAACTGGCGCAACTGCGCCGCGAACTGGCAATGGGGGGGGGCGCGTCCGAGGGGCCGGATATCAAAGAAATCAATGGCATCAGGTTCATTGCCCAGACTGTTACCGGTGTGTCGGGCAAGGATTTGCCCGCAATCGTCGACGAGTTGAAAGCGCGTGTCGGATCGGGCGCCGTGTTGGTGATCGCCGATACGGACGGCAGGGCGGCCGTGGCGGCGGGGGTTACGGTCGATCTGACGGCCCGCCTGTCTGCCGTTGATATCGTCAGGACTGCGGCAGGAGTATTGGGTGGGAAAGGTGGTGGCGGGCGACCGGACATGGCCCAGGCCGGGGGCGCGGATGCAAGCCAGGCAGATGCCGCCATCAAAGCCGCCGAAACAGTTATCGGAGGAATGGCATGAGCGCGCTCTGGATTGCCCATGTGAAAGTGCTGGACGCCGAGGCCTATGGAAAATACGCGGCTCTTGCCGGCCCCGCAATCGCCAAGCATGGCGGTGTGTTTCTGGCGCGCGGCGGACGCTATGTGCAATTGGAAGGCAATGACCGGCCACGCAATGTCGTGGCCCGGTTTCCGTCATTCGATGCCGCAGTCGCCTGCTATCAAAGCCCCGATTATCAGGCTGCACTTGCCCATGCCAAGGGCGCATCCGAGCGGGATCTGATGGTGGTTGAGGAAAGCTGACCGGTTGCCATTCCGGTAACGGCTGTTGCCCGCGCCAGTCCTTTTTACCGCCGCATTTCGGTGCAATGATGCGTCGAAACATGTGACCGAGGATCGAAAATGTGCCGTTGGGCCGCCTATTCGGGCAAACCGATTTTTCTCGAAGATATTGTGTGCCGTCCTGGCCATTCGCTGATCCATCAAAGCCACGGTGCCAGCGAAAGCAAGACGGCGATCAATGGCGACGGTTTTGGCCTGGCCTGGTACGGCGCGCATCCCGAGCCGGGGCAGTTTCGCGATATCCTGCCGGCCTGGTCCGATCCCAATCTGAAGTCGTTGACGGCACAAGTGTCGTCACATCTTTTTCTGGCCCATGTCCGGGCGTCAACCGGCACCGCGACCAGCCGCAACAACTGCCA
>JBATDH010000193.1:0-4283 GCA_049663365.1 Albidovulum sp. | reverse complement strand
CGCCACGCCCCCCGCCGCCACCCGTGCCGCCGTTTCACGCGCCGAGGATCGCCCGCCACCGCGCGGATCGCGCAGCCCGTATTTCTGGAAATAGGTGATATCGGCATGACCGGGGCGGAATTTCTGGGCGATATCGCCGTAATCCTTCGACCGCTGGTCGGTGTTGTCGATCATCAGCTGAATCGGCGTGCCGGTGGTGCGGCCCTCATAGACACCCGACAGAATCCGCACCTCATCGGCCTCGCGCCGCTGGGTCGTGTACTTGTTCTGCCCCGGTTTGCGCCGGTCAAGCCAGTGTTGCAGCATCTCCGGTGCCAGCGCGATGCCGGGCGGACAGCCGTCAACCGTGGCCCCCAAGGCCGGACCATGGCTTTCGCCCCAGGTAGTGACCCGAAAAAGGTGGCCGAATGTATTCAAACTCATGCGCGGGCTCCCTCATCTGGGAAATAGTCGGCATCGGACGCCGAGGAAAGGACGTTTTTTCAAAGCTCCTTGATCATGAGGACTTTGGAAACGCCCAGGTCCGTTATCCGCCAGCCCAGCCGCTCATAGAAACGGACGTTGTCCGGCATCAGGACATGGGTGGCCAAAGAAAGGGGTCTATATACTTAACTAGCCAAATATCGCTTGACTACGCCTGATATTTTGGCTAGTTTAGTTTCAACAAACGAGATTGGCCCCATGTCAGATACACTTAGCACATTCGAGTTCTTCCAGAAATTCCCAAATGAGGAAGCAGCCCGGACATTCTTTGAGGCCCGCCGTTGGGGTGATGAGCCAGTTTGCGGTCATTGCGGTTCCGTCTCGGTTACAGAATGCAAAGATCATAAGCCCATGCCGTACCGTTGCAAAGACTGCCGGTCTCATTTCAGCGTTCGTACCGGCACGGTTCTGGCGGAAAGCCGTCTCCCTCTACAAAAGTGGCTTTTGGCGATATTCATGCTCACCAGTGCGCGCAAGGGCATCCCCAGTACTCAGATGGCCCGCGAGCTTGGCGTCACCCAGAAAACCGCATGGTTCCTTGCACAGCGCATTCGTGAGACATGGCTGAAAGATCAAGGCAACAATGACATGGGCAACCATACCCAAGTTGACGAAACATATGTCGGCGGCAAAGAGCGCAACAAACATGCGGCCAATAAACTTCACGCTGGCCGTGGCACTGTAGGCAAAACCGCAGTCGTTGGCATCCGCGACCAGAACGGCCAAGTTCGCGCTATGCCGACAGAACGCACCACTGGCCCTGTCCTGAAAGCTTTCATCGCGGCCAATGCCCCAGAAGGTGCGACGGTCGTGACTGACATGCACAGAGGCTATGATGGCCTCGCGGCGCAAGGCTTCACCCACAAGCGGGTCAATCACTCTGTTGGCGAGTATGTCCGCGACATGGCACATACCAACGGTATCGAGAGCTTCTGGGCGCTACTCAAGCGCGGTCACTATGGCATCTATCACTATATGAGCGCCAAGCACCTGCATCGCTATGTGAACGAATTCTCGTTCCGCCATAACACGTCACAGGCTGGCACTATGAACTTCATCAACATGACGATTGACCGCATGGTCGAAAAGCGCCTCAAGTACAAGGATTTGATCAATGGCCAAAGCACCTGAAATAATTGAACCTATTGATGCTTCGTTTGATGAAGTTGTTGGATCAATTGCCCCGCGAAGCGAACCAACAACGCAATTTCTGGATAATTTGCCTTTCGCGAAATGGAAGGGTCAAATTGATCTAGGTGGCGACATGCTGGATGTCTATGTCCTGAGCAATGAGGATCGAGTGATCGCGCTTCGGTCGGCAGTAAAATCCATCGCGGATGTGGAATCCGGCAAGCTGGGCAACTATATAGGGGCTGCGGCGCTAAAGCCGTTTATTAACAGTGACTTAATCCTGGGCGAACTTAGGGAGTTTACAATACCTGGGACTCAGTACACTGGGATGGGATTGACCACTGAACAGTTCGAATTGATTTGTCGCGGATACGTTCAGGCGCTCTACCAAAAGGCCAACCTCACCGAACGCCAGCATGAAGTTGCCGTGAAGTGTGCCGTGCTGACATCTGGCCTTACAAGGACTGGACTGGACGCCCTGATTGATGAGGCGACAGGTTATCAATATGAAAGAGCGGACGATGCCCTACAGGTCAAACTCAGGGCTTTTATCGCTGATGAGTTGAGGGCATGGGAAAAGACCTTCCCCGACGAATTATGGGAAGAGTTTGGCAGATTGACCGGTTGGAAAACTCCATTGCAGACACGCCCAAAGTGGTGGGGGAAGCTAGTTACGGAGTTGATTTACGACACTTTGGATGAAGACGTTGCTAAATACCTGAAAGAGAACAAACCCCCTTCTGGGGTCAAATGGCACCAACAACTCACAGACAATTTTGGAGTTAGGCAGCTTGTGTCACGTTGCTACGAAGTAATCGGCATGTCCAAGACCTGTGATGACATTCACGAATTGCGCCAGCGTGTGGCCCAACATTATGGCAAAAAACCTGTGCAATTTACGATGTTCTTGAAGCCGCCGAAATCCATGTAGGTAAACGCCGGGCTACGCTGAATGTCCGGTATCGGCTAACTCGCGGCTAGTTAAATATATAGACCCCCAAAGAAAGGCTCTGACACCCCTGTGATCGGGCAAAACCCTCGGCCTTGGCAATCAGGGAGCGACCAAGACCCTTGCCCTGCCAGCCGGGGTGCAGCGCCAGATTGGCCAGGTGGGCCCCTACGCCGGAAACATGCAGAACCACGCCACCGGCGATTGTCCCGTCGGCAAGTGCGACCCAGACGTGGTGATCGGCAATATCCCCGGCAAGACCCCGCGATACCTCTGGAAGATCGGGGATCGTGGCGCGATAGTGCGCATAGGCCGCGTCGATACAGGCGGCGAGGCCAGCGATATCGGCCAAGGTGGCGCGTCGGATCGGTTGGTCGGACATGCGGCAATCTCCCGAAGAACCGGCTGGGACGCAAGGGGGTGCTGGCCGGGGATGGCGGTGTACAGGTGGCTTGCAGGGCGTGGGCCTGTGGGATATGAGCGGTCTTACCTCGGGGTGCTCTGGTCACAGGGCTGAGATGCGTGATGCGAACCCGTTGAACCTGAACCGGTTAAGACCGGCGGAGGGAAGGTTCGGCCATGCAGGCCACCGCCATCTCCGCCCGCCTGACCATTGGAGGATGAGAGATGACAAACACCACCTTCTCGGCTTTGATGATCGCGGGTTTGCTTGCTGCCATGCCGTTGACGGCGCAGGAAAAGCCCGTGCTTCACGTCTACACCTATGACAGTTTCGTATCCGAATGGGGCCCCGGACCCGCCATTGAAACGGCTTTCGAGTCCATCTGCGGCTGTGATTTGCAGTTCACCAGCGCCGGTGACGGAGCGGCGTTGCTGGCCCGCGTCCTGCTGGAGGGTGCCGATACCGAGGCCGATGTGGTGCTCGGGCTCGACACCAACCTGACCGCCGCCGCCGCCGATAGCGGCATTTTCATCGACCACGCCCTGGGGTCGGTCGATTTCGACCTGCCTGTCGCATGGGATGATCCGGTCTTCGTTCCCTATGACTGGGGCTATTTCGCCTTTGTCTATGACACGGCCAAAACAGTCACTGTTCCGGCGGATTTCGAGGCTCTGGCAGCCTCAAACCTGAAGATCGTCATTCAGGATCCGCGCTCCTCCACCCCCGGTCTGGGGCTTCTCTTGTGGGTCAAGGCGGCTTATGGCGACCGGGCGGGCGACATCTGGGCGGCTCTGGCCGACAATATCGTCACCGTCACCCCCGGCTGGTCCGAAGCCTACGGGATGTTTCTTGAAGGCGAGGCGGATATGGTGCTGTCCTACACCACATCGCCCGCCTATCACCTCATCGCAGAAGGCGACGACACCAAGGCGGCGGCCGCATTCGGCGAGGGCCACTATCTGCAGGTCGAGGTGGCCGCCCGCGTCGCCTCCTCGGGTCAGGGCGATCTGGCCGACCGGTTCCTGGCCTTCATGATTTCGCCCGCGTTTCAGGGTGTCATCCCCGAAACCAACTGGATGTATCCCGCCGTCACCCCGCCGGGGGGATTGCCAAAGGGATTCGAGACCCTGATCGCGCCGCAAAAGGCGCTGTTCTATCCTGCGGGTGAGGCCCAAAAGGCCCGTGACGAGGCATTGGCCGAATGGCTCAGCGCGCTCTCCCGATAGGGCTGGCGTCGTGGCTGGGTGCGGCGGCGGCGCTGCTGGTCCTCGCGCTCAGCTTCGGCACGCTGGCGGCTGTGTGGGCGCGCTCCGAAGG
>JBATDH010000192.1:0-5132 GCA_049663365.1 Albidovulum sp. | reverse complement strand
GGCGTGGCCTATAGCCAGTTGGTGCGCCAGGGCGCGCCGATCATCATGGGGGCTTTCGTCACCTCGATCGACATGAATTCCGGGGCACCGACCTTTGGCACCCCCGAGGCCAGCCTGATCACCTATGGTGCGGGGCAACTGGCGCGGCGTCTGAACCTGCCCTACCGGTCGGCGGGCGGTTTTGCCGGATCGAAGCTGCCCGATGCCCAGGCCGCCTATGAAAGTGCCAACAGCCTGAACATGGGTCTGCTGGCGGGCGTGAACTTCATGCTGCACGCCTGCGGCTGGCTTGAGGGGGGGCTGGTGTCGTCCTTCGAGAAATTCGTCATGGATGCCGACCAGTTGGGTGTTTTGCATCATCTGGCCAAAGGTGTGGATGTTTCAGAAGACGCGCAGGCGATGGACGCCATTCGCGAAGTCGGGCCGGGGGGCCATTATCTTGGTTGTGCCCACACCCAGGCGAATTTCAAGGAAGCCTTCTGGCGGACCGAGCTGTTTGACTACAAGCCGTTTGAAACCTGGGATGAGGAAGGCGCGCGCGATACTGTCACCCTGGCCGGAAACCGGGTCGCGAAACTTCTGAACGATTACCGCAAACCGGCGATGGATGCCGGGATCGAGGAAGCGCTGAACGACTATGTGGCGCGCAAGAAGGCTTCGATGCCGGATGCGTTCATGTGACCATGGCAATGCCTTGACCCTCTGGGCGGAACTGTCGTCGCCCTGAAAAAGGGCTGATGGACCTGTTGAGGCCGTCCCGGCAATGGGGCGGCCTTTGTCATGGGTACGGTTTCACACGCCGTCCGGCTTGGGAAGCAACCGAACCTCGGCCATCATCGCGATCAAAAGATCAATGTGATGGGTAAGACTATAGCGCGCGTCACCGGCGCGGCGGGTCTCTTCCAGACGTTCCTCTTCAACCAGAAGTGCCGAAACGGCGCGATCGGGCGAAGGGGCGTTGTTGGACCGCATCAATCGCTTCAGATCGCGGTTCCGGTCATATGCCAATTGTCCCGCTCGGGCGGCCTGGACGAGTAACCGGGGGCGATGAAGATTGCGCACACGGGACAGTAGGTCAGACATTGGTTCCTCCGATGATAACAACCATAGGATGAAACAATTTTTCGGACGTTGCGGATTGTTGCTGTATACCGCACGACGATTTTAATAAAACTTATCGTTTTATCCAAATTATCCAAGCAGAACCCGAAGTTAATGAACAGGTAAGAAATGCACCCAAAGGTTGCATTAATAGAAAGTAAAGCGGTGGAAAAATCGCTACGTGAAACAGGGAAAGAGATGACTGTCGCAGCAGAATACCGGCCTGAATTGCCCGCATGGTTGCCCGACAATGCGCGCCTGTACCTTCGGCATATCGAAGAAGGGCAATCGCTTCGGGAACTGGCCAGAAGCGAGGGCTGCCACGCCTCGACGGTGTTGCGAAAGGTACGCGCCTACGAGAACCGCCGCGATGATCCGCTGGTTGATCAGGCATTGGACGAACTTGGGCGGCTCTATCTGCACATCCCCGCCGAAGAGTGGTCAGCCAAACAATCCCCCTTATCCCACAAACAGAAAGAGGTTCGCCACATGACAGCACCTATCCGTTCTCTGAGCGCGGAAATCACCGACGACGCCACTGTCAACCGCGAAGCCCGGCGCATCTTGCGGCGGCTTTGTGAAATCGGCGCGGTGCTGGCCGTGTCATCCGAAATGGAAAAGGCGGCTGTCCTGAAAGGGACGATCCGCATTGCCGTTGTCGACCGTCGGATAGCCCAGGCCTTTGCGCTAAAGGACTGGATTGCGGTGAAGACGCAAGGGCGTGTGGCGACATATGAGATCACCAGCGCGGGACGGGCGGCGCTCAAACGGATGTTGTCAGACGATCAGGGTGATCGCGCACCGGGGTTCAGCGAAACCCAGTCACCCTTTGGCGACCAGCATCGCGTCTGGGGCGAACGGGCGGTTAGTGACAATGGGGCAGGCACGCCGCGCCGTATGCGGTTCAATCTGGCCGAAAGCCCTCTGGCGGTTCTGGCAAGGCGCAAGGAAAAAGACGGCAAGCCGTTCTTGAACCCTGACCTCGTGATCGCGGGCGAGAGACTGCGCGAGGATTTCGAACTGGCCCAGATGGGGCCCAGGGTGGCACAGAACTGGGACCGGTTTCTGACCGCTGGCGACCGGGGCAACTTTTCGGGCGGGGCCGGTGCCGGTGAAGGCCCGTCACGGGCGCGCAATCGGGTCGCGGCCGCGCTGCGCGATCTAGGCCCTGGACTGGGGGATATGGTGCTGCGCTGCTGTTGCTTTCTCGAAGGGTTGGAGGTGGCCGAAAAGCGTATGGGATGGTCGGCGCGATCCGGCAAGATCGTGCTCCGTATCGCCCTGATGCGGTTGAAACGTCACTATGATGATATCAATGGGGGTCAGGCCCCGTTGATTGGCTGAATCGGGCAGCGCATCTGCCCGACGTGCCGCGTTGCCTTCCAATTCGAAAGCGCATATCTGAGGGTTTGTATAAAAAGGGGGATATTCCTCGTGCGAGACCTCAAGATCCCGGATCAGCGTCACCCCGAAAAGGCCCGTCGTCCGGATCAGGCACAACCCAAAAAACCAGCGTGGATCCGCGTCAAGGCCCCGGTGTCGGAGGGTTACAAGAAGACCCGCGATATCCTGCGCGAGCAAAAGCTGGTGACGGTCTGCGAAGAGGCGGGCTGCCCCAATGTCGGCGAATGCTGGGGGCAGGGCCACGCCACGATGATGATCATGGGCGAGGTCTGTACCCGCGCTTGCACATTCTGCAATATTGCCACCGGCAAGCCCCCCGAAGATTTGGATGTCTTTGAGCCGGGCCGTGTGGCGGATGCGGTCAAGAAGTTGGGGCTGAACCATGTTGTGGTTACGTCGGTCGACCGTGACGATGTCGAGGATGGCGGGGCAGAGCATTTTGCCCAAACCATCCGTGCCATTCGAAAACAGTCGCCAGGCACGACAATCGAAATCCTGACCCCTGATTTTATCCGCTGTAATCCCAATGTTTTAGAGGTTGTTGTTAAGGCAAAACCGGATGTCTTTAATCATAATCTGGAAACCGTGCCCGGCCTTTACCCCGAAGTGCGTCCCGGCGCGCGGTATTTCCATTCGCTGCGTCTGTTGCAGCGGGTGAAGGAACTTGACCCGACCATGTTCACCAAGTCCGGCATCATGGTGGGCCTGGGCGAAGACCGTCAGGCGGTGATGCAGGTGATGGAGGACATGCGGGCCGCCGATATCGATTTCCTGACGATCGGCCAGTATCTTCAACCGACGCCGAAACACCACCGAGTAGACCGGTTTGTGACGCCCGAAGAGTTTGCCACCTATGAAAAGGCCGCCTATGGCAAAGGTTTCCTGATGGTGTCGGCAACCCCGCTTACCCGGTCAAGCTATCATGCGGGCGACGACTTTGCCCGGCTCAGGGCGGCGCGGCTGGCGAAGCTTGGCCGCGGCTGAACGTCAGTTCCCGGTCAGGCGGTGTGCCGCGCCCCGACCCAGAGGCGGGATGGCGGCGATCACGTGGAACAGGCCCTTCAACGCGGCGCGGGCAACCGGATTTTCGCTTTGCACACGGCGGCGCAGGGCCTCGCTCAATCGGATGATCTTGCGGCCCTCGGCATGGCGCGCGGCGGTGTAGCCGTCGATATCGCCCCCGGTCAGCCGCTGCGCCAGATCAGCGGCGTCAGAGATGCCAAGGTTCATGCCGCGCCCGCCCACCGGCGAATGGCAATGCGCCGCATCCCCGGCAAGACAGACCCGCCCGATGCGGTACTGGGCGACTTGGCGGACAGAGATGGTGAAATCATCGGCACGGTGCAGGTGATCGACGCGGATCGGAACCGGCAGGGCCGCCAGGGCGTCGGGCGTACTGGCGATCACCCGGAAACGAGTCGGCGACAGCGGTGCCACGACGCAGACCCGCCCCTTTGGCAGAAGAAAGCCGCGAAACCAGTCCGGATCGGGCAGGTCGCTGCTTTCGATATCAGCGATCGACCAGCGTGTCGGCAGATCGTAGCCGGTGAAATCGAGCCCCAGCGTGCGGCGCGTCAGACTGCCCACGCCATCCGCGCCGACCAGCCAGTCGAACCGTTCCTCGGTGCCGCCGAAACGGGCCCTCACGCCGGTATCGTCGCGCTTGAACCCCTCAAGTGGCGTTGAAAAGCGCGGTTGCACGCCGTGCCGGGCCAGCGCTTCGGCCAGATGGTGTTCGGTCCGGTTTTGCGCCAGCCCGAACAGATGCGAACGATCGTCGAAGCCAAGCGGCAAACGCCCCACCGGCCGGGCACCGTCATGCAGGATCACACCCGCGAAATCCACTGCTTCGGCACGGATCGGATCGGCCACGCCGCTGGCCGCGAAAATCTCCATCGAGGATTCGAGGATTCCCACAGCGCGCGACAGCGGCGAGGGGCCGGAGCGACGTTCGATCAGCGTCACATCGTGCCCGCGCCGCGCCAGTTCCAGCGCCGCGGTCAGGCCGGTCGGTCCGGCACCAACGACGAGAATGCGCATCCCCGACCCCCCTATTCGCCCCCGCTATTCAACAGGCGGCACCCGTTTGAGATAGGCGGCAATGGCCTTGCGGTCAGTGTCGGGCAATTTAGCCATGTTTTCAACGACCAATGCCATATGGCCCCCGGCGCTGTCGAATTCCGGGGTAAAGCCCGATGTCAGGTATTCGACGATATCGGCCTCGGACCAGTCGAGTTTTGCCGGAGTGATGTTGGGGAAACTGCCCTTGCCGCCGGGCACCGGGCCGCCCGCGAGCCAACGGTCGCGGACCATCCCGCCAAGTGCATTGCGCGGCGTGTGACATTCGCCACAATGCGCCAGCGCCTCGGCCAGATACCGGCCACGGGTTTCAACCGGGTTCAGATCGCCGGTAACCACCCAGTCGGAATTGAAGAAGAGGAATTTCCAGCCGCCAAGCAAGCGACGGATATTGAAAGGAAAGCTCACCTCATGCGGCAGGCTGGGGGTATCCACTGCGGGAAGGGTGGCCAGAAAGGCGTAAAGATCAATGATGTCCTGAAATTCTGCCTTGGTAAAACTGGTATAGGGAAAAACCGGAAAATAATGCCGACCTGACGGTGACACAC
>JBATDH010000191.1:0-11093 GCA_049663365.1 Albidovulum sp. | reverse complement strand
GGGCCGACATCCTTGCGCGCCTGGGCGTAATAGCCCGACCGGTCCATCATCGCCTGATCCATGCACACCGCATCGGGGTATTTATCAAGGTCGGGCGCGTACAGATCGACGACATAGCAGAGCATCGCATCGCGACGTTCTTCGCCGTGAAAGGCGATCATTTCGCGGATGTTGCGGCTTTCGCAAAAGGGGTGAAACAGGAATTCGGCATTGTAACAATAATATAGCCAGGTGGTTTCAGGCGATTGATCGATGATGCCGTTTACCGCTTGCACAAGTGCACCATCGGCATGGGTGTCATAGGTGACGCGGTGGAGAATGTCGCAATCGGTCGCAGGCAATTCGATGTCGCGCGGGGTGAAGGCGAGTATCTGGCGAAACCCTGCTTGCGCATGATGGTTGATGGTAGCGGTGATTTCCACGAGATCCTCGACAAAGACCAAGGCCACCGGGCCCTTGGCCAGAAGGTCTTGCCCGCGGTCCCGAATTTCCCTGAGCGATGCAAATTCCATCAGCGTTCCCATCTTCGCAGTGCCGGGGGCAAGGTCGGTCAACATGGGTCTTATTGCAAGGCCCGGTGAATATGGATTTACCAACCATTGCGGGCAGGAGTTGATTTGCGTTAGGAAACCGGGCAACCCATGGCGAAAAGGCGGCTGCAAATGTCCGGGCCGAAAAAGCTCTATATCAAGACCTATGGCTGTCAGATGAACGTTTATGACAGTGAACGTATGGCCGAAGCCATGGGGGCCGAGGGCTATGTGGCAACGGATGTGGCCGAAGATGCCGATATGGTTTTGCTCAACACCTGTCACATTCGCGAAAAGGCGGCGGAAAAGGTTTATTCCGACCTGGGGCGGCTGAAGCCACTGAAACTGGCCAAACCGGACATGAAGATCGGGGTGGCAGGCTGTGTCGCACAGGCCGAGGGCGAGGAAATCATCCGCCGGATGCCGATTGTCGATCTGGTGGTGGGGCCGCAGAGCTATCACCGACTGCCCGCGATGGCCAAGGCCGCCGCAGAGGGGCGCAAATCGGTCGATACCGAATTTCCCGCCGAGGACAAGTTTGACCATCTGCCCGCAAGACCCAAGGTTGCGGCGCGTCCCGCGGCATTTCTGACAGTGCAGGAAGGTTGCGACAAATTCTGTGCCTTTTGCGTGGTGCCCTATACGCGGGGTGCAGAAGTGTCGCGTCCGGTTGAACGGATTCTGGCCGAGGCGCGGGCGCTGGTGGACAAGGGTGTGCGCGAAATCACCCTGCTGGGGCAGAATGTGAACGCGTATCACGGCGCTGGGACCGGGGGCGATTGGGGTTTGGCGCGGCTGGTGCGGGAACTGGCGCGAATTGATGGCCTGGCGCGAATTCGCTATACCACCTCGCACCCCAATGACATGAGTGATGATCTGATTGCCGCCCATGGCGAGGAATCCAAACTGATGCCCTATCTGCATCTGCCGGTGCAATCGGGATCAAACCGGATGCTGAAGGCGATGAACCGCAAGCATACCGCCGAACATTATATCCGCCTGATCGAGCGTATCCGCGCCGCGCGCCCCGATATCCTGATGTCGGGCGATTTCATTGTCGGGTTTCCCGGTGAAACCGATGCCGATTTCGAGGCAACGCTGGAACTGGTCCGTCAGGTGAATTATGGCATGGCCTATTCGTTCAAATATTCTGCCCGCCCCGGCACGCCCGCCGCTGAACGGGCCGAGGTTGCCGCCGAGGTTGCCAATACGCGCTTGCAAGTGCTTCAGGCACTGATCACAGAGCAGCAGCGCGCAGCCCAAGAGGCTATGGTCGGGCGCGACGTTTCTGTTCTATTTGAAAAATCGGGGCGGCTTGCGGGTCAGTTGGTAGGCAAATCCGACTATCTGCATGCGGTCCACGTTGCCGCCGGGGCATGTGCCGTGGGTGACATCGCCAAGGTGCGAATCACTGCGAGTGTTACCAATTCTCTGGCCGGTGAATTGATCAAGGAATGAGCGTCGGCCCGTTGCGGTTTTCCCATTCGCGCGACAATCAAGCGTGACACTTGCGCTTGTTTCGCGTTTTTGCGGGTTTGGCCGCGATTGCGGCCGATTTCCAAACGGCGCTTCGAAAAATCCCGATGTTTGATAGGATACGCACTGGGTTCGGGTGAACGGTCGCTACGCGGCCGCATCGCCCCGGTAATGATTGTGGGGGTTGATTTGACCATGGGTTTTTCCGTATCAGGCCGGTCGCCATTTGCCGTGATCGCCATGGGGGCGGTAATGCTTGCCTTGCCGATGTCGGCGCTGGCGCAAGAGGTCATCAAGCGGGACCGCTATAAACCTGCCTTGGCACAGACGCCGGATGGATGCCAGGTCTGGATGATCGACGATGGCTGGGAAGGCTATGCCTGGAATCGCACGACGCCAGACGGCAAACCGGTGTGCCTGAAGGTGGAAAGCTGCCTTGTGACCAATTCCGACCAGCTATTTGCCACCGACAGCGCCACAATACGGCCTGCGGAAGTCGATCGCCTGAAAAAATTCTTTCGTCAGGAAGGCGTTTTTTCCTATGCCGTGCATGGGCATACGGATTCGCGGGCATCGGATGAATATAATATGAGCCTGTCCAAACGCCGGGCCAATGCGGTGGCGGTTGTCGCCCAGTCCGTGGGCGCACGGCTGGCATCGGTCAAGGGCTATGGCGAAAGGTTGCCGGTTGCCAGTAACGCGACTGCGGCAGGCATGCAGAAAAACCGGCGGGTCGAGATCATGTGTTACCGGGAAATCGGAAGGTATTGAGGATGAGTGCGCGTGTCATTTCACTGGTTATTGTCGGCTCATTCGTCCTGAGTGCTTGTGAGAAAACGGATCATTCCGTTGACCGTTTCATCGACAGCGGCAATCTGGCCGAAAAGGTCAAGTGGGGGGTTTATGTGGATCCGGATGGCTGCGACGTCTGGATGGCCGATGACGGGATCGAAGGTTATTCCGTGCTACGCCTTGACCCCAGTACCGGAGAAAGGGTCTGTTCGGGTGTGTTGCCACCGGGTTATGCGGCGGGCCACAAGCGCGGATCGTTTATCCCCGACCCGATTTGAACCGCCTGGAAGGTATTCGCGACCGATTTGCCGCAAGTTCCGGTGAAACTTTTGTGAGGCCCTTGCGCAGAGGCCCTTGCGCAGGCACCATTTCACCCGTGACCCTTAGCCATGGGAGATTTGCTTGGGCATCAGCGCCTTGACCCCGCCGCCGCATTCGGAAGACCTTCACGAAACGCTTCTGGAATTTCCTGACAACCGGTTATTGATCGACCTTTGCGGCGAGTTCGACCGCAATCTGGCGCAGATCGAACATCAGACCGGGGTGCATATCCTCAGGCGTGGCAACCAGATCGCCGTGGTGGGCAGCGCCGAGGCGCGCGGACTGGTGGCGGCGGTATTACAGACGCTTTACGGACGCTTGGAAACCGGGCGACCAATTGACGCGGGCGAGATTGATGCCGCCATGCGCATGGGCGAAGCCGGGATTGCCGAACCGCCCAGCCTGGATCAGCAACTGGAAATGTTCGCCAGCGGCAGGTTCGAAATCCGTACCCGCAAGAAACAGGTTGAACCAAGGACCGAGGCGCAAAAAGCCTATGTGATGGCGCTTTTTCAGAATGAACTGGCCTTTGGCATCGGTCCGGCGGGAACCGGCAAGACCTATCTGGCCGTGGCCGTCGGTGTGACGATGCTGATCGGCGGCCATGTCGACAAGATCATCCTGTCGCGCCCGGCGGTCGAGGCGGGTGAACGGCTTGGCTTTCTTCCCGGCGACTTGAAGGAAAAAGTCGATCCCTATATGCAGCCCCTCTATGACGCGCTGAACGATTTTCTGCCCGCCAAGCAGGTACTGAAGCTGATCGAGGACAAGCGCATCGAAATCGCACCTTTGGCTTTCATGCGCGGTCGGACATTGTCCAATGCCTTTGTGGTGCTGGACGAGGCGCAGAATGCGACGACCATGCAGATGAAAATGTTCCTGACCCGCCTGGGTGAAGGTAGCCGCATGGTGGTGACGGGTGATCGCACACAGGTCGATCTGCCGCGCGGGGTGAATTCGGGCCTGATGGATGCCGAACGCATTCTCGATAGCGTCAAGGGCGTCAGCTTCAATTATTTCACGGCCAAGGATGTCGTGCGCCATGCCCTTGTGGCCCGCATCATCGAGGCCTATGACCGCGCGGATGGTGCCACTGGTTGATACATTGATCGAAGATGCCCGCTGGCACGCGCTGGGGCTTGAGGATTTGGCCGAGGCGGCGACCCGCGCTGCGCTCGGCGAAATCGGCCTGGCCGATGAGGGGTATGAGATATCGGTTTTGGCCTGCAATGACAGCCGGATCGCGGTCCTGAATGCCGATTTTCGCGGCAAGCCGCAGCCGACCAATGTGCTTTCCTGGCCGTCAGAGGAACGGGGTGCCCAACAGGATGGCGGCGACCCTGACCGGCCGCGGCCCGGTACGCCCGATATGCCCGAAGAATTGGGCGATATCGCCCTGGCCTGGGAAACCTGCGAACGTGAGGCGGACGCGCAGGGCAAGCCGATGAAGGACCATGTGACGCATCTGCTGGTTCATGGGGTGTTGCATCTGTTGGGTTATGATCACATTCGCGAACTTGACGCGGCCTTGATGGAGACGACAGAGGTGCGTGCTCTTGCAAGATTGGCTGTACCTAACCCATATGCATGACTTAATGTTGGAAAACGGCCTGGTGTTTGTGGGCCGTATCGGAAAGGAAAAATGGGCGATTCTTCAGACGGGTCTGTAGCGGCGCAAGGCGCGCCCGACCCTTCGGACAGTAACGGGCAACGCGGCTTTCTGGGCCGGATATTCGGGGCCTTTACCCCCACGGATGCCGATAAGTCGGAAGCCGAAGCCCCACCCGAAACTCCGTCACCAGCACCCAAGGCCATGGCCTTGCCGGGGATGGGCAATCTCAGACGGATGCGGGTGGAGGATGTGACCATCCCCAAGGCCGAAGTGGTCGCCGTGCCGGTGACGGCCAGCATCTCTGATCTGGTTGACAAGTTCCGCGAAAGCGGCTTTTCCCGCCTGCCGGTTTTCAATGGCACGATAGATAGCCCATTGGGGATCATTCACCTCAAGGATCTGGCCTTGCAGCACGCCTTTTCAGCGACAAAGCAACGCTATTCGCTGCGTAAAATGCTGCGCCCGCTGCTTTTTGCGCCACCATCGATGCCGCTGGGGGTGCTGCTGCAAAAGATGCAGAGCGAACGCATTCACATGGCTCTGGTGATCGACGAATACGGTGGTGTCGATGGGTTGGTGACGATCGAGGATTTGATTGAACAGGTCATCGGCGAGATCGAGGACGAGCATGATACATCCGAAGACGGGCTTTGGGTGATGGAAAAGCCGGGGCAGTATCTGGTCCAGTCCCGCACCCCGCTGGCCGAATTCGAGGCGGAGATTGGCCTGAAGCTGGCCGATGACGACGAGAATGACGAGGTCGATACGCTGGGTGGTCTGGTTTTCATGTTGGTGGGTCGGGTGCCGGCGCGTGGTGAAGTGATCCCCCATGCAAGCGGCGCCGAGTTCGAAATCGTCGACGCTGATCCGCGCCGGATCAAGCGCATCCGCGTACGACTGCCGCAAGGCAAGGCCTGAGCGTGATACCGGGTGCAGGCCGGGTCTTCGGACGCGCGGGGCGACCGGAATGGCGGCATCTGGTTTTGGCGACGGCTTTGGGGGCGTTGGTCGCAACAGGTCAGGCCCCACTAGGTTTCTGGTGGCTGGCATTGGCCGCGCTGGGCCTGTTGACCGCCTTGATCGCACATGAGGCGCGACCGGCGCAAACGATATGGCTGGCTTGGATCGGTGGCGCGGGGTACTTCGCCGCTGCGCTTTTCTGGATCATTGAGCCTTTTTTGGTGGACATTGCCCGATATGGCTGGATGGCGCCATTCGCGCTGATCCTGATGAGTTTTGGCATGGCCCTGTTCTGGGCACTGGCGGCAGGCATTGCGACCCTGGCGCGGGGACGGGGCGGCAGGGCATTGGGGTTTGCTGTCGGTCTTGCGGCGACTGATATGCTGCGGACCTATATCTTTACCGGATTTCCCTGGGCGCTGATCGGCCATATCTGGATTGACACTCCGGTGGTGCAGACGGCCAGCGTCATCGGTGCGGTCGGTCTGAGCTTGCTGACGACACTGGCCGTTGCCTTGCCGTTGATGGCGGCGACGCCCGGTCGGCAGGTCTTTGCGGTTTTGGGTTCGGTCGCGGCGCTCGCTCTGGTCTGGTTTGGTGGTGCCGTCAGGCTGGCCACGCCGGACCCTGCGAAGGGACGGCCGGTTCAGGTCCGCCTGATCCAGCCCAATGCGGCGCAGAACCTGAAATGGCGTGCCGATATGTGGCGGGTGTTTCTGGACCGTCAGATGGCCCAGACCGCGCTGCCCGCGGCAAAACCGCTTGATCTGATCGTCTGGCCAGAGGTGGCGGTGCCCTATCTGCTGAGAGACAGCAGCGGGTTGTTCAAGGACATTTCCCTGGAGTCAGGCGGTGTCCCGGTTGCGATGGGCATTCAGCGGGATGAGGATTTGCGTTATTTCAACAGCCTTGTTGTCGTCGACGGTCAGGGACAGGTCGTGGCGCTTTATGACAAATGGCACCTTGTTCCCTTTGGCGAATACATCCCTCTGGGTGATCTGATGGCCCGTTTCGGGCTCAAAGCCTTTGCCGCGCAACAGGGGTTTGGCTACACCGCCGGACCCGGTGCCAAGGTGCTTGACCTGGGCGTTGCGGGCAAGGTGTTGCCGCTTATCTGTTATGAAAGTGTTTTTCCCCAGGACCTGCTGGCCGCCCCCGAACGGGCGGACTGGATTTTGCAGATCACCAATGACGGATGGTTCGGCAACCTTGCGGGGCCTTACCAGCATCTGGCGCAGGCGCAGTTGCGCGCGGTTGAACAGGGGCTGCCTTTACTGCGGGCCGCCAATACCGGGGTTTCCGCCGTGATCGACGCCAAGGGCAGGGTACTGCACAGTCTGCCGCTGAACAGCGAAGGCGTGATTGATGTCGCCGTTCCTGCCGCCCTGCCGCCGACCCTTTATGCCCGAACCGGCGATTACCCCATGATGTTGCTGCTTGCGGGTGGCATTGCCGGTCTGATTGCCTTTCGCAGGCGACAATCCGATTGACCAACCCCGTGCTGCCGTCTAGGCAGGTCGAAACCGCTACAACGGCTTCCTGACGTGGCGGAGATGACCCCAATGGAGCACTATTCATGTCTCGCAATAACTATACCTTCACTTCTGAAAGCGTTTCGGAAGGCCACCCGGACAAGCTTTGCGACCGGATTTCCGATGCCGTTCTGGATGCCTTTCTGACCGAAGAGGCCAACGCCCGCGTCGCCTGCGAAACCTTTGCCACATCGGGCATGGTCGTGATCGGCGGCGAAGTGGGACTTTCCGATCAGGAGCGGCTAAAGAACTACATGGGCCGGATCGGCCAGATCGCCCGCGACTGCATCAAGGATATCGGTTATGAGCAGGAACAGTTTCACTGGAACACCTGCCATGTGCTGAATTTCCTGCATGAACAATCCGCCCATATCGCCCAAGGGGTGGACCGTGACGGCGCAGGCGATCAGGGGATCATGTTCGGCTATGCCGTCGATGAGACGCCCGAACTGATGCCCGCACCGATCCAGTATTCCCACGCGATATTACGGCGACTGGCGGAGGCCCGCAAATCCGGCAAGGAACCGAGCCTGCGTCCGGATGCCAAGTCTCAGCTATCCTTGCGCTACGAAGATGGAAAACCGGTCGAAGTGACCTCGATTGTGCTGTCGACCCAGCACGCCGATGAAAGCCAGACCTCGGACGATATCCGAGCGATTGTGGAACCTTATATCCGCGACACACTGCCCAAGGGCTGGATCACCGAAAAAACCGAATGGTGGGTGAACCCGACCGGCACTTTCGTCATCGGCGGGCCGGATGGGGATGCGGGCCTGACCGGGCGCAAGATCATTGTCGATACCTATGGCGGCGCGGCCCCGCATGGTGGTGGTGCCTTTTCCGGCAAGGACCCGACCAAGGTGGACCGCTCGGCGGCCTATGCGGCGCGGTATCTGGCCAAGAACGTGGTGGCGGCCGGGCTGGCAAAGCGCTGCACCATTCAGCTTTCCTATGCGATTGGCGTGGCCAAGCCGCTGTCGATCTATGCCGATACTCACGGCACCGGCCAGGTTAATGAGGTGGCCATTGAACGCGCCGTGGCCAAGGCAATGGATCTGACACCTCGCGGCATCCGCGAACATCTGGACCTTTGCCGCCCGATCTATCAGCGCACGGCGGCTTACGGCCATTTTGGGCGCGCACCCGAGGCCGATGGCGGATTTTCCTGGGAAAAGACCGATCTGATCGAGGCGCTGAAAAAGGCCGTGTAAGGTGGTCGGCGGGGCCAGCACCGTCACACTGTCCTTGACGCTGCTGCCCCCGATCGCGTAGGGCGCAGGGCATGAGCGACAATGCCGATTCAGCGCCCGAATGGCGCAATTTCTACGGTCGCATCCGCGGCCATACGCTGCGCGCCAGCCAGAAAGCCTATCTGTCCGAAGACCTTGATACGCTGCGCCCGGCAGGCGTGACACGCGACGAAAACCCTGACCGCGCCCCGATTGATCCGGCGGCGATTTTTGGCGATGCGCGACCGGTCTGGCTTGAGGTGGGGTTTGGTGGTGGCGAGCATCTGGTGCACATGGCTGCGACCTATCCCAAAATCGGCATCATCGGTGCCGAGCCTTATGTCAACGGGATAGCAATGCTCTTGGGCAAAATCCGTGCGGCAGGGGTGACTAATCTTGCCGTGCATCCGGGCGATGCGCGCGATCTGTTGGAGGTATTGCCTGACGCCTCGGTATCACGGGCCTTTCTCAACTATCCTGACCCCTGGCCCAAGCGCCGCCATCACCGGCGCCGGTTCGTGACGGCCGAGCATTTGCAGCCCTTGGCGCGGGTGCTGGAACGGGGTGCGGAATTTCGCGTGGCCACCGATATTCCGGACTATGTGCGCCAGACACTGAGCGAGGTTCCGAAAGCTGGTTTCGAGCTGATCGGGAAGGGGAGAAAGCCCTGGGATGACTGGATTTCGACCCGCTATGAGCAAAAGGCGCTGCGCGAGGGGCGGGTGCCCCATTACGTGACTTTCGTCAGGCGGTGAGCGCAGGACGCTTCGCGGAAGGTATTTTTGCCAAAATGAAAATGGATCAAGCCATGGACCGCCCCTGAGGCTTGCGCTATCACGCGGGCCGGAATGCGAGGAGAATGCAATGTCAGGCCATGGTGAAGCAATCCCGATGACGGCCCGCAAATCGGGGCCGCTGCACGGCGTGGCAGAAGTGCCGGGCGACAAGTCGATCAGTCACAGGTCGCTGATTTTGGGGGCGCTGGCGGTCGGCGAAACAAAGGTGACAGGGCTTCTTGAAGGGCAAGATGTTCTCGATACTGCGTCCGCCATGCGGGCATTCGGTGCTGATGTCATCCGGCAGGGGCCGGGGGAGTGGTCGGTCCACGGGGTCGGCGTGGGCGGCTTTGCCGAGCCGGATCAGGTAATCGACTGCGGCAATTCCGGCACTGGTGTGCGGCTAATCATGGGCTGTATGGCGACATCGCCGATCACGGCTACGTTCACCGGTGATGCCAGTCTTCGCAAACGCCCGATGGGGCGGGTGACGGACCCGCTGGCTCTGTTTGGAGCGCGTGCCTATGGTCGGCATGGGGGCAGGTTGCCGATGACGGTTATCGGTGCCAAAAACCCGGTGCCGGTCCGCTATACCGTGCCAATGCCTTCGGCGCAGGTCAAATCGGCTGTGCTGCTGGCGGGTCTGAATGCGCCGGGACAGACCGTGGTGATTGAGAGGGAACCGACGCGCGATCATTCCGAGAGGATGTTGCGCGGGTTCGGGGCGGAGGTGGCGGTCGAGGATACGCCCGAGGGTCGGGTCATCACCCTGACTGGCCAGCCGGAACTGCGGCCCCAGAGCGTTGCCGTACCGCGTGATCCTTCGTCTGCGGCTTTTCCGGTCTGTGCTGCGCTGATCGTCGAGGGCTCGGATATCCTGGTGCCGGGGGTCAGCCAGAACGAGACGCGCAACGGACTTTACCTGACGCTGCTCGAAATGGGCGCGGATATCGCCTTTCTGAACCCGCGCGAAGAAGGCGGCGAACCTGTCGCCGATCTGCGGGTGCGGTTTTCCGATCTCACGGGCATCGAGGTGCCTCCCGAACGCGCGGCCAGCATGATTGACGAATTTCCGATCCTGTCTGTGGTGGCGGCCTTTGCCAATGGCAAGACGGTGATGCGCGGGGTCAAGGAACTGCGGGTCAAGGAAAGTGACCGCATCGACGCGATGGCGCGCGGGCTTGAGGCCTGCGGTGTGGTGGTTGAGGAAGACGAGGACACGCTGATCGTCCACGGGATGGGTTCAGGCGGCGTTCCGGGCGGCGGCACCTGCGCCACCCATATCGACCACCGCATTGCGATGAGCTTTCTGGTGCTGGGGATGGCGGCGCAAAAGCCGGTCAGCATTGATGACGGCAGCCCGATTGCCACGTCTTTCCCGGTATTCGAGCCGTTGATGGCAGGGCTTGGGGCGCAGATCGTGCGGGTGAACCGGTGAGCCGAGGGCGCCGGATCTTCTGGATGGTTTTTGCCGCGATGGCGGCTGTTTATCTGGTCATGGTGGTCTGGGCCCTGCCGAAAATCAAGACCCTTGCAGGCGGGCTTGATCCCTTTGATATGCGGCCATTGGGCTATTCTGGCGATGAGGCGCGGGCGTTTCTGAGCGGCCTGGAGGCGGCAGGATACGATTTCTATCTGAATGTTCAGCAAGAACTGGATACGATATTTCCGGGGCTGTTGGCCATCGTGCTGGTTTGGAGCTTTGGCCATTTGGCGACCGGGGCCGCCCGCTGGTTGCTGATGCTGGTGTCGGTGCTTGCTGCGGGTTTCGACTATCTTGAAAATGTCGCCGTTCGCGCGATGTTGTTGGCAGGACCGGCCTCTGTCACCGACAGCATGGTCGCGTCGGCAAGCCGTTGGACCAC
>JBATDH010000190.1:0-6133 GCA_049663365.1 Albidovulum sp. | reverse complement strand
AGCGGCAGACCTTCGTGATAGTGTTTCACGTTCTTGGCGTGGGACGGCATGATCATCTTCATGAAGTCCTTGGCGGCGCGGTAGCCGTCGGGGCCTTCGACAAGCACCTCGTCGATGTCCTTGTTGTAAAGGTCGCGGATCGTGCGCTTGATCAGATCGCCTTCGGCATAGATCGGCGCGGGGGCGATGGATTTCATCGTCAGTTCGCGGATCTGTTCCCAAAGCCGCATCAGGTATTCGTAATCGCGCTTGATTTCGGTCTTGGTGCGCTGGCTGCCTGCGGTGCGGATGATCAGCCCCGCGCCTTCGGGCACCACGATGTCATTGGCGATTTCCTTGAGCTTCTTGCGGTCGGCGACATTGGTGATCTTGCGCGAAATGCCACCGCCACGGGCGGTATTGGGCATCAGCACACAGTAGCGACCGGCCAGCGACAGATAGGTGGTCAGCGCCGCGCCCTTGTTGCCGCGTTCTTCCTTGACCACCTGCACCAGCATGATCTGGCGGACCTTGACGACCTCCTGAATCTTGTACTTGCGCGGGCGCGGTTTGCGCGGCTGACGGATTTCTTCGCTGACATCTTCGTCAGCGACGGATTCGATGCTGTCATCGGTGTCGCTGGCGTGATCGGCGGCCACATAGGGCGCATCGCCATTGGCGTCGTCGCCATTGGGCGCCACGTCGGTGTCGGCATTGTCCGCGTCATCATCACCGTGATCGGCGATAGCCATCCCAGGGATGTTTTCGCTGGCGGTGATGTCGTCGCCGGCGGTCTTGGCATCGTCGTCGGCGGTGGCGGCGGCTTTGGGCCTTGACTGTGAGCGGCGGCGCGAACGATTGGCGTCTTCGGCTTCCTGTTCTTCGGCATAGGCGCGTTCTTCGGCCAGAAGCGCCTTACGATCAGCCACGGGGATCTGATAGTAATCTGGGTGGATTTCCGAAAAGGCGAGAAAACCGTGGCGGTTGCCGCCGTAATCGACGAAGGCCGCCTGAAGCGACGGTTCGACCCTAGTGACCTTGGCGAGATAGATATTTCCGGCGAGTTGGCGTTTGTTTACGGTCTCAAAGTCGAATTCGTCGACCCGGTTTCCGTCGACCACCACAACCCGAGTTTCCTCGGAATGGGTGGCATCAATGAGCATTTTCTTGGCCATGTAAGCTTTCCGAACGACGAAATCCGCACAGGCCCAGGAGGGCCGACGCGGAAATCATGTTCAATTGATGAGGCGATATGCAACGCAGAGTGCACAGCGGGGGCCGCCGAAATTGGCCGCCTTGAATGTCGCTGCTCTGTCCTCACGCGTTTCATCGCGGTTCTGTCCCGGACACCTGAGCGGCGTCCATTTCTGACCCCAGCCTTGTCAGGGCGCGGGGGTAAATTTGCGGCCTTGCGGCCAGACTTCCTGCCGAATCGCGCCTGAAGGAGAAACACCTGGGCACTTGCGGCAGTAAAACTGATGCGTCGCGGTGCTGTTGGGCACGCTAAGCGACGTTGCGCGACTTTAACGGGGATCAGAGGTCAAAGACAATGGGCAAAATGGCCCCCCAGTGGTTTCAAGGTCTGACAGGGACGCCGCTGCGACGCAGGCAGTGGGCCGAAATGTTGCCGATGCGGGCCGGGGATCAGAGATAATCTGACCGTTGCAGCGCGTATTTGGCCATTTTTTCATTCAGCGTACGGCGTGGCAGGCACAGTTCTTCCATCACCGCAGTAATCGCGCCCTTGTGGCGGCGCATGGTGTTGTCGATCAGCATTTTTTCAAAACTTTCGACATATTCCTTGAGCGGCTTTCCTTCGGTCGTGACCGCCGCCGGGCCGGTTTCCTCGTTCTCGGACATCAGGAGTGAGGCGATGGACCCCGAGCCGCGTCGGTTTTGCAAGACTGCGCGTTCAGCTACGTTGATCAACTGGCGGACATTGCCCGGCCAGGGTGCCTGCAAGAGCTGCGCGGCCTCCTGTGCCGTGACCTGCGGCGCGTCGCAGCCGTATTCCTCGGAAAACTGATCGGCGAGGCGGGCGAAAAGCGTCAGAATGTCTTCGCCGCGCTGGCGCAGCGGCGGCAAGATGATTTTCAGGGCGGCGAGGCGGTAATAGAGGTCGGGGCGCAGGGCGTCTTCGACGGTGCGGCCCTGTTCGTGGTCGTTGCAGATGGCAACGATCCGGGTTTCGGCGGGGGTGCCCTGTTCGTTGATGAAGGTCAAGAGCCGCGATTGCAGCGGATGGCTGAGCGCCTCGATATCCTCAAGCACCAGGGTGCCGCCGCGCGCCTCTTCCACGAGCGGGATCTGGCCGCCTTCCTCCATCGGGCCGAAAAGCCGGGTGGCGAGCATTTCCTCGGCATAGGCGGCGCAGCTTTGCACGCAGAATTTCCTGCCCGCGCGGGGGCCTACGGCGTGAAGTGCATGTGCGACAAGGGTCTTGCCGGTGCCGGTCTCGCCGTCGATCAGCACATGGCCATCGGCCTGGCCGAGATCGAGAATATCTTCGCGCAGACGTTCCATCGCGGGCGAGGAACCGATCAGCTTTTGCATGATCACGGTGCCGTCCGACAGTTCCTTGCGCAGGGCGCGGTTGTCGAGCGTCAGGCGGCGCGACTGGCTGGCGCGTTTGGTCAGTTCGGTCATGCGGTCGGGATTGAAGGGCTTTTCGAGAAAATCATAGGCGCCCACGCGCATCGCCTCGACCGCCATCGGCACATCGCCGTGGCCGGTGATCATGATGACCGGCAAGCCGCTGTCCACGCTCATCAATTTCTTGAGAAAGGCCATGCCGTCCATGCCTGGCATCTTGATGTCCGAGACTACAACGCCGGGATAGTCATTGCCGATGGATTTGAGCGCCTCTTCGGCGCTGGCGAAGGTTTCGGTGTCGAACCCCGACAGCGCCAGCCACTGGCTGATGGATTGGCGCATGTCCTGTTCGTCATCGACGATCGCAACTTTCATCGCGCGTGTCATTGTCTACCTCATTCCGCCGCGTGGGTCTTTTGTGTCAATATGGGGAGTTGTACTTCAAATACAGCCCCCCCGCCGGGCGCATTACGCGCGGTAAGTCTTCCGCCCAAGTCGTTGACGATACCAGAGGAAATGGCAAGCCCCAGGCCCACGCCTTCGCCCGGTTTCTTGGTCGTGTAAAAAGGTTCGAAAAGGTTGTCGAGATCGGCAATGCCGTGGCCATTGTCACGCACCGCCAGAATCGCCGTATCGCCCATCGACAGCAAAATCTCGATTTCCTGCGCGGAGACATCCTTGATGGCGTCAAGGGCATTTCTGAGCAGGTTGATGATCACCTGTTCCAGCCGGATGCGGTCGGCCATGACCATGACCGGGCTGCGCGGCATGGTGCGGGTGATGCGCACGGGACGCCCCTTCAGCGTCGGTTCCATCATCGACAATGCCGAGGAAACACAAGACCTTATATCAATCGGTTCAAACGCGTCGCCGCCCTTGCGGGCATAGCTCTTGAGTTGCCGGGTAATCGCCCCCATCCGTTCGATGAGATCGTCGATGCGCTGGAACGACGACAGGGCTTCATCCGGGCGCATCCGTTGCAGCAAGAGCCGCGCGCCCGCCAGATAGGTCTTCATCGCCGCCAGCGGCTGGTTCAGCTCGTGGCTGACAGCAGCGGACATTTCACCGAGCGCGGCCAGTTTGGACGATTGCGCCAGGGTCTGTTCGGCGACAGCAAGGTCCTTTTGCACCTTTTCGCGTTCGGCGATTTCCCGCTGGAGCCTGATGTTCAACTGGCGCAGTTCCGCCGACTCGCGCCGGAACACCGCCGTTTGCAGACGGGCGCGGCGCGACAGCAGGTAAAAGATCAGCGCCAGCAGCACGGCAAAGGCCATGATTTCGAGCGCCAGCACCGCATTCACGCGTTCGCGCACCGAATCGTAACTGGTGAAACTGGTCAGCCGCCAGCCATGGAAAGGAATGCGCGCCTCGTTGCGCATCACCGCCTCGCCTTTGAGATAGGCGTCCGGCGGATCGTTGGCCCAGTCGGCGGTGACGCGGAAGGCACGTTCCAGCGCCGTCGGGACAGAACGGGTGGCCAGCGCATCGCCGAGCGTCAGACCGCGCCAGCGCGGCTCGGTGGAGAGGATGACCTTGTTTTCGCTGTCGGTGATGGCCACGACATCGGTGATATTGGCCCAGACCTTTTCAAATTTGGACAGTTCCGCCCCGACAATGATCACTCCGGCCAGTTTGCCGTCGGACAAAAGCGCGCGCGAATAGGTGAATTCATAGCCTGTGGGAATTTCGGCTAGGGTAAAGACGGTGTCCTTGGATCGCTGAGCATTGACAAATTGCGGTTCGGTGGCATGGCTGGAGCCGATTTTTGTCCGGTCGGTCGAGGCGACAGTGCGCCCGGTTTCGTCCAGCAACTGGATCGAGGCCGCGCCGATTTCATCCTGTGCCGAGATCAGCCACTGCGATGTGATGGAAAAATCCCGCGATTGCAGTGACGACACCAGCGCGGGATCGCGCGCCAGCAGCAAGGGCACAATCGAGGTACGCTGCAATTCGCTGAGCACATGCCCGGTATAGAGCGCCAGGCGCACATCGGCGCGGTTGCGGGTGGTTTCGGAAAACCGGTCGCCCAGATAGCCGTTGGTGAACCAGATCACCGACACCGCCATGGCGATGAAGACAATGACGATCGCCCGCAACCACCAGGGGCTGCGGATGGTCATGTCGGAAACCGACCGCAAGATCGGCGGCGCATCACCGGACACCGCAGGCTGCGTCGGGGTTGCCGCCGACGGGGCACCGGTTTTGTTTCTGTTCGCGAACATGACAGCAGTTTAGGCCTTCACCCGCCCCGCCTCAAGCGTCATGGATCAGGCCGGTGCCATGGCCACCATCAGCGAGCGGAAAAGCACCGATCCGTCGGTGCCGCCCTGCGCCGCATCCACCATCCGTTCGGGATGCGGCATCATCCCCAGAACCCGGCGGTTGGGCGACAGGATACCGGCGATATCGCCCATCGCGCCATTGGGATTGTCGATATAGCTGAAGGCAATCAGGTCTTCGCCCCGCAACCGCACCAGCCCGTCGGCATCGGTGGTATAATTGCCGTCGTGATGCGCGACCGGGACGCGGAGGATGTCGCCCTTGGCCCATTCGGAGGTGAAGGCGCTATTGGTGGTTTTCACTTTAAGATCAACGGCTTTACAGACAAACTTGAGACCCGCGTTGCGCATCAGGGCACCGGGCAGAAGACCGGTTTCCGTCAAGACCTGAAAGCCGTTGCATATCCCCAGGACATAGCCGCCACCCCTGGCAAAGGATTTGATCGCGCCGGCGATGGGCGATTGCGCGGCGATAGCCCCGCAGCGCAGGTAATCGCCAAAGGAAAACCCGCCGGGGATGGCGACGATATCGGTGCCCCGAGGCAGGTCGGCATCCTTGTGCCAGACCCGTGTCACCCGCGCCCCTGCCCGCTCAAACGCCAAAGCCAGATCACGGTCGCAGTTGGAACCGGGAAAGGTGATGACGGCGGCTTTCATGGCGGGCTCCTGCGGGGCGGGGTTGAGGCTGCCTTACCCCAGATCGGGGCGCTGTTCCAGCGCCGGATTGGGGCGCTGCCCCAAACCCCGGAGTTTTTTCGCAAAGAAGAAGCATCAGCGCCGGAAATCGGTAATGACCGCGACGCCCGGTGGGGCGGGGTGATCAAAGGCCGCCAGTTCGCGCGAGGCCTCTGAAAGGGTGACGCGGCGGGCGATGAGCGGCGACAGATCGACCCGGCCCGCCTCGATCAGGCCGAGAAGGCTCGGGTAGCGCCAGGCGGGCATTCCCCTGGTGCCGAATAGGGCGAGCTGGCCGGAATAGACCGCATCCATCGGCAGGGTCATTTGCGTATGGGGACCGGCGGGCATACCGATCTGAACCATGCGACCGAGTTTGCGCAGGCATTTCAGGGCGTTTGCCGTTGTCGTCTCGATGCCGAGCGCCTCGACCGCGACATGGGCACCGCCGCCGGTGATGTCGCGGATCGCCGCGACGGGATCGGTATCGGCGGCATTGACGACGGCATCCGCGCCATGGGCGCTGGCGTGGCTGAGCTTTTCGGCGACGACATCCACCATGACGGTGCGCGCGCCGATGGCGCGGGCCAGCAGCATCGCCGAAAGAC
>JBATDH010000189.1:0-5352 GCA_049663365.1 Albidovulum sp. | reverse complement strand
TCTCGGGGCTTTATGCGGGCCTGAGCGGCGCGGCCTACGGGCTGATGTTCGGCTATGTCGGGGCCAGCCTTGCCTCGGTGCAATATTCGATCCTGCCGCTGCTTTATGTGCTTTTGGGCGGGGCGGGTACGGTGCTTGGCCCCTTCCTCGGGGCGCTCTTGATGTTCTACCTTATCGATTACGCCAGTTCGTTGACCGACGCGCATCAGTTCGTCACCGGCGCGGCGCTGGTGCTGCTGGTACTGTTCGCGCCCAAAGGCATTCTCGGCACGATCCGCGCAAGGGGGGCGACATGGCTACCCTGACGTTGTTGGAGGCGCGCGGCCTGACCCGGCATTTCGACGGGCTGAAGGCGGTGGACGGGGTGGATTTCGACCTGCATCAGGGCGAAATCCATGCCCTCATCGGCCCCAATGGCGCAGGCAAGACCACCTTTGTCAGCCTGCTGTCGGGGCGCATCCCGGTGCAGTCGGGCCGCATCCGGTTTGCCGGACTCGACATCACCCGTCTGCCCGCCCATGCACGGGTGCGCGCGGGCATCGCCTATACTTTCCAGATCACCCAGATCTATGCGGCGCTTAGCGTATTCGACAACGTGGCGCTGGCGGTACAAAGCCGGGGGTCGCGGCAACTTGTGGCGGATACCGACGCGGCGCTGGTCCGTGTCGGGCTGGAAAGCCGCGCGGCTCAAGTCGCCGGTACGCTCAGCTATGGCCATCAGCGGCTCCTGGAGGTGGCGATGGGGCTGGCGCTGCAACCCAAATTGCTGATCCTCGACGAGCCGACCCAGGGATTGGCCAATGACGAGATTGCCACATTCAAGACGCTGGTGCGCAGCGTCGTGCCTGACACGACAGTTCTGCTGATCGAACACAATATGGATGTGGTGATGGACCTGGCCCACCGCATCACGGTGCTGAATTTCGGCGAGCTGCTGGCGCAGGGCACGCCGGATGAGATACGCGCGAACAAGGCGGTGCAGGCCGCCTATCTGGGGGACTAAATGCTAAGGCTCGACGGCATCAACGCAGGTTACGGCGCCGTGCAGGTGCTGCGCGACCTGTCGCTGTCGGTGGCCGAAGGCGAGGTTTTGTGCGTCATGGGCCGCAACGGCGCGGGCAAATCCACCATGCTGAAGGCAGTCATGGGGCAGGTGCGCGCCACCTCCGGATCGATTGATCTGGACGGCACCAGGTTGGAGGCGCTGCCCGCCCATGAGGTGCCGCGCCACGGTATCGGCTATGTGCCGCAGGGGCGACGATTGTTCGGCGATCTGACCGTGGCCGAAAATATCGAGATCGGTCTGATGACGCGGGGCCGCGATGCGCGGGTGCGCGACTATGTTCTGTCGCTTTTCCCGCTTTTGCGGACACGTCTGGGGCAGGTGTCGCGTACGCTCTCTGGGGGCGAACAGCAGATGCTGGCCATTGCCCGCGCGCTTTGTCTGGAACCCAAGGTGCTCTTGCTCGATGAGCCGACCGAGGGGCTGCAACCCTCGATGATCGCCCATATCCGCGAAACCGTTGTCGCGCTCAAATCCACCGGGGTGGCGACGATCCTGGTCGAACAGCGGGTCGATGCGGTGCTGGCCGTCGCCGACCGCGTGGGCTTCATGGTCGGCGGTACGGTGGTGGAGTCTACACCGGCCAGCGGGCTGACCAGGGACGCGCCGCAATTCGCGAAATATGTCGGGATTTGATCCGGGGGTACTCGCCTTGCTGCCGCCTCTGCGCTAAGAAAAACCATGTCACAGATCACCTCACTCTTTGTCACCCGCCTTTACCGCGCTACTCTGTCCGAACAGGGCAAACCGCTTGACCGGGACGAGTTGGAAACCACTTGCCTGTCGATTGCCGAGGATGATGAGGCCGGGCAGGAATGGTGCGAAAAACACGGCTATCCCGGCTATACCAGCTATGCCTCGCTGAGCGATCTGGCCTGGCGCGCGCCGATCTTCAAGGATCTGGTCAAGGTGCTCGACAAACATGTCGCGGCCTTCATCAAGGATCTGGATTTCGACCTCGACGGCAAGAAGATCACGCTGGAGGATATCTGGATCAACATCCTGCCCACGGGCGGCGTTCACGCCTCGCATATCCATCCCCATAGCGTGATCAGCGGCACCACCTATGTGACGATGCCCAAGGGGGCGAGCGCCCTCAAACTCGAAGACCCGCGCCTGCCGATGATGATGGCCGCGCCGGCGCGCAAGGCCAAGGCGCGCGAAGAGTTGCGCCAGTTCATCTATGTGACCCCGGCGGCGGGCGAGGTTCTCTTGTGGGAAAGCTGGTTGCGCCATGAGGTGCCGATGAACATGGCCGATGACGAGCGCATCAGCGTTAGTTTCAACTACGCCTGGGGCTGACGGTCATCCGGCTTGGGGCTGTGAAACGCGCGCTTCTGTGCAAGAATAATGTTGCGCGAATCTCAAAAAACTTTACCAATTGATAAAAATTGATGTGACTTCAAGAAACAACACACGGGGATCAAGGAAATGACAGTGAAACACAAAGGGACCGGACTGACGCGGCGCGGGCTGATGACCTCGGCGGCGGCACTGGCCGCGACCGGGCTGATCGCTACTCCAAAGCGGCTCTGGGCGGCGGGCCCGATCAAGGTAGCGGGCGTTTATACGGTGCCGGTCGAACAGCAATGGGTCAGCCGTATCCACAAGGCCGCCGTGGCCGCACAGGATGCGGGCCAGGTGACCTATACCTATACCGAAAACGTCACCAACACCGACTATCCGCGCGTGATGCGCGAATATGCCGAACAGGGTGTGCAACTGATCGTCGGCGAGATTTTTGGCGCTGAAGCCGAGGCGCGTGAAGTTGCCGCCGACTATCCCGGCACCGCGTTCCTGATGGGATCAAGCTTCCTGCCAGATGGCAACAACCCCAACCTTGCCGTGTTCGACAACTACATCCAGGACGCCTCGTACCTGTCGGGCATCATCGCGGGGGCGATGTCGAAGGGCAATATCGGCATGGTCGGCGGCTTTCCGATCCCAGAGGTCAACCGTCTGATGAATGCCTTCATGGCGGGCGCGCGCGAAATGAACCCCGACATCAAATTCCAGGTCAGTTTCATCGGATCGTGGTTCGATCCCCCGAAGGCCAAGGAAACTGCCTTTGCGATGATCGAAAATGGCGCTGACATGCTTTATGCCGAACGCTTCGGCGTGTCGGATGCGGCGCAGGAAAAGGGCGTTCTGGCCATCGGCAACGTCATCGACACGCAAGGGGATTATCCTGAAACGGTCGTCGCCTCGGCACTTTGGCATTTTGAACCGACGCTGAATGCCGCCCTTGCCGCCATCGCGGACGGCAATTTCAAGGCCGACAATTACGGGGTCTATTCCTTCCTCAAGGAGGGCGGCTGTTCGCTGGCCCCGCTGGGCACGTTCGAAGGCAAGGTGCCCGAGGCGGCCATGGCGATGGTGGCCGAACGCGAGGCCGCGATCCGCGACGGGTCTTTCACCGTCGAGATCAATGACGGCGAACCCGCGTCGGCGTGATGGACACCCATGACGGGGCGGAGGTCGTCCTCCGCCTCGACAACATTACCAAACGCTTTGGCGCGCTTACCGCCAATGATGCGGTCAGTTTCACGCTGCACCGGGGCGAGGTCATCGGCCTTCTGGGCGAAAACGGCGCGGGCAAGACCACGCTGATGAACATCCTTTTCGGCCACTACACCGCTGACGAAGGCGGCGTGGAAGTGTTCGGCCACCCTCTGCCGCCCGGCAATCCGCGCGCCGCCCTCGGGGCGGGCGTCGGCATGGTGCACCAGCATTTCACCCTGGCCGACAACATGACGGTGCTGGAAAACATCCTTTTGGGCACGCGGTCGCTCTGGCAACCCCGGCTCGACCGGACTGCGGCACGCGACAAGGTCAAACGGCTCTCGGCCGATTTCGGTCTGGCGGTGCATCCCGATGCCAAGGTGGGCGCGCTGTCTGTTGGCGAACGTCAGCGGGTGGAAATCCTCAAGGCGTTATACCGCGATGCCAGTATCCTGATCCTCGATGAACCGACGGCGGTGCTGACACCGCAGGAAACCACGGCGCTGTTTGAGACCCTGCGCAAGGCGGTGGCGCTGGGCCTGTCGGTGATCTTCATCTCGCATAAGCTGGGCGAGGTCATGGCCATCACCAGTCGCGTGCTGGTGCTGCGCCACGGCAAGATGGTGGGCGAAGTGGCGACGGCCGATACCGACCGTCACAGGCTGGCCGAAATGATGGTCGGCGCTGAAGTGACCGCACCAAAACCGGCCGAATGTCACCCCGGCGCGGCACTTCTGACGTTGCGTGGCGTTTCAACGCCGGACCGGGGCAATGCGCCGGGGTTGCGCGGCGTCGATCTGGTGCTACGGGCCGGGCAGATCACCGGGCTGGCGGGGGTGTCGGGCAACGGGCAATCGGCGCTGGCCGATCTGATTGGTGGGCTGGAACAGCCTGAAACCGGAACCATGGTGCTGGACCCGGCAAGCCCGGATGACTGGTCGCCGCGTGCCGCCCTTGCCGCCGGAGTGGCGCGCATTCCCGAAGATCGCCACAAGACCGGGGTGATCGCCGATTTTTCACTGGCCGAAAATGCCGTGCTCGAATGCTATTGCGATGCGCCGTTCAGCCGAAAAGGCTGGATGAACTGGGCCGAGGCCGACCGTTTTGCCGCCCGTATCATCAAGGCCTATGATGTCCGCTGCCCCGGCCCCAAGGCGCGCATCCGCCTGCTTTCGGGCGGCAATATGCAAAAGCTGATCCTGGGCCGTGCGCTCGATCCAGGCCCCAGGGTCATTTTGGCCAATCAGCCGGTGCGGGGGCTTGATATCGGGGCGGTGACCTTCGTCCATTCGCAACTGATCGCGGCGCGCGATGCGGGCGCGGCAGTGCTGCTGATTTCCGAAGACCTTGATGAGATCATGGCGCTGTCGGATGTGATCCATGTGGTTTATGAGGGCCAGCTTTCGCCGGGTTTCGCGCGGGCCAGCAAGACCCCGGCGGAACTGGGCATCTGGATGGCCGGGCACGGATTTGAGGGCGCCCATCATGCGGCTTGAACCCATCGCCAACCCTTCGGCACTGCGGGTATTCGGCCTGCCCGCAATCGCTTTGGCGTTGACGGTGCTGGTCGCCTCTCTGCTGGCGCTGCTGGCCGGGGCCAACCCTTTCGCCACATTGGGCCTGATCCTGAAAGGTGCCGCCGGGTCGAAATTCGCCCTTCTGGAAACGCTGAACCGCGCCACGCCGCTGATCTTCACCGGCCTTGCCGTCGCCGTCGCCTTCCGCGCCCGGCTGTGGAACATCGGGGCCGAGGCGCAGCTTTACGCGGGCGCGGTGGTGACGGTGCT
>JBATDH010000188.1:0-6526 GCA_049663365.1 Albidovulum sp. | reverse complement strand
ATCAACGACCGCCTGCACCGCGCCGCCGCGCCCCGAATGTGAGCTGTTGTGATCTGGGGATTCAGCGGCAAGAAGCTATTTCAGCACCATTCCATCGGGCCAACTGACGCTATGTTCCAGCCGGATTTCACGGGTTTCGCCTGCGCCAATATCCATGTCCCAGCTCAGCATCCCGCGCTTGCCATCGGCATCCACGGTCGTGGCGGGTGGGGTGGCCTTGTAGGTGACCACTAAATCGTCCTGCTCGGAATAAGGGATTAGGTCAATGACCCGCAAAGGCCAGGCCTGACCTGTCAGGTTCTCGACCGTGATCATCGCCAACTCGTCGCGTTGGTTGGTGGTGGCAATGATACCGCGCCCGCCTTCGCTGCGGTTCGGCACCGTGCGGGTCAGGCGCATACCGTCGATGGGCCCATAGCCGATTTCCGCCTTGGCCCCGGCGGCGGTCAGCGGCAGTTCCGACCGCCCCACCAAGGCCCCGTCAAGATAAAGCATCGCCGAACCGGGCAGAATGATCTCGCCCGTCGTGTTGGTGATGTCGGCCATGAGATAGGCGGTTTCATCCTGCGACGGCACCGCGACCGCCCGCAATTCGGGGGAAACCGTCAATGTATCGAGCCGCAACCGCAACGCATCGACGCCGCTGCGCAGATCGACCGGGGTCGGGTAACGGTAGGTAACGGTGGTGCCGATGAGCTCCATTGCAGCACTCTCATAGACCATTGGCTCCATCACGGGTTCGGCCATGCCAGCGAATTCGCGGGAATCCGCTTCTGCCATGCGCTTCGCACGCTCCACCTCGCTTTCAATCTCCAATCGCTGCGGCCATAGTCGCGAGGGGTTGCTTTGCTCCGCCGGTCGCGCTGTCGACAGCACCAGTTCCACCTCCAGCCAGTCTTCGCCGCTTTCTTGCAAGACCACCACCGAACGTTCCAGGGTGAGAGAGGGTGTGCCGTCGCGCATCAAAAAGAGATCATAGGCCGGTTGCCAATACGCCTCGTCGGTATAGGTGGTGACTTCAAGGCTCACGGGGCCATCAATCACCGTTTGCACGGCCAGCGTCAGGGCCGCGCCCTCTTCATCCGTCTCGGTTAGCGCCGCCAATGCCTGTTGCGCCTTTTGCAGCGCTTCGACCTCGTCCAAACGTTCGAGTTCTCCGGCCTGCGCTTCCTGTTCGGCGGCAAATCCGGCTTGATGTGCGGCCAGCACTTCCTCACCCACCATCTTGGTCAGGGCACGCAGATCATCGGGCGTGGCCGACCCCAGCGTTTCGGCGGCCTTGCCCTGCCCCAGACCGCGCAGAAAAGCCACCTGTTCAGTCGCCGCGTCAACCCGCAGCCGAATCGCCGCAATCGCTGCATCGCGCTGGCGCAGGACGGCTTCCAGACGATCCACCTCAGCTTCGGCGGCAACGACTTCGGGCGATTTACGATCTATTGTCACCGGCAACCGCCCGCTGGCGAGACTGATCGCGCCGACCGTCACATCATCCGGGCCAGACACGCGCAGAAACTCGGCGTCGGTTCCTTCCGGCAGGCCCGAGACCACCACTTCATGCGCCCCGGCAGCAGAGGTGAATGCCACCTGCCGCACAACGCTCGCCCCCCAGGGGAAAAGCGCGACACGGGTGACCTTGCCAACGGCGTCGATGGTTTCGGCCTGAACCGGGGCCGCGATAAAGAAAAGCGGGAAAAGCAAATGGCGCACGGCAACCTCCGGATGAAACAGACGCAAAGCATCGGCGGTTATCTCGCGAAAAACAAGCGGGTATCGGGCGGTCAGAGACCTGCCCATCCCTGTGGCGCCGTGCCCGGCACAGTTTGATGCCGCCCCAGGGCAAGCCGCGCTTTGCATCCGAAGGGTCAACACCCTAGTTTCCCGGTAATTCCACCTTGCGCGGTTTGCCCATAGCGTTTACACGGGCAGCCGCGCAGCCCCAATAGCTCAGATGGCAGGGCAATTGTTTCGTGACTTGCGGACCTGTCCGTGATTGACGTTCCAGGCCAATGAGTTAGAAATGCCGCCGTGTAACCGAGAGGGCCAAAATCGGGCCTGTAAGCCGCTGTAGCTCAGATGGTAGAGCACGTCATTCGTAATGATGGGGTCGGGGGTTCGAGTCCCTTCAGCGGCACCACCCCCAATGTGGCCATTAACAATACCGGGCTCAATGTAGCGGTCCACGAACGCAACCAGAATACCCGTTATTGGCCCTTGAATGATCTGCACAAACGCGGTCTTCAGGGGAATGCCCGCATTTTCGCGGGGACAACAGAGGGACCACGGCGCGGGCCAAGAGATAAGGAAAAAATATGAGTGAGCTTGACGCAAGGATCCGCAAGGTGTTCGCTGAAATATGGCGGCAGGAAAAGGGCACAGATGCCCCGGCGCTGTTACCTGAAACAGTGTTGCTGGATTCAGGGCTGGACAGTTTGGGTTTCGCGATCTTTGTTTCGATGCTCGACGAAGAACTTGGCTTCGATCCATTTACTTTGTCCGCCGATTCTTACTATCCGCAGACCTTCGCGGAATTTGTGGCGTTCTACGAAAAATATCAGCCCCAAGCATGATTTCTCTATCCGGTCAGTTGCGCATCGCGGAGATTTTCTCTCCAAACAGGACATCCCTTGATGGGGAAACGCTTGGTAACTGCTGCGCAGCCGATCGTCTTGCCGCGAATAGCTGTGTCGCCGTCAGCCTGGTGGACCCGGTTTTATTGATTCAGGCACTGGTTGCGCTCGACGGCAGAGTTGGCGCGATCCTTCTTGTTTCGGGCGCGCTTGACGTCAATACCACGACGCGATTGATCAACCGGGCAGGTTGCGATGTGTTGATCACCGATCGTGATGAGCTGATGGCGCTGGATGCTGCGGTCAGTTTCGAGCACGCCATTGTAAAGGGAAGTAGTCCGGCCACACAAAAGACCAGTTGGCTGATGACTACTTCCGGCACGACAGGCACGCCGAAGACCGTGCCGCACACCCTTCAGTCTCTGGCGCGCAGTGTCTACCGGTTTCCATTCGACACCGCCCCCTGCTGGGGGTTGCTATACGATCCCACCCGGTTCGCAGGATTGCAGGTGACACTGCAAGCCCTGATCGGTGGGGGGCGGCTGGTTGCCGTTGATACGCGCAGGCCGATTGGCGCGCAGATAGAGGAGCTGGCACGCAACACCTGTACCCATTTGTCGGCGACTCCGACGCTTTGGCGCAGGATTCTCATGGTCCCCGGCCACGAAACTCTGCCGCTAAGACAGGCGACACTCGGCGGCGAGATTGTCGATCAGGCGACGCTCGACGCCGTGAAGACTTCGTTCCCCAACGCGCGCATAACCCATATCTACGCTTCGACAGAGGCCGGTGTCGGATTCTCGGTCAACGACGGCAGGGCCGGATTCCCCAGATCCTATCTGCAAGGTGCGTCGGGCGGCACGAAACTGAAGATTGCCGATGGCGTCTTGTGGCTTCGCCCGGCACATGCCGCCCCGTCGCATTCAAATGGGACTGAAGTCGACAAGAGCGGCTTTGTCCGGTCGGGCGACATGATCCTCGAAGACGGCGAGCGCCTGTTTTTCCTTGGCAGAGAAAACGGCGTCATCAACGTCGGCGGCGTCAAGATCTATCCTGAAACGGTTGAGGACATCGTAAAAGCCGTGCCCGGTGTGGCACTTGTTCAGGTGTCGTCCAAAAAGAATCCGATCACAGGAACGCTTGTCGTAGCCGAGATACTGCTGGAAGATGGTGCCAACGCGGCGACTGTAAAGCAAACAGTGCTTGAGAGATGCCGCAACGCGCTTGTCCGTGAGGCGGTGCCGGCAATTATCAGATTTGTCGACGGGTTTGAGACGAATGCGGCGGGCAAACTGATACGCAAGGAAGGTTTTGTAGGATGAAGACGGTTTTGATCACCGGGGTTTCCAGGGGCCTTGGGCTTGAAACGGCGCGACGCCTGCTGGCCGATCCGGAACAATACCGCATTATCGGTACCAGCCGTGGCCTCAGCGAAGCCTATGAAACGGTCGTGAATGAAAGCAATGGTCGCGCTGAGTTCATCAAAAACGACCTTGGCGATATCAATGGCATCCCTGGCCTGATTGGCGATGTCGTCAACCGCCACGGACCGCTCTGGGGGCTTGTGAACAACGCCGCCATCGGCACCGACGGGGTTCTGGCGACGATGCACCAAAAGGACATCCAGGCCGTCCTGACCATCAACCTCATGGCCCCGCTGGTTTTGATCAAATATGCATCCCGTGGCATGTTGGCGCAAAAGCAAGGGCGGATCGTCAGCATATCCTCGATAATTGCGTCCACCGGATTTCACGGATTGGCGGCTTACGCCGCTTCAAAGGCGGGGCTTGAAGGCATGACCCGTTCGCTTTCGCGGGAATTGGGGAAACGCAACATCACGGTCAACTGTGTTGCACCAGGCTATATGGAAACCGAGATGACGCAGGGGCTTGACCTGCACAAGATGGCGTCAATCCGGCGGCGTGCCCCGCTTGGCCTCGCCAGACCGGAAGACGCAGCCGGCGCGGTTGCTTATCTGCTCGGGCCTGAGGCGGGCCGCATTACGGGAACCATCATCACCATCGACGGCGGCAGCACTGCTTGATGCCATTGAAGCCGAGGCGGGTGATTGGTTCAGCGCGGCGAAACGGCGTTACTGTTTGACCAAAGGCACGACGCCTGCACCATCTGACTCGGGTGCCAATTCCTCGAAATCGAAATTATCCAGCCTACCGGCGCGTTTGCCGGCCCGTTCGGCGGCGGTCAGGATGTCGTCGATGTCGCCTCGGGCCTGGGTGAAATGGGTGTCGAGTTTGGACACCCGTTCCACCACCAGTTCCACATCGCGGTGAAGCTGTCTGAGCGTCGTGCGGATCGCGCCCGCCTGTTCGCGCATCCGCGCATCCTTGAGGATCGCCCGCATGGTGTTCAGTGTCGCCATGCAGGTGGTGGGCGAGACGATCCAGACCTTGGCGGCGAACCCGTCGCGCACCAGTTCGGGAAAATTGGCGTGCAGTTCGGCATAGACCGCCTCGGACGGCAGGAACATCAGCGCGCCGTCAGCGGTTTCGCCATCAAGGATATAGCGGTCGGAAATGTCCTTGATGTGTTTGCGCACGGCAATTTTCAGCATCCGTTGCGCCTCGATCGTCTCGGAATTGTTGGTGGCACGGCGCAGCGCCTCATAGGCCTCCAGCGGGAATTTGCTGTCGATGACGATGGGGCCGGGGGGGTTGGGCAGATGAACCAGGCAATCGGCGCGCTTGCCGTTCGAGAGCGTCGCCTGAAGCGTGTAGGCATCCGGCGGCAGGGCCTTGTGGACGATGTCGTTAAGCTGGATTTCGCCAAAGGCACCGCGGGTCTGCTTGTTTGACAGGATGTCTTGCAGGCTCAGCACATCGCCCGACAGCTTTTCGATATTGGTCTGGGCCTTGTCGATGGTTTCCAGCCGCTGTTGCAGATCGCCCAAGCTGCGCGCGGTGCGGGTGGCGGTGCCTTGCAGGCTCTCGGTCATGTTCTTGGTCACATCGGCAAGGCGCTGTTCCATCAGGTGCAGCATTCTGGCTTGCGCCGTCGCCTGCGCCTCGGAGACATGGGTCAGCCCGCCGGAAAGCTGGTTCTGCCCGTCCGAGAGCGACTGCACCCGCTGGCCGAGGTTTTGCATCTGAAAAAGCATCGGTTCAGTCATTTTCGCCGAACGCCCGGCGGCGCGCATCGTCGCGATGATCAGGATGAAGAGCAGGACGAGAAGCGCGCCCCCGGCGAGGGCTGCGATGACGAAAGGGTCATCAAGGGCATAGGTCTGGCCGTTGAAGGTAATCATGTGCGCCCGAAAAGCCGTTCGATATCGGTGAGTTTCAGCTCCACATAGGTGGGGCGACCGTGGTTGCACTGGCCGGAAAGCGGGGTTGCCTCCATTTCGCGCAAAAGCGCGTTCATCTCGTCCGGGCGCATCCGGCGACCGCTGCGGATCGAGCCGTGGCAGGCCATGCGCGACAGGACGCCATCCAGACGCGCTTGCAGGCGCTGGCTGTCGCCAAGGTCGTGCAACTCGTCAAGGATGTCGCGGATCAGCGCGGTGGCGTCAATGGCCCCGAGAATGGCCGGGGTTTCGCGAATGGCGATGGCCGCGCCGCCGAAAGGCTCGATGGAAAGACCGAGGGTGGCAAGCGTTTCGGCATGGGACAGCAGAACTGCCGCGTCGGATTCGGACAAATCAATGATTTCCGGGATCAGCAGCGCCTGGGCGGCGATGCCACTGGCGTCGCGCTGGGCCTTCAGCCGTTCATAGATCAGCCGTTCATGGGCGGCGTGCCCGTCGACAATGACGATGCCGGTGGCGGTCTGGGCGATGATGTAGTTTTCATGCACCTGCGCGCGGGCGGCCCCGAGCGGAAGGTTTTCCCGGACCGCCTCATCCGGCTGCGGCAACGCGTCAGTGGGGTGGTCGAACCGGGCGGAGGCTTCGGCGAAACCCTGTGCCAGCGGCGCTTGCAGGTGCTGCGCGCTGCGCAATGCAC